>JAYUFT010000087.1:0-18714 GCA_043738605.1 Candidatus Dormiibacterota bacterium | reverse complement strand
CGCTTGGCGATGTCGAGCGTGTTGGCGCCTTGCGCGAACAGCGCGTCCAGCGCGGGGTCGTTGGCGTGGCCCCAGTTGCCGCCCGACTGGTTGGTCGGGGACGGGATCTGGTTGACGGCCACGTAGGAAGCGAACGAGTCAGGGTCGGGGGCCCAGTTGTTGGCGAACAAGGCCACGTCGTACTGGCCGGTGGCGAAGATGCCGCCGGTGTTGAAGGAGTCGAACACGTTGGTGCCCGTGTCAGGGCTCGACGGGACGTCCGCGCCGATGTCCTTCAGGTTGTTGGCGATGAGCTCCACCTCAGAGGCACGCTGCTTGTTGCCTGCTGTGGTGGTGATGGTGAAGTGAAGTTTCTTGCCGTTCTTTGCGCGAATGCCGTCGGAACCCTTGACCCAGCCGTCGCCGTCAAGCAGCGAATTGGCCTTGGCCACGTCGCGGGTGAACTTGGCAAGCGTGGTGTCGGCCCAAGGCTTGAAAGTGCTCAGCAGTGGTCCGTTCATCGGCACGCCGGCGTTGTGAACGAGGTTCGCGTTGATAGCGGCCTTGTCGATGGCCAGGTTGATCGCCTGGCGCAGCACCTTGTCACCAACAAAGATGGTGTTGGTGCCGCACTTGGTCTGGTCGTAAGGAGCCGCGCAGCCCTTCATGTTCTTCGCCACGTTAAAGGTGAGGAACTCGTCGAGCAGTCCGGTGATGGCGACCGTCTTGTAGCCGTTGATCCCCTGCAAAGCGGGCAGGTCGTTGGCGATCAGGTCGAGGCCCAGGTCGGTGTCGCCCGCGGCGAGACCGGCGATCTGGGACGGCTTGGTGCCATAGATCTTGTAGATCACCTTGTCGAGGTAAGGCGCGTGGTTGAAGACCTTGGCGCCACTGCGGCCGTCGGCGTAGTGCGGGTTCGGAACCATGACCACCTGGGCTGCGTTGCCAGGGGTGAAGCTCTGCACCATGTACGGGCCGCTGGTGACGGTTGGCTTGACGTTGAAGTAGTCGGCCTTGGCCCAGTCGCCGTGAGCGATGGCGCCCAGGGCCGACTTCGGGTAGACCTGCATGTTCAGCAGCAGGTACGGCGCGTAGATGCCACTGTCGAGCGGTGCGGTCATTCCGCAGCGGTAGGCCGGCTGGCCAGCGACGGTCGCGGACTTGGTCGACTCTGGCCCGAAGTGCCAGGTGGTAACAGTGTCGCTGACCTTGTCGATCGAGACGACGTGGTCGTAGCCGGCAGTGCTCGGGTATCCGGCCGCCGGGTCGCAGATCGCCTGCCAGGTGAAGATCACGTCATCGGAGGTCAGCGGCGAGCCGTCCGACCACTTGAGACCTGACTTCAAGGTGACGGTCATGTCCATATGGGTGGCGTCGATGACCTTGATACCGCCGTTGTCCGTCGCCGGAACCTGGGCTACCAGGTCGGGTACTGGGACGTTGGTGGGGTCGTATGTCCACAGGGACAGCCACAGCATGGTGGTCGCCTGGGAGATGGTCGCGGCTGAGGAGCTGAAGCCAAACAGGTTGTTCACGGCTTCCCAGTCGGAGTAGACGAGCTGTCCGCCCTTCTGCGCGGCGGTCGGGGTCTGGGCGGTGTACGTAGTGGCCGGCAATACCGAAGTCGCGCCGCCGCCGCCGCCGCCACCGCAGGCGACGATCGCGAATGGGACTACGAACGCGAGCGCGACCGCTCGTAAACGATTGCCAAACTGCATAAGCGTCTTACCTCTCTTGACTGACGATCCTGCAGCCTTCTTCCCGGAAGCTCTGGGAAACCGGGGCGAGAGTGCGCCGGCAGCAGGTCTACTCACACACAGGCTCTTCGCCTGAGACGAATTCTCTGGCTCCCCACCAGTGAGTGTCAAGTATGGCCTATCCCAGATGCGAACGCCCGTTCGTTGTGAGGCTATCTGGGAGCAACATAAATCTGAGTTGGAAACAATGCGCCAGGCCATTCGTCGATCGAGGTCGGCGTGATGCCTTTGACGTAGGGCCGGACCAGGCTCCAGCTGACGGTTTGGGCCAGAAAGGCCACCGGCGCTTCGCTCACGAGCATGGCCTCGGCCTGCCTGTATTCCTGGTCTCGACGGTCGGGCTGGGTGTCCGTGGCGGCGGCGCGCACGAAGCTGTCGTATTGCGGGTTCTGGTAGAGGCCGACGTTGCGAAAGCTCGTCGTCAGGAAGACCTGGTACCAATCAGAGGCGTCGGGATAGTCCGCGGTCCAGCCACTGGGCCCCGCAATTTGAAACGCGCCGCTGCTGAGTCGCGAGCTCAGGGTGTTCTGGTCGAGCCCCTGAAGCGTGATGTCGATTCCCAGGTTGGTCTTGAGCTGCGTCTTCACGAAGGTGGCAGAGGCTTTCTGAAAATCGGACGAGCGGTCATAGGAGAACTTGATGCCTGAGAGTTGCTTGGCGCTCACACCCGACGACGCCAGCGAAGCCCGCGCCGCGGTGATGTCCGATTTCTGAAGACCCCCACCCACCCCTGGCGCGTAGCCGTGCATGCCTTGCGGAATGAATGACTCGGCCGGCATCGCCTGGCCCTGGAAGACCTGGGCGACGAAGGCGGCGCGGTCGATCGCTTCCGCAATCGCCCTGCGCACCTTGACGTTGTTCAACGGCGACGAGGTGATGTGAAACACCAGCCAGTAGACGCTGAGCGATGGCGTCTTCATCAGCTCATGACTCAGCCTGGCGTCGCCGGCAACTCCGGCGGCCTGGGCCGGCTGGACGTCGATCACGTCGAGCTGGCCGCTCGTGTACTTCGCCAACGCGGCAGCGCCGTCGTTGACGATGACGAAATCGATCGCCGTCAAGGTCGGGCGCGGCCCCCAATAGTGCGGGTTCTGGATCACGTTGATGTGGTCGCCCGTGGCCATCTCGACCACCCTGAATGGCCCGTTGGTGATGAGCGTCTCGGGCGCGGTTGCCCACTTGTCACCAGAGGTCTTGACAACGTCTGACCTGATCGGCGCGCCAGCCGGCATCGCTGCAAGCCAGATGAAGGCGGGATCGCGATGTGACAGCGTCACCTGGAACGTGTAGTCGTCGGTCGCCTTCAGACCCAGGGAGGCAACGGCGGCATCGAGCTTCGACGCGTCTCGCCGCGGATCGAGCAGCGACACCTTGTCGCCATTCAGCACCACGTCCGCGAAGAATCCCTCGTTTGGTGATGCAAGCCTGGGGTCGATCAGCCTCTGCCATGCGAAGACGAAGTCCTGCGCCTTCACCGGCGTGCCGTCCCAATACTGGGCATTTGGTCGGAGATGGAAGGCGTAGATCGTCCCGCTCGCGGAAACGTCGAACCGTTCGGCGGCGGCGGGCGAAACTCCATTCATGTCGGCGTTCGGCCTCATCAGCGGTTCTGAGATCGCCCGCAAGACGGATGTTTCATATGAGAACTGCGTCTGGCCCGGATCCAGCGAGGCGGGCTGGTCGTCGAGCAAGACCCGCAGCGTCTGGTCCTTAGCAAGCTTGGCCCCCTGCGTCAGCGAAGGAGCGCTCGGGGTACAAGCAGTGCCGACGACCAGGACAAGCAAAACGATTGCGACGGCGCGAAAGCGCCTTAAGCCTGGTGTCACTTTTCGCATCATAGCCAGCGTGGTCGGTAGGCCTGGCTCCGCCAGGCCGTCCGCCAATCGCTCCTTCGGTATCTCCAACCGGGCTGGGAGAAAACATTAGGTGAGTCCGAACCTTTAGGAAAGAGAGCATGAGAGGGAACCTCGGTTCCCTTTCATTAGAAAAGGGCCACCCGAGTGGCGGGCGACCCTTGTGCACGTACCGCTGACTGTAACTCAAACCCGGGCGATTTGGGCCGTCGAACTTGGTGGGAGGGAACCCGGAGGTTCCCTCCCCTTTCTGCACTAGCTAGACAGACAGCGTCTCGAGGTCTATCGGTTCCTCTTCGAGCACCCTTGCGGCCTGCTCACGCTGCTTCTTGTAGTAGTCCAACCCGGTGCCGGCCGGGATGAGCTTGCCGATGATCACGTTCTCCTTCAGCCCGCGCAGCCTGTCGATCTTGCCGGAGATCGCGGCCTCGGTGAGGACGCGGGTGGTCTCCTGGAAGGAAGCTGCCGAGAGCCACGAGGTCGTGTTCAGCGCGGCCTTGATCAGACCGAGCAGGACCGTCTGGGCCGTGGCCGGTTCGCCACCTTCCGCCAGCGCCTTTGCGTTGGCCTCCTCGTACTCCCACTGCGAAACGATCTCGCCGGGGAGCAGGCCCGTGTCGCCCGCCGAGTCGATGCGGACCTTCCGCATCATCTGACGAACAATCACCTCGATGTGCTTGTCGTTGATATCGACGCCCTGGCTGCGGTAGACCTTCTGGACCTCGTCCACGAGGAAGGTTTGGACCGCCTCCTTGCCCAGGATGTGCAGCAGCTCCTGCGGCGAGATGGAGCCCTCGGTGATCTGCTGGCCCGCCTTGATGACGACCTTCTGGCCGTCGCGCCGGTCGAGCTCCGGGCGAATGCGGACCTGGTGCGGGATGGGGTACTCGCGGACCTCTTCGTCGATCGTGCGGACAGTGATCTCCTTGGCGGAGACGCTGACCTTGCCGGCGTGGCGGGTCCGGATGCCGTTGCCCTTGGCGTCGCGCGCCACCTCCTGGCCCTCCATGACGTCGTCTTTGCTCTTGACCAGGGCCTGCATCTTGGCGTCGACGGGGTAAGAGACCTCGAACTCCTCTTTGGAGGTCACGCGCACCTTGCGCGAACCCTCCGCGCGGATGATCTCGAGCTCCCCATCGATCTCGGAGATGATTGCCTTGCCCTTGGGGATACGAGCCTCGAAGAGCTCCTCCACGCGGGGCAGACCCTGGGTAATGTCCACGCCGGCCTGCCCGCCGGTGTGGAACGTGCGCATGGTCAGCTGGGTGCCCGGCTCGCCGATGGACTGGGCGGCAATGACGCCCACCGCCTCACCGATCTCGACGATTTTGCCGGTAGCCAGGTTGCGGCCGTAGCACGTGCGGCAGACGCCCTCGCGGGCTTCGCACACGAGCACTGAACGCATCTTGACGGCGACTCCCGCCGCGATCGTCTGGCGCGCTGCATCGTCACTGATCGGCGAACCCGCGGCGACGAGCACCTTGCCATCGATCACGATGTTCTCCGCGGAAATCCGGCCGGCGATCTTCTCGAATATCGGCTCGCTCTTCGCCCTTTCAGGCGTGATGTCGCGAACCCAGATGCCGTTGGTGGTGCCGCAGTCCTCCTCCCGCACGATGACGTCCTGAGCGACGTCGACCAGCCGCCTCGTCAGGTACCCCGAGTCGGCGGTGCGAAGGGCGGTATCTGCGAGACCTTTGCGCGTGCCGTGGGTTGAGATGAAGTACTCGAGCACCGTCAGGCCTTCGGTGAAGTTGGCCATGATCGGCAGGTCGATGATCCGGCCGGTCGGGTCGGCCATAAGCCCTCGCATGCCGGCGAGCTGGCGGATCTGCTGGATGTTTCCGCGGGCGCCCGAGCCCATCATCATCCAGATCGGGCTGAACTTGTCGAAGGCCTGCTCGGTGGCGTTGCCCACGTCCTCGTAGGTCTTCTGCCAGAGCTCGATCACCTTGCGGTACCGCTCGTCGTCGGTCATGACGCCGCGGCGGTACATCTTCTCGACGTCCGCGACCTCTTTCTCGGTGGCGTGAATCGTCTGCCACTTCGACTCGGGGTGCGGAATGTCCATGGCGGACACAGTGATCCCGGCTTGGGTTGCATAGCGGAATCCAAGCCGCTTGATGTCGTTGGCCACGACAGCCGTCGTGTCGCTGCCGTACAGGCGGAACAGCTCTGCCACCAGCGTCCGCAACAGCTTGCGGTCGTAGTGCGCGTTCTGGAAGGGAAGCGGCTGCATCGTCGTTTCCATCGGCTCCTTGCCGACGGGCAGCGGCTCGTTGAAGACGACACGTCCCGGGGTGGTGACGATCAGCTCCGTCCCAATGCGGACGCGGATCCACTCCTGGAGCTTGACCACCTTGGCCTCGAGAGCAAGCACGACCTCGTTCTGTGAGCTGAAGGCGCGCAGTTTTTGTAGTTTCTCAACGCCGCTCGGCATCTCCCCTCGCGCGGCGGTCAGCCAGTAACACCCGAGCACGACGTCCTGGGTCGGGGCGACCACGGGGTGGCCGTCCGCCGCGGACAGGATGTTCTGCGACGACATCATCAGGTTCTTGGCTTCGGCGATGGCGCCGCTGAAGAGCGGAACGTGAACAGCCATCTGGTCGCCGTCGAAGTCGGCGTTGAAGGCTGCGCACACCAATGGGTGGATCTGGATCGCCGATCCCTCGACCAGCACGGGCATGAACGCCTGGATGCCGAGGCGGTGAAGGGTCGGGGCGCGGTTGAGCAGCACCGGATGCTCGTGGATGACCTCGTCGAGGACATCCCACACCTCGGGCCGGCTGCGCTCGACCATCCGCTTGGCTGACTTGATGTTGGTCGTGTAGCCCTTGTTGACGAGCTCGCGCATGACGAACGGCTTGAACAGCTCGAGTGCCATCTTCTTGGGCAGGCCGCACTCGTGCAGCTTCAGCTCGGGACCGACCACGATGACGGACCGGCCCGAGTAGTCAACACGCTTGCCGAGGAGGTTCTGCCGGAACCGGCCCTGCTTGCCCTTGAGCATGTCGGAGAGCGACTTCAGCTTGCGGTTGCCGGTGCCGGTGATGGCACGGCCGCGGCGGCCGTTGTCGATGAGGGCGTCGACGGCCTCCTGGAGCATGCGCTTCTCGTTGCGCACGATGATCTCCGGGGCGCCGAGCTCGAGGAGCCGCTTCAACCTGTTGTTGCGGTTGATCACGCGGCGGTAGAGGTCGTTCAGGTCGGAGGTCGCAAACCGGCCGCCGTCCAACTGAACCATCGGGCGCAGCTCGGGTGGGATGACCGGCAGCACCTCGAGCACCATCCACGTCGGGCTCGAGTTGGACTTGCGGAAGTCTTCGACTACCTTCAGGCGCTTGATCGCCTTCTGCTTGCGCTGCCCGCTCGATGAACGCGACTCTTCGCGCAGGCGGTACATCTCGGACTGGAGCTCGATGCGCGACAGCAGCTCACGCACTGCCTCCGCGCCGATGCCGGCCTTGAAGGCGCGCCCGAAGCGCTCCTGGAAGTCCCGGAACTGGGTGTCGGTGAGAATTTGCTTGGGGTGCAGGCCTTCGAGGTCCGTGCGAGTGGCCTCGATCTCCTGCTGTAGAGCCTCGAGCTCACCCTGGATGGCCTCGCGCTGGGTCTTGGTGGCGGCTTCGATCTGAGCGTCGAGCGCTTTGCGGTCCGCGTCGAGGCGGTCCTTGGCGCGCTTCTGCTGGGCCTTCGTGTTGGCTTCGAGCTTCTCGATCTTCTCCTGGACCTTGCCGAGCACCGCGCGCGACATTTCCTTTGAGAGCAGTTCGCCCTTGTCGACCACAACCTCTTCGTCGCCGTCCGGGCCGATCGACAATGCACGGCGCGACTTGGTGCCGATGCCAGCCTTGATGTGCTCGGTCGCCTTCTTGCCCTGGGTGGTGATCGAGTCGACCGCCTCCTGGAGCTCCTCTTCGAGACGCGAGACCTCGGTCTCGACCTCGCCCTTCAGCTTCTTGGTCTTGCCCTCGCTTTCGGCACGAAGCTCCTTGCTCTTGGAGTCGATGTCGGCGCGCAAGCGGATCGCGCGCTCGTCCTTGTCCATGTTGAGCACAGCCAGCATGTCGAGGCGAACTTCCTCGTGGACGTCCGTGACTATGTAGTTGGCGAAGTAAAGGATCTTCTCGAGATTGCGCGGCGACATGTCGAGGAGAAGGCCCATGCGGCTCGGGATGCCCTTGAAGTACCAGACGTGGCTAACGGGCGAGGCGAGCTTGATATGGCCCATCCGCTCGCGGCGAACCTTCGAGCGGGTGACCTCGACACCGCATTTGTCGCAGATGATTCCCTTGTAGCGGTATCGCTTGTACTTTCCGCAGTGGCATTCCCAGTCCCTCGTCGGACCGAAGATGCGCTCGCAGAAAAGACCGTCCCGCTCCGGGCGGAGCGTGCGGTAGTTGATGGTCTCGGGCTTCGTGACCTCGCCGTGCGACCACGACATGATCGTGTCCGGCGACGCCAAGGACAGCTTCAGAGCGTCAAAGTTCTCTAGCTTCAGCAAATTCTCTTTCCTTACTTCCTACTCGGCCGAGTCTTCCCCGAGCTCTTCGCGCTCGAGGCTGATACCGAGGTCCAGCGGGATCTCGGGGATATCCTCTTCGGACAACACGATCTGGCGCTCGTCTTCGCTCAGGATCTCGACCCCGAGCGCGAGCCCTTCCAGCTCCTTGACCAGCACGCGGAACGATTCCGGAATGCCGGCCTCGAGCGTGTTGTCGCCCTTGACGATCGCTTCGTAAGCCTTGACGCGGCCGACGATGTCGTCCGACTTCACGGTCAGGATCTCCTGGAGGACGTGCGCCGCGCCGTAGGCCTCGAGCGCCCAGACCTCCATCTCTCCAAACCGCTGACCGCCGAACTGCGCCTTGCCTCCCAGCGGCTGCTGGGTGACCAGGCTGTAAGGGCCCGTGGACCTGGCGTGGATCTTGTCCTCGACCAGGTGGGCAAGCTTGAGCATGTAGATCATTCCGACGGTCACCGGCTCGTCAAACTGCTCGCCGGTACGCCCGTCGCGCAGCCTGACCTTGCCGTCTTCCGGCAGGCCCGCGCGCTTGAGCTCGGAAACGATGGTCGCCATCGGCGCCCCGTCGAAGACGGGAGTGGCGACCTTGATGCCAAGGGTGTGGGCGACCCAACCCAGGTGGGTCTCCAGGACCTGTCCGAGGTTCATTCGGCTCGGCACACCCAGCGGGTTCAGAACGATGTCGACGGGGGTCCCGTCGGGGAGGTAAGGCATGTCTTCGGCGGGCATGATCCTGGCGACCACGCCTTTGTTGCCGTGGCGGCCGGCCATCTTGTCGCCGGCCGAGATCTTGCGCTTCTGGGCGAGGTAGACGCGGACCATCTCGTTGATGCCCGGCCCAAGCTCGTCCTTGTTCTCGCGCGAGAACACCTTGACGTCGACCACGATGCCGCGCTCGCCGTGCGGCACCCTCAGGCTCGAGTCGCGAACCTCGCGCGCCTTCTCACCGAAGATCGCGCGCAGGAGCCGCTCCTCGGCCGAGAGCTCGGTCTCGCCCTTGGGAGTGATCTTGCCCACCAGGATGTCGCCCTGCTGGACCTCGGCGCCGATGTAGACGATGCCGCGCTCATCGAGGTTGCGCAGCGCGTCGTCCGCGACGTTGGGGATGTCGCGGGTGATCTCTTCAGGCCCGAGCTTGGTCTCACGCGCCTCGGACTCGTGCTCCTCGATGTGGATCGAGGTGTACATATCCTCTTTGACGACGCGCTCCGAAAGGAGGATCGCGTCCTCGAAGTTGTAACCCTCCCAGGGCATGAACGCCACGAGGACGTTCCTCCCCAGCGCCATCTCGCCGTCTTCGATGGCCGGGCCGTCGGCCAGGATGTCGCCCTTGGCCACGTGCTGGCCGGGCTTCACCTTCACCTTGTGGTTCAGGCAGGTGCCCTGGTTGGAGCGCGCGAACTTCTGAAGCGGGTAGTGCCGGTCGGGTCCACCGCCATCCGGCTTGACCACGATCTCGAAGACCGGGGTGGCGTGCACCGCCTTGATGTCCTTGGGGTGTGCGATGTCGGCGACGATGCCGGCCACGTCGGCCACGATCATCTCGCCTGAATCTTTGGCGGCGTAGTACTCGACACCGGTGCCGACCAGCGGCGCGTCGGTGACGAGAAGCGGCACCGCCTGGCGCTGCATGTTGGCGCCCATGAGGGCTCGACCGGCGTCGTCGTGCTCGAGGAACGGAATCATCGCCGTGGCGACGGAGACGATCTGCTTCGGCGAGATGTCCATGTACTGGATGTTGCCGACGTCCTCGATCTTGAAGTCGCCGCGGGCGCGTGACGGGACGCGGGCCTCGGTGAAGTGGTTCTCAGGGGTCAGGCCTGCGTTGGCCTGCGCGATGCCGAACATGTCCTCTTCGTCAGCCGAGAGGTACTCGACCTCGGTCGAGACCCACGGCACGATGTCGACGCCGGCGACATGCGCCTTGATCAGCTGCTGGACCGCTTTGGGCTCGAGAAGCTGCCCCGCCGGCAGGACCTCCTTCCCCTTGGGGTCGAGCGCCGGGCGGCGCAAAGTGCGGCCGTCCAGCTTCGTGGCCGTGTCCTCGTTGACCGACATGCGGTTGTAGACGCGCCGGAATGGCGTCTCGACGAACCCGAACTCGTTGACCTTGGCGTAGGTCGCCAGGTTGCCGATGAGTCCGATGTTCGGGCCCTCGGGGGTCTCGATCGGGCAGATGCGGCCGTAGTGACTGTGGTGAACATCGCGCACGTCGAACCCGGCCCGCTCGCGGGAGAGGCCGCCTGGCCCCAGCGCCGACAGCCGGCGCTTGTGGGTGAGCTCGGACAGCGGGTTGTGCTGGTCCATGAACTGGGACAGCTGGCTCGAGCCAAAGAACTCCTTGATCGCGGCGACCACGGGTCGCGCGTTGATCAGAGACGCAGACGTGACCGTGTGCGGGTCGCTGATCGTCATGCGCTCTTTGATGATTCGCTCCATGCGGATCAGTCCCATGCGAAATTGGTTCTGCAGCAACTCGCCGACCGCGCGCACCCGGCGGTTGCCCAGGTGGTCGATATCGTCGGGGATCTGCTTCTCGCGGGGCGCGTTGTTCAGCTCGATCAGCTTGCGAAGGAAGGCGATGAAGTCCCCCTTCTCAAGGATCCGCAGCTCGCGCTGGCGGACGCGCGCGAGGATATCGGCCTCGTCGCGGCCCAGCCTCTTGTCCACCTTGTAACGGCCGACGCGGCCGAGGTCGAACCGGCGCGGGTTGAAGAAAAGGCTCTGGAGGAGGTTGCGGGCGTTGTCCACCGACGGGGGATCGCCTGGGCGGACGCGGCGGTAGAGCTCGAGGAGGGCGTCCTCGGTCTTCATCGTGGTGTCCTTGTCGAGCGTCGACTCCATGTAGCGGTGCTCAGGGTTGTTGTCGACGTCCCCGAACATCTCCATGAGCGCGCGCTTCTGGGCCTCGCGGTCGTTCTCGGTCCCCTTCAGCTGCGGCAGCTCGAGGGCCTTCAGCAAGACCGTCACTGGGACCTTGCGCTTGCGGTCGATCTTGACGGTGAGCAGGTCCTTCGCCGAAGTCTCGATCTCGAGCCAGGCGCCGCGGTTCGGGATCAGCTTGGCCCCGAAGAGCTTGCGGCCCGTGTTCGGGTCCTCGGCGGCGGTGAAGTAGACGCCTGGTGAGCGGACGAGCTGCGACACGACGACGCGCTCGGTGCCGTTGACGATGAAGGTGCCCTCGTCGGTCATCATGGCGAAGTCGCCCATGTAGACCTCGGACTCCTTGATCTCGCCGGTCTCCTTGATGGTCAGGCGGGTCTTGATGCGCAGGGGCGCGGCATAGGTCATGTCGCGGTTGCGGCACTCCTCGACCGAGAACTTCGGCTGGCCGAACTCGTAGTCGAGGAACTTCAACTCGAAGTTCTTGCCCGTGTAGTCGGTGATCGGGTTGATCTCGTCGAAGAGCTCACGAAGGCCCTCTGACTTAAACCAGTGGAACGACTCGACCTGTGTCGCGATGAGGTCCTTCAGCTCGACCAGGTTCGGGATACGGCCATAGCTAAGGCGCGCGGGTGCTCTCATCTCTGAGATCATTCGGTTCTCCTTAAACGGAAAAGGGCGCGCTCAGGAAATAGGCATGATGAGCGGCCGGGCGTGCACGAACCGCAAGTATACGACGAATCACCCCTCTCATGGGGACGAGTCATCGAGACCAGGCGAAACTGCCGCCTGACCGAGGTTTGCGGGCACTATAGCACTGGCTGGCGACCATTGCTAGGGTTTGGTTTGATGCCTGACTGGAAGGCGCTTCGCTCCGAGTTCCCGCTCCTGGACCGGTACGTCTATTTCAACGCCTGCTCCCTGGGCCCCCTCCCCCGCCGCGGCAGCGCCGCCCTGGCGCGCTATGCCCAGGATTGGGACGAAAAGGGCACCCCCGTCTGGTTTTCCGACTGGATTCCGCTCTTGGGGAGGTTCCGGGAGCGCATCGGAGAGCTCCTCCAGGCTCCGGCGGGCACCACCGCCATCACCCCCTCCGTATCCGTGGCTTTGACCACGCTGGCGACCGGACTCCCGCTCGCGGCAGGCCGTAACAAGATCCTGATCGGCGAGCTCGACTTTCCGACCATCGGCCACCAGTGGCTGAGCCGGCCGGGTTACGAGGTCGAGTTCGTACGCAGCCGAGATGGCATCACGATCCCGCCCGAGGCGTTCGCGGAGCGGATCGACAAGCGCACGGCCCTGGTGGCGACGACCCACCTCTTCTATACGACCGGCTACCTCCAGGACGTCCGTGCCATCGCGGATGCCGCCCATGCCGCGGGAGCCCTCTGTCTCATCGACGGTTATCAGACTTGCGGCTGCGTGCCGCTCGACGTCGAGGCGATGGGCTGCGACGCCTTCGTCGGCGGGTGCCTCAAATGGCTGAGCGGCGGGCCCGGCAACGCCTTCATCTACGTTCGACCGGAGCTGATCCCGCGGATGCGGCCCCAGGGAACAGGCTGGTTTGCGACCCTTGACCCCTTCTCGTTCACGCTGCAGGAGCTGACCTTCGCCGACGACGCCAGGCGCCTGGAGACAGGTACTTGGGCGATGCCCTCGCACTATGCGGGGTTGGCGGCGTTGGAGCTGATCCTCGAGGTCGGGGTCGAGAACATCCAGGAGCGCCTGCGCGACCTGACCGACCGGATTCTCGAGCGATGCGATGAGGCAGGGATCAAGACCTTCACCCCACGCGAGCGGTCACGCCGCTGCGGGATCGTCACCCTCGGGTGCGACCAGCCGGAAGCAGTCGAGGCGGAGCTCCACGCGGAGGGGGTGATTGTCGACTCGCGTCCAGGCCGTGTGCGCCTCTCGCCGCACTGGTGCGTAACCGAGGCGGAGCTGGAGCGCGGAATGGACCTCGTGCTGGAAAAGGTCAGGGCTGGCGTCGGCTAGATGTCCAGTGTCGCGCTGCCGGCGATCAGCATCGACGGCGACGGGTAGGGGGATCGACACTCTGGCTCGATAAGTGACGCCCATCTTGGATCTCCTTGACTATCTGGCTGACTTCGACAAGTCAGAACCTATGCCGCGACCCTTGGCCCCAAATGTGGGTTGGCTTGGAAGACGCTGGGCCTCTGGATTGTCGATAGGGTCGAAGCCCACGGCCAAGTTGCGCGAAGCGCGCTAGCTGGCCGGCGCCGCCCGTGCCTCCGCAAATTCACACGCGTCAGCAATCACGCTCACGGCGTAGCTGAGCTGCATTTCCTCGCCTCCCCATAGTGCCGCGGGCGTCTCCGGCCCAATGTCCGGATGTTTGCTGCGTAAGAGAAGAGGACCGCGGTAGTCAGACATGACGGGGCCGTGGGTCAGTGACCTGATCGGGTGCCCATCGCTGGTCTCGAACGAGTAACCGTCAATCGTCTTGCTGATGCAAAAGGCCCCTTCGTGGTGACGCCGATGATGGAACCCACATAGGAGGAGAAGATTGCCAAGCTTGGTTTCGCCTCCCATGGCCCAGTGCTCGTAGTGATGCGCTTCCGTGCGGCGCGCCGGAACGCTACAGCCCGGAAAACGGCAGAAGCGGTCACGCACGTGTAGCGCCAGGCGCAGCCGCTCAGGAACAATGCGCTGCTGCCGGCCGACGTCGATCGGCAACCCGTTGCGCTCGACCACACCGACCACCTCGGCATCGCATCCGAGCCTGCGTGCAGCGGCCATTGACCACGCTGAGCCGCCCTCAGCGAAGCACCGGCCGTCGCTACTTTCCCCGGTCAGCACGCCGACATCGACATGGACAACCACCTGGCGCGTCGCCGTCGATTTGGTTAGGTCGGGAGTGCCTCCCGCGAGCACGTGCTCGCACACCGAAACGAGCGCGTCGACTCGGCGAGCAGCCCAGCGATCGTCTGCCAGGTCGGCCACGCCGTCGTCAGTTGCCGGCAGAACTGGCCGCGAACCGGTGATCGATTCCAGCGCAGCCTGCACGACGGCAGCGTCCTCCGGGGTGAGCTTCGCGACGAGTGTGAGCATGCCGTCATCGTCCCAGTGCGTCCAAATCCCTCTCAGCGATTCGGCTCGCTGTGGTACGCCGGCCTCCGCGATTCGCCGCAGCTCGCGACAGATCCTCGCCAACTGCGCGCCCGACGCTCCCAGCGCTATCTCCAGCAGGATATGTTCGTTGGCCGCCGTCGCCACGCTCGTGACCTGCCGTGCCTTGTCGAAGGAGAGCTGCCCCGACCCGAAACTCTCTGCGATTTTGGGCAGAACCTGCAACGCCTGCCCCACCCGCAGAAGCTCAGCTCCTGTGTGCATGTCGAAGCCCGCGTTGATGGCCAGCCAGTGCGGAAACGATCGGATACCCCCGGCGCACCAGCCTCCGATCGCATCGAATTCGGCGCTTGCCCTGGCAACCTGCGCCAGCGCCGCGTGAGCGTGCGCCGCGACCTCGCAGATCTCGCTTTCCAGCGCCGCCGCCAGGCCGTGGTTTTCCTGGCTCACCGACGGAAAATCCATACCCTAATTGTACCAAACAAATGTTCGACTACAAGGCTTTCTTACACTCTTTTCGGCCCAGGTTGGGCACACAAAAAGAAGGAGCCGGGCTGACCTGGCCCGGCTCCACACGCCCCTAACCCTTGCTTACTTGAGCTCTGCTGTCGCTCCTGCTTCCTTGAGTCGCGCGACGGCCTTGTCCGCGTCCGCCTTGCTGACGTTCTCGAGCACATTCTTCGGCGCTGCGTCGACCAGGTCCTTGGCCTCCTTGAGTCCGAGCTGTGTGAGCTCGCGGACCGCCTTGATCACGTTGATCTTGCTGTCGCCGACCGCGGTCAGCGTCACGGTGAACTCGGTCTGCTCTTCTACCGGCTCAGCTGCGGCTGACGGCGCCGCCGCCACTGCCACCGACGCGGTGGCTGCCTTGATACCGAACTCGTCCTCGATTGCCTTGACCGCTTCCACGACGTCGAGGATGCTCCAGTCTTTCAGGGCCTCCACGAAATCCTTCGGGGTGAGCTTGGTTGCCATGTTTACGCTGCCTCCAATTTGGTCTTGTACGCATTCAGCGTGCCCATGAGCTGCTGAAGCGGTGTCTGCATGATTCCGAGGAGCTGGGCGACGGGTGACTGAAGAGTGCCCATCAGCTGGGCGATCAACGTTTCACGAGAGGGAAGGTCGGCCAGCTGCTTGATCTGGCTCGACGAGAACACTCGGCCTTCGACGAGGCCGCCGACGACCTCGAGCTTCAGCCGCGTGGCGCGGACCCACTCGTTGATCAGCCTGGACGGGATGCCAAGGTCGTCGTAGCCGAAGGCGATCGCGACCGGCCCCTTGATCTCGTCCTGCAGATGTGGGAAGCCTGCCGCCTCGGCGGCGCGCCGGGCCAGTGTGTTCTTGACGACGCGGTACTCGACGTCGCCGGTCCGAAGCTTGCTGCGCAGGTCCTGGATCTGGTTGACCTTGAGCCCGCGGTAATCCGTGAGGACCGCCACCTTGGCGCTCTTCAACTTTTCGGTCAGAAGCTCGACCTGCTCGACCTTCTGCTCTCTCCTGGCCTTCGGCAATTAAAAAATCCTCCCTGCCCCCAACAAAAGGCAGGAAGGATCCAGCGTCCTTCACTTCTTTCGCCTCAGTAGGAAATTGAGCCGGCGCATTGCCGGCACCTACGGTCTAGGGCAGAACGTAAATTATAGGGAGTTCGCCTTCAGCCAGTCGTCGCGCAGGACCTCGGTGATGATGTGGTCGACCCACCTGCCGTCGATGAATTGGTCAGCCCGGTATCGGCCCACCTCTCGATAACCTGCTGCCGCCTGGGCCTTGGCGCTGGCCTCGTTGCCATCGAAGTAGGCTGACTTCAGCTTCCGCAGGGGCAGCTGCATAAAGGCGAAGCGACAACGGAGCTGCATCACCTCGCGGCCGATGCCCTTGCCCCAAAGCGACCTGTCACCAATCGTCGTCCCGGTGGTCCCGGAGCCGTTCTTCCAGTTGATCTGGTGGACGGCCGTGGCCCCAACCGCTCGGCCCTCATGCTCGATGACCCAGAAGATGTCGTCCTGGCTCTTCGCCATCCGGTCGAGCCATTCCGTCTCCAGATCGATTGAGGGCGGAAAGCGAAGGAGCATGAAGCGCGTGACCTCGAGGTCCTCGAACCACGCGATCATCACGGCGGCATCGTCAGGTTTTGGCGGCCGCAGGCGAACGAGCTTGCCCACGATGACCGGTCCGTACATGGCCCGAAAAGTATGAGTCGCCGTTCTAAAGTGCACGATGTGGGAGACCGCCTGCGCCCTCTTTGGGACTTCGACGACCTCGATGGTTCTGAGCGCCGGCTGGAGCAACAGCTCCAGAGGGAGACGTCCGGCCCCGGCCGGGCCGAGGTGCTGACGCAGCTTGCCCGGGTGCAGGGACTCCGCGACCAGTTTGCGGACGGGGACTCGTTGATCGATCAGGCTCAGGCGCTTTCGGACGGCAGCGCGCTGGTCGAAGCCAGGATCCAGATGGAGCGCGGGCGGCTGCGCAATTCCAGCGGCGATGCCGGCGCCGCCTTAGCAATGTTCGAAGCAGCCTTCGAGATCGCAGAGGGGGCCGGCGAACAGTTCCTGGCCGCCGATGCCACACACATGGCGGCGATCGCCTCGCTCGATCGCCAGGGCAAGCTCGACTGGACCGAGCGAGGCATCAGGATCGCGACCGATTCCTCCGACCGTGACGTGGCGTACTGGCTGGGACCCCTCTTCAACAACCTCGGCTGGGAGTACCAGGACGCCGGCGAGCACGAAGCCGCCCTCGAAGCCTTCCGAAAGGCGTTGGCCGCGCGGGAGCGATATCCGGAGATGCCGGCTTTGATCCAGCACGCGAAGGAAGCCGTGGCCGAGGCCTTACGCGCGCTCGGCCGTGAGGAAGAGGCGAGCCGGCTGTAGAGAGCCCGGGCCCTTAGCTGGAGGTGTGGAGCTTCGCCGCCTCTTTGACGTCGACTGGGACTGACGGCCCTTGCGTGGCCGCTACGAAGAAGGTGCGCAGGTATTGACCCTTCGACGTGGCCGGCTTGTTGCGAATGAGCGCGTCGACGAGCGCGGTCAGGTTCTGGTGCAGCTGCTGCCCATCGAACGACACCTTGCCGATCGGGGCGTGCACGATGCCGAACTTGTCAGTCCTGAACTCAACCTTGCCGCCCTTGACCTCGCGAACCGCACGAGCAACGTCGAAGGTGACCGTCCCCGACTTTGGGTTTGGCATGAGGCCGCGGGGACCAAGGATCTTGCCCAGCGGTCCAACCTTGGACATGATGTCGGGCGTCGCGATCGCGGCATCGAAATCCGTCCAGCCTTCGGAGACCTTCTTGACGAGGTCGTCCCCGCCCACGTAATCGGCGCCGGCCTCCTGGGCCTCCTTGGCCCGATCGGCCGTGGCGAACACAAGCACTCGTACCTTCTTGCCGGTCCCGTTGGGAAGCACCACCGAACCGCGAACCATTTGCTCGGCGTGCCTGGGGTCGACCCCCAGCCGGATGTGAGCTTCGACCGTCGCGTCGAACTTGGAGATCGAGGTCTCCTTAGCCATCTGGACAGCGGCCTCGGGGGTCAGCCCACCGTTGCCGTTGCCGGCGAGGGCTGCCTCGATCTTTTTCGCCGCCTCAATGTATTTTTTCCCGCGCTTCTTCGGCATCAGTCGATCACCTCGAGGCCCATCGAGCGAGCGGTGCCCTCGACCATCTTCATCGCGGCATCCGGGTCGTAAGCGTTGAGGTCCTTTCTCTTGACCTCGACGATCTGACGCAGCTGCTGGCGCGTGACCCGGCCCACCTTCTCGCGGTTCGGTTTCGCCGACCCTTTCTCGATGCCCGCTGCCTTCTTGAGCAGGTTCACGGCGGGAGGGGTCTTGAGCACGAAGGTGAAGGTACGGTCCTCGAAGATCGTGATCTCCGCGGGCACGACGTCACCGGCCTGCTGAGCGGTGCGCTCGTTGTAGGCCTTGGTGAACTCCATGATGTTGATGCCGTGGGGTCCAAGCGCGGTGCCCACAGGCGGGGCCGGCGTCGCCTTGCCCGCCTGCAGCTCGAGCTTGAGTACCGCGCGGATCTTCTTCTTGCTCATCTCAGTGAACTTTCTCGACCTGCAGCAGGTCGAGCTCGACCGGAGTTTCGCGGCCGAACATGTTGACGAGCACCTTGAGCTTGCCCTTCTCCGGGTTGATCTCGTCCACCTTGCCGTGAAAGTCGGTGAACGGTCCGTCGACCACGCGCACAGACTCGCCGACCTGGAACTCGACCCGGATCTTGGGGGCTTCCTGCTTCATCTGCTTCTGGATCGCGCGGACCTCTTTCTCCTGGAGCGGGACCGGGCTGTTCGCGGAGCCGACGAAGCTCGTGACGCCTGGAGTGTTGCGAACCACGAACCACGATTCGTTCGACATCACCATGCGGACGAGGATGTACCCCGGGAAGATTCGCTTCTGGACGTGGCGGCGCTTGCCGTCCTTGATCTCGATCTCGTCCTCCATCGGGACGAGCACCTGCAGGATCTTGTCCTGCATGTCCATGGATTCGATCCTCTTCTCGAGGTTCTTCTTGACCTTCTCTTCATGACCCGAGTAGGCGTGGACCACGTACCACTGGGCCTCCGGCTCGGGTGCTGTGCTCTTCTCGACTGCCATCAGTGGGCCACCCCGTTGTAGATGAACC
>JAYUFT010000086.1:0-2089 GCA_043738605.1 Candidatus Dormiibacterota bacterium | reverse complement strand
CTCGTCCTGGATGGGATGCACATGCTCCGGGCCGGCGAAGCCCCCCCTCCGGAAGATGCCGTCGAACTCAGATACGACGCCGCCGGTCTCCTCGCTCGTCCGTCGGAAAACGATCCTTTGTCCTGTTACCGGGTTCTCGATCTGATCGCCTGCTCGTACCATCTCCGTTCCCCCTGAATTCGCAATAGCCCGCCTATGGTTCACTGGAGGTAGACTATGACGGAAGTGAAGAGCCGCGTCAAGCGCCGCTACAACTCGGCAACCCGGCGGGAGCAGGCCGTGGGCACCCGCCGCCATGTCCTTGCGGCCGCCGCCCGGGTCTTCGCAGACCGCGGCTACGGCCGAACCACGATGGAAGCGATCGCAGCGGCGGCCGAAGTCGGGGTTGCCACCGTTTACGCCAACTTCGGCACCAAGGCGGCTCTCGTTGAGGCGCTCATCAAGCAAGTCACCGGTGACGAGGGGCTTGACGTGCACCTAGTGCTGAATGAGCCCAGCCCGGAACGTGCCCTTGAGCGTGGTGCGGCCAACATCCGGAAGCTGCACGAGCGGAGCGCGCCATTGACCGACCTGCTGCGCTCGGCTCGCGGGCATGAGCCGGTCCTGGAGGCGTTGTGGCGTGGATGGCAGGAGGGGCATCTGGCCGCGATGAGAGTGGTCTCTGAGTGGCTGGGGAGCCGGGGTGTGTTGCGCCAGGGTCTGCGACCCGATGAGGCGGCGGACATCCTATATGCGCTGGCAGGCGCTGAAACCTACCGCGAGCTGGTCCAAGAACGGGGCTGGTCACCACGCCGCTATCAGACCTGGCTGGCCGAGGCCGGTAAGAGGCTCCTGTTCGACACCTCCGCGTCCTCGGTTCTGAAGACGAGCGGATAGGGCCGCACAGCGGGGTCTGGGCATGAGCTGCGAAACTCAACTGCCATGACCTCGGCCGCGATCGCAGTAGAACATCTCGCGCGCTCGTTCGGCCAAACCCATGCGCTGGTGGACGTCAGCCTTGAGGTCCCTCCGGGCAGCGTCTGCGCACTCCTTGGCCGTAACGGTGCCGGTAAAACCACTGCCGTCCGCATCCTCACCACCCTGCTTTCAGCCGACAAAGGGCGAGCCACGGTGGCTGGATTCGATGTCTTCAGCCAGGCGGACAAGGTACGAACTCGCATCGGAGTCACCGGTCAGACCGCCACCATGGACGAGCTCTTGACTGGGCAGGAGAACCTTGAAATCGTCGGCCGCTTCTGCCATCTGGGAGCGGCGACCTCGCGCGTCCGCGCAAACGACTTGCTCCGCGAGTTCGACCTAGTCGACGCCAAGGACCGGCTGGTGAAGAAATACTCGGGCGGTATGAAGCGACGGCTCGACCTGGCCGCCAGCCTGATCGCAGAGCCGGAGGTGCTCTTTCTCGATGAGCCCACCACCGGGTTGGATCCGATCAGTCGCCGTGAGATGTGGGCCGCGATTCGCACCCTGGTCTCGCGCGGCACCACCGTGCTCCTGACGACGCAATACCTGGACGAAGCCGATCAGCTGGCCGACACCATCGTCGTCATCGACCGAGGTCTGGTCGTGGCCCAGGGAACGCCCGAGCAGCTCAAGGCATCGATCGGGCGACCACATGTTCGGGTCACTCTTCCCGATCTGGATGCCGCCGCACTCGAGCGGGTGCGAAGCGCGCTCGGTGATCGGGCCGAAATCCATGGAGCATCGGTTAGCATGCCTGCCTCCAACGGCCTGGCTACCCTCAGCGAGGTGGTGGCGCAGCTCGAGCGCATGGGCCTGCCGATCTATGAGGTCGGCCTTGAGCACCCGAGCCTTGATGAGGTGTTCAGCACCGTCACCGGCCACTTAGACGGTGCCGGCTTGACAGCTCGAGCCACTGAGAAAGACGGATGAGCCGGCAGGCCGCCGCGTCGGCGATCCGGCTTCCCTGGAGCGTGGTTGACGCCTACACCGCCACCCTCCGTTACTTGAAGCGAGGGGTGCGGCAGCCGGACGTGATCTTCGGCAGCGTCCTGTTTCCAATCATCTTCGTGGTCCTCTTCGGCTATGTCTTCGGCGACTCGATCAAGATCCCTGGCGGGGACTATCGCTC
>JAYUFT010000085.1:0-2090 GCA_043738605.1 Candidatus Dormiibacterota bacterium | reverse complement strand
TGAGGTTGTCAGCGTGTATTGGAAAGCGCTGAACGCGTCATATGTGTTCGGAGGCGTACCGCCGCTGCCTGGACTGCTGGCGTCGCGGGCCCAGACAGAAAAGCGATATGAGCCTGTCGACTTGCCGCTCGTGACCCAGGTGAACGTGTTGCTTGTCGAGTACGCGTGAGCCAGCGTCCAGGTCCCGGCCGGTGGCAACAGCCAGAACTCATACAGTGGATTAGGGCAGCCCGTCGCGCTGCCGGTGATCGTCACCGTGGTCGCAACGTCCGCAGTCGAAGGCGGCGCCGACGAAGCGGTTAACCCGGTGCACGGCGCGGTTGACAGCGAGTACTGGAAGGCGATGAATGCGTCATAGGTATTCGGGACTGCGCCGCTGGTGCCCGAGCTCCCGGCGTCGCGAGCCCAGACCGAGAAGCGATAGGACCCTGCGGGCTTTCCCGTCGTGGGCCAGTTGAAAGTGGCGGTGGTCGAGTAGCCGTGAACCAGTGTCCATACCCCGTTTGGTGACAGGATCCAGAGCTCGTATAGCGGGTTGGAACAACCGGTGGCATTGCCGGTTATGGCGACCGTCATGCCGACCGGCGCCGTTGAAGGCGGCGCGGCAGTGGCAGTCATTCCGGTACATGCCACGCCCATGGTGAAAGAGCGCACCTGCGTTCCTGCCGACACGAAGATCTGCCCGCCCGCCTCGCTCGGCGTCGAGAAGTGGTTTACACCAAATGGAGCGCTCCGGTAGGTCTGGATGCCCGTGGCTGCATCGAACCCAGACAGCCCCCCACCGTTGATGTCGACCGCCCAGACGACGCCTCCCGCGACGATTGGCGGCCCGAATGTCGTGCCACCGCCGGCCTGCCAGGTTCCACTCGCGGTGCATGTCGAGTTGCATAGGCTGAAGGATGGGGTCGACGTAATGACACTGAGGGAGACCAGCCCATTGCCATCGCACTCGAGATAGATCCGAGGAGCTGCGTATGCGAAAGAGCCGAAGGTCGCGTCAGAATGGTTGCCAGCGCACACGTCCGCACCGAGGTATGGCGAGCGCGCTGGAAATAGCTGGCCGTTGTTGCCTCCGAGATTTGCCGGATCGATAAGAAAGCCCTGGCCGTACTTGCCGGCCATGAACGCCAAGCTTGGGCTGATGATTGTCGGGCTTGTCGAACCAAGGTCCGAGTCTGGCGCACACCAGTGGCTTGACCAATCCTGAGGCTGAAAGAAGGTTGCCGATCCAAGCGATGCGTTCGTCCGGATCACCGAGTCGCTGTTGACCGCCCCTGTGCACGGGATCGCGTTTCCCGTAGCGAAAAGAACGTTTCCAGTCGCGTCATCGACAACGACGCCACCGGCCGCCCACACGCCAGAGGCAGTGGAAGGCGACTCATATACGTTTTGGGTTCCGGAGCCGCTTGTCGGCACACCGACAACCCAGCCGCGATAAGGTCCACAATCCCCAGCCCGCCCCCCAAATGGGACGTAGATCTGGCTGCGGTCGCTTGAGAGTGCAAGGGCTCCCCTCTGCTGCTGGATGGTCCAGTCAAAGCCTGTCCCGATCGTGCTGGGGATGGTGTCATCGACCACTACCACATGACTGGTCAGGTCGATGCCGTAGACGTGCCAGCGGTCGTCCGCAGCCTTCAGCTCGGAAACGTAGATGCGCCCAGCGATGGTGTCGATGACAGGTGTGCTCAGGATTCCGAGCGGGCTTACATTCCCGCACTGACTGGACAATTTAGCTTGAGGAGCGGCGACGTTCTTCGACCACGCGATGACACCAGTGGACTGATTTAGCGCATACACCGTGCCTTGCAGGGTCCCTACATAAACGAGGCCGTTGTACACGAGGGGCTCGCCGTAGACCTGACCGTCGAGGGCGGCCGAGACCCAGCCTGCCGTTGCCCCGCCGGCGGCGGGTTGAGTGCTGTCAAATCCGCTGTGGGCGTTATCGTGGTGATAGGTGGTCCAAGCCCCGCTCGCACTCGTGGCTGAGGCCGGCGAATGTGTTCCGAGCGCGGCGGATGGTGGTGCGGGGACGGCCCCCGCCGTCGTCGTTGCAGCCGCGCTGGCAATGGCTACAAATATGGCGATTGGAA
>JAYUFT010000084.1:0-18749 GCA_043738605.1 Candidatus Dormiibacterota bacterium | reverse complement strand
AGTCCCGTCGACCGCGACATTGTCAGTTCGCGACGTCACGGCGGTGCCAAGGAACGTGGACCGAAAAGCTGCCCCATCGGTCAGGTCGGGCATCTGTGGCACAAGTGTTCCGAAGCCTTTCCACCATGCGTTGCCGGCCGCTTTGACGAGGTTGCGAGAAGCCGGGTCGGAGCCCAGGTGTTCGGACAGGAACTCATTGCCGCGAAAGTAACTTTCAGTGGCGATCAGGCCGGTGGGATCCAGAAAGATGATCGCTTCGAGCTTGACGCCGGTGTGGCTCGCGACCACGTGATAGGGGCCCCCCCGCGCGGCCTGCAGATCGATCGTCCAGTCATGCCCTGACTCGATATAGGTCCCATTGATCTCGAAGCTCTTGGCCGCGGCGAGGCCATTCGCCGCTCCGTCTTCCAGGGCCCGCGTCGAGGGCTGACCGAGCCCGAACGGCGCCGAGCATACGGACAGGACCGCGATCGCCGCGCCGTCGGCCATCACGGCCAATGTGCGTCGCTTCGCGCTTCGCGCTGAACCTATCGTTGGCATTCGCTCGGCCCTGTAACGGCCCGGATACTATTACCGTTACCCGACCGTGGCCAGTTCCGAAGCGGGCAAACGCAGAACCGTCCATATGGGTGGTCGCGAATACCCGGTTGTCCTGCCCAGCCTCCGCGACCCCCGCCTGCACGTCGCGGGGGTGCTCCTGACCCTCCAGGTGCTCGGGCAGACCGTCCTCGGGTTCCGGCTCTCAATTGCCCAGATACTCATCTGCCTGGCCACCGGCGCCTTGATCGAGTTCTTCGTCGTGTTCTTCAAGGACCACGCCATCATCTGGCCGGCGAGCGGGCTGCTCACCGGCAACAGCACAGCCTTCATCCTTCGGGTTCCGGGCACGCTCCACGGCCAGTGGTGGAGCACGCATGGGATCGAGATCTTCATCGGCGTCGTCGCCCTTGGCATGGCGACCAAGTACCTGATCCGCTGGAAAGGGCGCCACATATTCAATCCCTCCAACGTCGCCCTCGTGCTTGCCTTCGTCGTTCTGGGCGTGCAGCGCACGGAGCCATTGGATCTGTGGTGGATACCGATGGGCCTGTGGATGGTGGTCACCTACGTGATCCTCGTCGGCGGGGGCCTGCTGATCGCGTGGGAGCTGAAGATGCTCGGGCTGGTTTTCGGTTTCATGATCGCGTTCGCAGCCTTCCTTGCGGTGGCGCTGTCGCAGGCTCCTGACCACTGCATGGTCGCCAGCTGGCACGTGACACCAATGTGCGGACGTGATCTGTGGCAGATCCTGGTCACGTCGCCGGAGGTCCTGATCTTCGCCCTGTTCATGATTCCCGACCCCAGGACCGTTCCCGATCGCCAGGTGGCGCGGGTGGTCTTCGGTGTCGTCGTCGCAATGCTCGCGGTGCTGCTGCTCGGCCCGACGACGCTCGAGTTCTGGACCAAGACCGCGATCCTGGCGAGCCTGGTCATCGCTTGTGCTCTGCGGTTTGCGCTGGTCGCCTTCCTGGCGCCGTTCGTGGCCGAGGGAGGCGGGCTCCGGTGGATGTTCGGAGGATTCAGGTGGCAGGTGCCCGCGGCCCTCGCAGCCGTCCTGCTGTCCATCGGGGCCCTCCCGGTCGCTGCGGACATTTCGACCACCAGCCCAACTCCGTTCGCGGAGCTCCCGGATGGCTCGACACCAACAGTGACGCTGACCGTGGGCAGCGGGCCGGCGACAGCCGAATGGGTCTCCACGACGGCCGGCACCGCGCTGCCACCCCCGGGCAATTCGGCGCCGACCTCCGCGTCAGCTCGTGTTTGGCTGCTGCCGCCGATCCCGACGATGAGCGTGGCCGCCAACGTTCGCAACTTCGACCCTTCGATCACGACGAAAGTCGCCGCCACCATGGCGCACGACGTGGTGCTCGACCTCATCATCGAGGCCGAGGCGCGGCGCGCCCATGACCTGAAGCTGGCGCGCAGCGGCGCCTCAGACGACGCCCTGACGGAATTCACCGACGTGATCAAGCAAGACATCGCGGCCAAACAGTTCGCCCAGAAGACCTATGTGTTCGACCAGCTGGCGCTTCGCCTGTTCTTGCCGAAGTTCGCGACTCAGGCTCCGCTCCTGGAAGGGATCTATTTGCACGGAACAGCGACCCTCACGACGAGGGACGCGTCAGGCAATGTGCGGTCGAAGACAACCTCGACCTACTCCAAGACGTGGGGATTGGGTGGCACCCCGCAGGACATCACCGGCGACCCGACCGCAGGCAGCTACCAGGTGATCCAGGTTGACTACACCGGCCTGACCCCAGCCCCCTAACGATCGGCGCCCGATCCAGGAAATTAAGGGTCGTCCCGCGCGACGGCGCGCGGAATTCCCGCAGGCTCGTAGACCGGCGGCGGCTCGATGCCGAAGGTGTCGGCGAGGCGAACGAAGAGGCTGAACAGTGCCGCCACGTACGCCGCCTCGGCGATCTGCTCCTCCGACCACCCGATGTCGCGTAGCGCCTGGACCTGCTCGTCGGTGACCCGATACGCAGCCCCGGAGATGGTGCCGGCAAATTCCAGCAGCAGGCGCTCAGGCGGGTCCAGGTTGGCGGCATCGAGGTCGCCGTCACGCAACGCATCCGCCACCCCCTCGAACTGCTTGCCCTGCAACTGCAGGAACCACGTGTGGGAGCTCAGTCAATACCTGCAGCGGTTGAGGGCCGAGACGTAGGACGCGATCATCTCGTGCTGGGCACGCGTGAGGGCGCCGTCGCTGAAGTGCATGCGCGACGCGGCCTGGATGCCGGCCAGGAAATCGGGCCGCAGGCTCATGGTCTTGATGATCCCGGCGACGGTGCCGCTCGGGCTCACCGCCTTGGCTTGCGCGTACACCTCAGCCAGGGGTCCCTTTGCGTCGGACTCCTCGACCATCTTGATTCGGGCCACGACATTATTAACGGCGTCTAGCGGGAAAAGTGTTGGAGTAGGGGACGCCGCCGGGCGCCCCCTCTCCTGTTCGAGCTAGGGAGTTGGGTCGGAGAACGTACCGCCCAGGATGTTGGAGTTTCCGAAGGTCGCAGGACAATCCTGTTCGGGTGCTGGCGTCGGGACGTTGGTGCCATCCACCAGCGACTGTCGCCACGCGTCCATGGCAGGGCAGTCCGCCGCGCTGCTTGCGTCGTTCCAAACCGCGGTGCCATAAGTTCGTGTCGCCGCGGCGTACACGTAATCGCCAAGGAATTCGCCGGCCAGGTTGTTCTGGCTGGTGGCACGAGGATCACCGGGGGTACTGCGATGCAATTCGGTGAATGCGCCTGTCGGTGTGCCGGCGGCTGTTGAGGAGTCCGCATGCAGCACGACTCCGACGAGCGAGCGTGGCGTGGCGGTGGTTGGCTGGTACGGCGTGGTGAAGGCGTTGTACACGACGTACACATCTGTCCCGTTCGGGGAGATGGCCGGCGCCGCATATATTCCGCGGTCGCCCGCGATTTCAATTGGGCGAGGAGTGCTCCACGTGGCTCCCCGATTCGTTGACTCGGTGAAGTACGTATGCGGAGCCGCCAGGGAGCCGCTGACGTAGCTCATGACGATCCGGTCGGTAGCGTCGGTTCCGGAGGGAGCGCCGTTAGCAATGTCCACGCTGGGCGCTGGAGCGAGGTCGCTGCGGGCGCCGACGATGCCGTCGATGGTTGGGCGACCGACAACTGGGTCGAACACGCCGGGCTGAGTCACAGGTCCCACGACCGGGGTCCCGGTGGACCATGTGTGGCCGCCGTTGTGGGAGACCGACATGATCTCGAATGCCTGGTGGCCGGCTGACGAGCTCGTCCCGATTCCGAACACGTATGCGTTGCCCTTGCTGTCGGTGCGGATCGTGCAACCGTCACTCGGGTTCCGCTGGCTGTTGTTCGCTGATGCCGAGATCGGGTGCTGCGTCCACGTCGCTCCGCCATCCGACGAGACTCCAACCTGGAGCGGCGCCGGCGCTGCGTTGCCCTTTTCCTGGCCTTTGAAGTCCGCCCAGCAGGCGTACACATTGCCGAAGAACGGGCTCGAGGACGCGTTGTCTGCCCAGATCTGTTCCTTATCGGTGAACGTCGTGGTGTTTTGCTTGGAAACCAACACGGGAGGCATCCATGCCGATTTATCGCCGCCGGCGGCGGCGGCCACGTTATCGGTGCGCGAAACTGCGATTGCCTCGAACCCCTTGAAGGTGGCGTCGGTCCGGGTGGCGCCGAGGTTGGATGTCAGGTTCGCGTAGTACAACCGCGAACCATTGCTCCAGCTGAAGCCGCTGACTCCAGGCCGAGGGCCAAAGGCAACGGCCGGGTCGCCATCGGATACAAGTCCGGCTTCGTAGTACCAGGGAAGCGTCCCGATCGGCCCAAACTGGGGCGTGCACCCGGCGTCAGGACCAGGGGTGCCCTGGCAATTGCGCGCGGTCCATCCCGTATATGTGGGCTGTATCCAGGTCTGGCCGCTGTCCATCGAGAAGTAGACGCCAGAGCCTCCAATACCAGCTGTGAAGGGACAGGTGGTGTCGGCGCCGGCGTTGCATGCCTCCATGTCGATGTTGTCGTTCGCGCCGGCCGCCATCACGCTTGGCGCATGCGCGTCGATCGCGACCGCGGGCTCGTTTTGTTTGTTCTGTGAGAACGGGGCTGGCGGACTACCCGACGTAACGATTGTGTCCGAACCGGCTGCCAACACAGGCGCCGCAAGCAAAGCTGCCAGAGCGGCACCGACCAACACAAACGTTCTCCGCATGGCATAACCCCCACCCAACACTCGATGCCGAGGAACCAACCGAGTCTAACGCCGGCCCGGCGATTTCGCCCAGGCCAGCTAACCGGCCGGCAGCGTGGCGCGCACGCTCGTGCCGAGATCCCGCTTTGATTGGACGGAAAGTGAGCCGCCCAGGAGCTGCGCCCTCTCGCTCATGCCCAACAAACCGAGGGACGTTGAATGTGCCTGCGTTCGGTTCAGATCGAATCCGATGCCGTCGTCGAGAATCTCGACCCCAAGGCTCTTGGCGCCAAAGTTGACTCCGACCTTCACCACTCGCGCTGCCGCGTGCCTCTCCACGTTGTGGAGCGCCTGCTGCGCGATACGGTATGCACCGAGTTCGACTCCGGGTTCCAGGCGACGGACCTGTCCAATCACGTCGAAGGAAACCTCGAGAGCGTTGCGCTCGCCGAATTCCTGCGTCAGCCGCCGCAAAGCGGGAACCAGACCGAGGTCGTCAAGCGCTGGGGGGCGCAGGCCGCGCGCTATGTCACGCAGGTTCTTGATCGTCACGGCCAGGACTCCCTCGCTTTCTCGCAAGTCACCGATGATCGCCGCCGCCTCTCCGTCCGCGGCGTCTTCGACTCGCCTGAATAGCTGGATCAGGTCCTGCAAGGGCTCGTCGTGAATCTCCTGGCCGATGCGCCGACGTTCTTCTTCCTGAGCCAGCAGAATGTTCGAAGCGTATGCGGTCATGCGCTGAGCTTCTCGACGCGAGGCCAGGCGCTCGCGCTCGACTCGTTGGCCCACAAAGATGGCGACGGCATCGATGATCGCGAGCTGGGTTCCATCGATCCAATTGTGATCGGCCTTGTCGATCACGACGAAGTCCGGCAGGCTGAGCACGGTGACCCATACGGCGGTGGCGAAGGATCCGGTAATCCCGAAGTTCAGGGCCGCGTAGATGATCGGTACCATGAAGAGCGACACCGTTGCGAAACCGGGCACGCCGATGGGCGTGATGAAGTTCGTGGTGTCCGCCAGCTCGTGGCCGACCGCGATGGCCACGACCAGTCCCTGGACCAGCCAGAAGCGGCGGTCGCGGATCGGAGGCCGCAACGCCCGCCGGACCAGCTCGCGGACGTTGACGACGGGAGCGATACTCATTCGGACTCGAGGCTGATCAGCCCTCGAGAGGCCGCATGCACGACGGCTTCGGTGCGCGAATTCACCCCAAGCTTCGAGTAGATGTTGTTCAGGTGCCCCTCAACGGTGCGTTGGCTGATCTGAAGGCGGCCGGCAATCTCTTTGCTCGAGAGGCCACGTGCAGTCAAGCGCAACACGTCCAGCTCGCGTTCGCTCAGGCGTGGCCCCGAAGAGCTGGGGTGCATCGCGCGCATTACAAGCTTGTGAGACAGCTCGTCCTGGAGCACAGTGGCCCCAGAATGAACCGCCCTGACCGCTTCCACGAGCTTGGCCCCAGCCGTCGTCTTGAGCATGTAGCCGGACGCGCCGGCATTCAACGCTTCAGCCACGTACTCTTCGTCGTCATAGGCGCTCAGCAAAAGCACTCGAATCTCTTTGTGCTTATCGGTCACCGCCCTCGCCACCTCGATTCCGCTGATGCCCGGCAGGCGCATGTCCAGCAGCACCACGTCCGGGGTCAGCCTCTCGATCAGCTCGACCGCCTCGTCTCCGCGGCCCGCCTCGCCGACGACCTCGATGTCTTGCGACTGTTCGAGGATGTGGCGCGTGCCCTCGCGCAACAGCGTGTGATCCTCGACGATCACAACTCGAATTCGGGTGTCGCTCATCGCTGCGCCTGAGAATAGGTCCGCGATGACCAGAATCGGGATCCGCCTGCTGGCCATTGCTCTGCTGGTGCTTTCGCCGGCGTGCTCACCGGCCGCTGTTGCCTCACCTGTCGGTCCCACCGAGGCGGCCCGGAAGCCGGCACCGGGAGGCATCGTTCGCCACTTCGACCTCACGGCCGAGGCCGCGACCATCGAGCTCAGGCCTGGTCTCCGCATCAATGCCTGGACATACAACGGGACAGTCCCGGGGCCCACCCTCCGGGCCACGGTGGGCGACCTCATCGACGTGTCGTTCCATAACCACCTGCCCGAGTCGACCACCATCCACTGGCACGGCCTCGCGGTTCCGAACGGGCAGGATGGGGTGGGAGGCCTCACGCAAGATCCCGTGCCGTCCGGCTCGAGCGCGCATTACGCCTTTGTCGCGACCACGGACGGCACTTACTGGTATCACTCGCATCAGAACTCGCTTGCCCAGCTCGACCGCGGCCTGTACGGGGTAATCATCATCGCTCCGCGCACACAGCCTGCTGCGCCAGGGACAGACGCCACGCTCGTCTTCGACGAGTGGCCCCTGGGACTCGAGCGCCCCTCCCCTCCTCCCGCAAGCGACTTCTCGATGATCTCTTACGTCACCTACACGGTCAACACGAAGGCAGGTTCTGCGATCGCGCCGGTGCGCTTCGAGCCGGGCAAGCTCGTAAGGCTGCGGTTGCTCAACGTGGGCGCCTTCGACCACTTTGTCCACATCGACGGGCAGCCTGTGACCATTGTTGCCCTCGACGGCCATGCGGTCCGAGGCGGACCGCCAACGTCCGACTCGCTGCCGATCGGGCCGGCAGAACGTCTGGATGTCGAGTTCACGGGCCCTGATACGGCCCTCTGGATCCATTTGGATGACGGAATGCCCCCGGCGGCCGACCTGGTCGTCCCGCTGCTTCCGGTCGCCATGGCCGTGCCCCAGAGGCCGAACGAGTTCCCCCCTGCCAAGGTGCTCGACCTCCTTAATTACCCAGCAGACGCGCTCGAACCGGTATGGCCGAAGGGCGCGTCGCCGAACAAGACCTTCACTCTCCGTCTGTCGGCTGGGCTCGCGGCGCCGGGTGTGAAAGCGATGAGCCCTGACGAGACGCTGTATGAAATCAACGGCAACGTCTTCCCGGATACGGGCAGCCTCGAGGTGGGGCTGGGCGATCTCGTTGAGATCACCTTCGTGAACACCACGAGCGTCGATCATCCGATGCACCTGCACGGCATGTCGTTCCAAATCATCACCGTCAATGGCCTGCGGCCGGCCGGCGTTCTCGTCAAGGACACTGTCGTCGTCGCGCCAAAAGCAAGTGTCACGATCGGGTTCAAGGCCGACAACCCTGGTTGGTGGATGCTGCACTGCCACATCCTCTATCACTCGCTTGGCGGGATGATGATCCTGGTCCACGTTGGTGGCGCCCCCCGCCTCGCGCAGCTCGGCGGACCTTTTGGGGGAAGCCCCGACTGACCTGCTGACAAAAGAAACGTAAGGGGTGGCCTTGCGGGCCACCCCTTAGCGCGGATAAGGTGTCGATTAGGTGGCTGTGATGCTGCCGGCCATGAAGCCTGCCATGCCATTGCCCGTGGCGTCCGAGTGCATCGCCCACTGGCCGTTGTCAGTGTCACACGGCATCGGGCAGTACCAGCGCATCACTCCCGCCTTGGTGGCGGTGAAGCTGAAGGTGGTAAGGGTTGACTCGCCGACCTTGCAAGCTTCCATATTGACGCAGCCGGGACCCGCCTTCACGAGCTGGGTGATCCCGAGGGTGTCGAAGACCATTCCGTGAGGCACGTCGTCGTAGTTGGTGACCACGATGCTCACCACGTCGCCTGCCTTGACGTTGGTCGAGTCGGTGGTGAAGAACGTGTCGTGCTTGTTGCCGTCCGGTCCGAGCTTCGCCAGCTTGCTGTCCGGCGCCACCACCGTGTAGTGGAGCGTCACAGTGTTTCCCGTCAAGGGGGTGATTGCGTACCCACTCGAAACCGGGGTCGAGCCGCCGCAGGCCGCGACCAGAGCCACGACCACAAGCCCCGCCGATATTCCTAGTCCTTTCGCGAAATTGAACGCCTTCATTGCTTTACACCTCATCCGATATTTGATGAGTTCAGCATCGCCCTGAAGCCCAGTCTCGACCAGCGAACAACTCCGCATACGGGACCAGGTAATTCCACCTGGTCCCGTGCCGGACCAGGACTAGGGAACTCTGCGTAATGGGTCCTGACCTCCTTACTATTGGTCTCACCAACTCAGTCCGCCACACAGCAAAAAGGAGTAAGGACATGCCGATATTCATGGACGTTCACGAGCATCTTCCGGAGGGTGCGACCGCCAAGGACGTGGCTCAGGCCCACGCGGCCGACCTGGCCAAGCAGGACACCTATGGGGTCAAGTACCTCAAGTATTGGGTCGACGAGAAGGAGCACAAGGTGTTCTGCCTGGTCGAGGCGCCGGACGCGGATACGGCAGCGCGGGTCCACCGCGAGGCTCACGGACTGGTCGCCGACCGCATTTTTGAGGTCGTCGAAGGGGCTTAGACCCACGTATTAGGGCGGCACTGCGCGGGAAAGGGTCTACATTGGATATGAGCCCACGCACGCGCGGTGTCATGCCCACCCGTAGGTCGGGGTTCCTAAGAGGAGCGCAGACCTGACCAAGCGATTGGGAAAGGCCACGGTTGACGTTCGCGGACAGCCCGTCTTGTTTGTGCTGTTCGACGACGGCCGGGCGACCTGTGAGCACGTGGCGGCCGGAGCGCTGTCGGTTTCCAGTGGACTAGGACACCTGTCGGCGCGGAAGCACGCTCCCAAACCCTTCACGATCCACCGCTGCGCCAGCTGCCACCGTCGCTATGGCCCCTAGAGAAACCGGCGCCGAAACGACTTAGCGTCGCTTGCGAGCGCTCGACACCTCGTCGTCGGCGCGCTGGATCAGATCATCCACCGAGTCGCCGGCCTGGAGTCTGGCGAGACCGACTGTGATGGTGGCGCCGGAGAGACCTGCGCCCAGCCTTGCGCTCACTGCCTCAAAGCGCTGACGTGCGTTTTCGACGCTGATACCTGGGAGCACGCAAACGAACTCATCGCCGCCGACGCGTGTGATCACGTCGTAGGAACGCAATGTGGTTCGCAGTGAGTCGGCCACGGCGATGAGGAGCGCATCGCCTGCGGCATGACCCGTGGTGTCGTTCGTGGCTTTGAGCCCGTCAACGTCGACATAAGCGGCGACGACCTCTCCACTGTCGCGCTGGGCGCGATTGATCTCGCGTCCAATGGCAGCCAGCCCCGCGCCGCGGCGGCTCACTCCCGTCAGTTCGTCGGTCCCGGAATCTTCACGGTCCCTCGCTGCCTGCGCGCGATCCTCCGCCGCAATCTGACGGTCGTGACTGCCTTGTGCGCGATCGTCCGCCGCGACCTTCCGGTCGTTGACTGCCCGTACGCGGCTGTCCGCCGCTCCAGCGCGCTCCGAGGCCGCGCGGGCACCGGCGTCCTCTGCGCGCTGACGATTGCTGGCCGCGCGATCCCCTGCGGTTCGGTCGAGATCCCCGGCCGCGTCATCGCGCGCTTCGGCATCACGGTCGCGTTGTCCGGCCGCGTCGTCACGATCCCGCGCAGCCAGGCCGGCTTCCCGACGGCGCACCGCTGCTTCCTCGTCGGTCCCGGAATCTTCGCGGTCCTTCGCTGCCTGGGCCCGATCTTCGGCTGCGACTCTGCGGTCGTTGATGGCTCGTACGCGGCTGTCGGCAGCCTCGGCGCGCCCCGAATCTGCACGCGCACCCTCATCAGCCGCGCGCTGGCGGTTGCTCACCGCGCTGTCCCCCGCAGTTCGGTCGCGATCACCGGCGGCATCGTCACGCGCTTCGGCCTCTCGGTCACGCAGCCCGGCCGCGACGTCGCGGTCACGCGCAGCCAGTCCGGCCTCCCGACGGCGTACCGCCGTCAGCTCATCGGCGCCGGAATCCTCGCGGTCCTTCGCCGCCTGGGCGCGATCGTCCGCTGCCACCTTGCGGTCGTTGATGGCTCGTTCGCGGCTATCCGCGGCATCGGCGCGACCCGAGTCGGCCCGTGCGCCCTCGTCTGCGGCGCGCCGGCGGTTGCTCGCGGCGCGATCGCCTGCAATTCGGTCGAACTCAGCGGCGGCGTCGTCACGGGATTCGGCGTCTCGATCACGCAGCTCGGCGGCAAGGTCGCGCGCGCGCGCCGCCAGGCCCGCATTTTCTCGATCCTTGGCGGCCTGGGCGCGATCCTCGGCCGCCAACCTGCGGTCGTTGATGGCCTGGGCGCGGTAATCCGCAGACTCAGCACGTCCCAATGCGGCTTGGGCGCCTTCGTCTGCCACCCGCCGCCGGTTGCTCGCGGCCCGATCGCCCGCCGTTCGGTCAAGATCACCGGCCGCATCGTCCCGGGCTTCGGCCTCCCGGTCACGCAGCCCGGCCGCGACATCACGGTCCTGAGCGGCCATCCCCGCCTCACGACGCCGCGTGCCTATCAGCTCGTCGGTCCCTGAATCTGCACGGTCCTTGGCCGCCTGGGCACGGTCTTCGGCCGCGACCCTGCGGTCGTTGATGGCCTGGGCACGGTTGTCAGCAGCCCCGGCCCGCCGTGAGGCGGCCTGGTCGCGTTCGTCTGCCGCATGTTGACGGTCGGTCGCCGCACGGTCACCGGCGGTTCGATCGAGATCGCCCGCCGCGTCATCACGCGCCTCGGCCTCTCTGTCCCGCAACCCGGCCGCAACGTCACGGTCCTGCGCAGCCAGGCCCGCCTCCCGACGGCGTACTCCTGTCAGCTCGTCGGTCCCGGAATCCTCGCGGTCCTTGGCGGCCTGGGCGCGGTCTTCGGCCGCCACCTTGCGGTCGTTGACGGCCTGGGCGCGGTTCTCAGCCGCCTCAGCGTGCGCCGACGGACGCGGGCTACCTTCGCCGTCCGCCTGTTGACTCTCGCTCGCGGCGCGGTCTCCTGCCGTTCGATCGAGGTCGCGCGCGGCGTCGTCACGGGCGGCGGCTTCGCGGTCACGCTGCTCGGCTTCCCGATCACGCACGTCCGCGGCCAGATCGCGGTCGCGTCCCTCTAGATCCCGCTCTCCCGCTGTTGCCAGAGCGTCGGGGTTTTTGTCAGGCACGGCGATATAGCGTGGGCTGATCGCCATAACAATTACAGCAACGGGTCCCTGCGCCATTGATTGCGCCATTCGGGGCTTCCCGCGGGAGATCGAGAGTGATTTGGGGTGGCTAGCGGGATTTGAACCCGCGACAGCCAGATCCACAATCTGGTGCTCTGCCATGCTGAGCTATAGCCACCACGGTGCCGGCCTGGAGTCGCGCTGTGGAACCAAGATTTTACCTGCCCGGGTTGTCGGAGAATGAAAGGCCATGGCAACCGCAGCCGAGTTCGACCAGATGATGAAGTCAGGGGAGCTGATCGAGTCCCCCAACGAGATGACGCCCGAATACCTCCGCGAGCTGAAGCACACGCTCATCGTGTCGGGCGACACCGAGCTCATCTCGGCGCCCGCGTACTACCTCGCCGCCCAGCGCGCCCCCTCGATCAACACCTTCATGACTGGCATCGCGATCATCCAGGACGAGCTCGCCCACGCCCACATCGCGTACCACATCCTCGAGGACCTGGGCGAGGACCAGGAGAAGCTGATCTTCAGCCGCGACCCCAAGAGCTTCCGCTACCCCTACGCCTTCGACGTCCCCCTCGAGAGCTGGACCGAGCTCGTGGTCGCCAACGGCATGTACGACCAGGCCGGCTTCTGCCTCCTTGGCGACATCCACGAGAAGTGCTCGTACGGGCCGTGGAAGCGAGGGCTGAACAAGGTCATGGCCGAGGAGAACTTCCACCTGCGCAACGGCCGCACCTGGATGAAGCGAATCAGCCAGGCAGGCGGTGCGGCGAAAGACGAGCTCCAGCGCGCGGTGGACTGGATGTTCCCGCTGAGCGTGGAATGGTTCGGCTTGCCCGACAGCTTGAAGATGCACTCGACTCAGCTCGAGTTCCGGTTGAAGGGCCTCACCAACGACCAGCTGCGGCAATGGTGGCTCTCGCTGGTGGTTCCCTACTGCGAGCAGATCGGCATCAAGGTCCCGTCGCACAAAACGACGAGGGATGGCAAGGATGTGTGGGAGCTTGACTATCCCTTCCCATGCGAGTTCGACGCCGAGGCCAAGCGGTGGGATTTCAAGCAGCCGATTTCCTGGGACGACGTGCTGGTGCGCTGGCGCAACCGCGGACCGCGTAACGCCGAGATGGTGGCGATGTTCCAGGAGGAGTTCCACAAGTTCCGCAAGACGCACCACCAGAACGGCTCGTGACTGAGAGACTCTGGGCCGCTCTCGCCGAGGTGCAGGACCCCGAGATGCCGATCAATCTGGTCGACCTCGGAGTCATCTACCGCGTCTCGGAGGAGGACGGTCTCGTTGAGGTCGACCTCACCTTCACGGCGATGGGGTGCCCCGCGTCCGACTTCATCCTCGAAGACGTGCGCGAGCGCCTGTTGCGTGAGGACGGCGTTCGCGAAGTCCGCATCAATGTCGTCTGGAACCCACCGTGGACGACGGCGCGCGTGACGGAGGCGGGTCGCGACGCGCTCGAGTCGTGGGGCCTTGCGGTTTGACGAAGTACAAGCGCGTCAGCGGCGACGCCATGGAGTACGAGGTGTTCGCGCGCAAGACGCGCGGTGAGCCGCTGCACCAGGTCGGCAGCGTCGTTGCCCCGGATGACGACCTCGCCGTCGCCTACGCGCGCGCCACCTATGACGAGGAGCGCTGGGTCGAGATGGCGATCGTCCGAAAGGAGCACGTCATCGAGCTCTGGCAGCCGGGAGAAATATGAGAGGGAACCTGCCGGTTCCCTCTCATCGCGGCATCGGCAAAGCCGACCCGGCCTTCGGCCGGGCAAGCGCCGCTGCTCTCCTTCCCGCTGTTGGGACTTATAAGAATTCATGAGCCTTTCCGACCTGGTCCTGAGCATCGCCGACAACAAGCAGATGCTTGGGCTGCGCTATGCAGAGTGGGCGACGCGCGCTCCTTCGCTGGAAGCCGACATCGCAGCCGCGGCGATGGGACTCGACGACCTCGGTCACAGCCGCGTGCTCTATGGATGTCTCGAACCACTTGGCGCGGACCCGCGCGGACCCGATCGCGAAAGCGATGCCGGCAGCCTGCGATCGCTCCAGTATTTCGACGACCCCTGGACCGAGTGGGCGCAGTTCGTCGCGGCCAATGCGATCCTCGATACCGCTTTCACAGTGATGATCGAGGCGTGCGTCAACGGCTCGGTCGAAGTACTGCAGCATCGTCTGCGGAAGATGCTGATGGAGGAGCGCTACCACTTCCTCCACGGGCGCAGCTGGCTTAAGTCAGGTGTGGGCGCCACACCGTTAAACGAGGCCTGGCGGGAAGCGATCGAATGGTTCGGACCGGCCGATGGTGAGACTGCTGCGTTTCACCAAGAGGGCCGCTTGAGCATGGGCCCGCCGGAGCTTCGCTTGCGCCTGGAGGAGAAGCTCGAGACCAGGGCGCCGAAAGTCCAGCTCGATTGGAAGGCGTGGGACCCGGTGCGCCGGCGAAGCCGGCCCGGCGCCATCGACGACCGCACCTTCGCGATGCTGCGAGGCCTCGAGGAGAAGAAGTTCGCAAGTGGCAACGCGAAAGAAGGCTGACCCGCAGCCGCGCGCTGAACCGCGATGCCCTCACTGCGCGGAACGTGACGCCGAGGTCATCTCGCTGTTCGGCATGCAGGCGATGACTTTGCAGTACCGCTGCCGCCGATGCGGCACGCTCTTCGAGGCCATCAAGTACGAGGAGTAGATGTCTCCTCGCCGTCGTGCTCGCCTTCGTCGTGCTCGCCTTCGTCGTCTTCCCCATCCGCTTCGCCCCCTGCTCGCCTGCGGCGAACCATTGCCAGTGGAATCCCGGCCAGGATCACGCCGATGATGAGAACGGCAACCGCGATCGGCAGCAGCTGGCTCGTACCTGAGCTCTTGGTCGTCGCATTGGCGGGGTAGCCGGCCGCGAAATAACCAAGCTGGCCGGCGTTCGCGCGAATCACAAACTGTTGATCCTCGTTTCCGCCGGTGTTCTTCCAGGGGCCATTTGGATCATCTGCTCGATAGATGAAACTCGGTGCAGGCACGAGGTTTGAGTAGCGCATCCCAATGCAGGCGGGGCGACAAGGGATCGCCGCCGAGGCGTCCTGCACCAAGGGCGCATCAGCGGTGACCACGTAGACATTGGTGGCGAAATGGAGGTCGGGCGGGTTTGGACAAGGTGAAACCGGCTTGATGTCGACAGTGACTTGCGTCTTACCGGCCGCTTGGAATGCGCCCGGTAGAAAGCTGAGAATCAACTGGCCGTCGTCCGTGAAGGCAGAGTTGGCATCGCTGGTGCCATCGATCACCTTGATGACGAGGTGGCCCGACGCAGCGGCGATGCTGCTGTTCGCGCCGGCGATCGGGGGCGTGCAGACCCAGTTGTAAGGCTGTTGCGGAGCGATGCCGTCGTAGAACCCCGGTGCGACCATCCAGGCTGCGAGCAGATAGACCGACGCAGCTGATCCAAGCAGGAGGAGGCGCTTCACAGGGCGAGATCCGCGAGCACGTGGCCGATGATCGGCGCCACCAGGTCGCGACACGCCCAGCGCCACAGGGCCAGCAGCAGGCCGGCGGCCGCGACCGCCCAGAGGAAGGCCGGAGGGTGCGACAACGCGTGGGCGGCTGTCCACGCGACGGTGCTGCCGGCTATCGCCAGCGGCGCCCCGCCCGCCTCGTCAAGCGCGGCATAGAGCACTCCACGAAATGCCAGCTCCTGCGCGACCGAGATGATCACTGCGACCAGCGCCAGCGAGGCCGGGATGATCGGGGCCTCGCCGGCGCGGACGGCCGCGGGCAGCAGCAGGACTGCCGCCAGCGCAAAGCCGCCGAGTATTCGCAGTCCGAGTCGCGAGGTGCCGAGGCCGAGCTTCGGAGCGGGCCAGCCGACCACGCTCACCGCGAGCGCGCCTCCACCAAGAAGGATCGCCGGCACCGCGGCGCCGGGGATTGTGCTTGCCATCGCTCGCGTCCATTCGACCAGCAGGATGTAGGCGCCGATGACTGCCGCCCGTAAGGCCGGGCGGGTGGCGAGCGCAGCGATCAACTGTTGCGGGAGAGGCGCTCCGGCGCCGAATACACGTTGAAGCGGTCGCCCTTGAGAAAGCCGACCAGCGTTTGGTTGAACTCCCTGGCCAGCGCGACCGCGAGGCTCGACGGCGCTCCCACCGCGGCGAGGACGGGGATGCCGGCGGTGATCGATTTCTGCACTATCTCGTAGCCCGCCCGGCCGCTCACCACAAGGATCGACTCGTTCAATGGCACGCGCTCGTCGAGCAAGGCTCGGCCCACCACCTTGTCGACGGCGTTGTGGCGCCCGAGGTCCTCGCGCAGGGAGACCAGCTCGCCAACGCGCGTGAACAGGCCGGCAGCGTGCAGCCCTCCGGTGCGATCGAAGACACCCTGGCCGGAACGCAACCTCTCGACCAGGCCCGGAAGCAGGGCTGGATCAACCGCTGGGCCGTCCGGCATGACCGCCAGGTCGCGCCGCAGGTCTTCGATCAACACGGTGCCGCACACGCCGCACGCCGAGCTCGCCAGCATCGACCGCTCCGGCTTGCGCCGCGGCCTGGCGTCCAGGTGAACGTCGACCTGGTTGGACTCGACGAGGGAAGATTCGACGGCCACACCGGCCTCCAGCTCGCCCGCCTCGGCGCTGATCCTGATCAACCGCACGTCGGCGGCGGTGCGCAGGATGCCTTCGGAGAACATCAAGCCCAGGCTCAGCTCGATGTCGTGGCCGGGTGTGCGCATGACCACGGAAAGCGCCTCGCCGTCGAGCATCAGCTGAAGGGGCTCCTCGGTGACGATCATGTCAGGCGACTCCGACCACTGTCCCGCCGTCCATCGGCGGATCTGGAGTCCAGGCGATGCGGGTTTGGGCATAGACGAAAGTCAGCCCTGCGCCACGCGCAGGTGGCGGGCGGAGCGGGGGACTGCGGTGGCGATCGAGAAGCCGCGCCAGGATGTGACTCGCTCGGGCACCAGCTCGAAAGCCGCGGGCAAATCGGCCGGCTCGACCCCGTAGCGCTCGCCGATTGCCGACCCGTCGGTCGCCGGGCCAAAGGTGCCCCGCACACATGCTCCAACCATCAACGAGGGCCGGAAGCGGTGATGCGACTCGACCACGAGCGCCCCGACCACGCCCTGTCGCACGCGGCCCGCGGTCGGCGCCACGATCACCTCGCCCCGGTCCACCTCCCACAGGGCGGGCCGGATTACCGGCATTCCGCTTTCGATCCAGCAGGCATAGCCGCGCGGCACCCCGGCCAGGCGCCGGCTCACCTCGGCGGGCACCGCCGGCACCCGCGCTGCCTGAGCGGCAGGGAAAGGCGTGACGTCCGCCAGCTCAGCGTCGCTCGGTCGCAGCCGGAGCACCACCCGGTTGTACGGCAGCCACTCGCGCGGGATGCGCGCCATGTCGAGCATGTAGCCCGCGAAGTACGGCGCGTTCTTCAGCGCGTAGCCCGCCATCCCCAGGAAGTAGCCGGGGCCCTCGAGCATCGCGTTGACCTGGCTGGAGACCGAAAGAGGGTCGTAAACCTCGAGATGGCCGCGCAAGAGCAGCGCCTTCGAGCCTCCGTCGACGAGGAAGGCAGCGCGGGGATCTCGCTTCGCGCTCAGGATCTTGGCCGCGAAGCGGGAGGTCGTCATCCAGAGCGAGCCCGAGGCAAAGTGGAAGACGGCAGGGTTGACCAGGGGCAAGCGGCCGGCGCGGAGAGCAAGCATCCCGATCGGTGTGTGGCCGAGGATCGCCCGCGCCTCGCTGTTCAAGCGCACTCGATCACTCTAAGAGGTCTCGAGCACCTCTCGTATTCGCTCCAGCGCGGCCTGCAGGCGGCGGCGAACCACCCCGTCCAGCCGGCCCGCAACCGCCGCGCCCAGGATCGCGCCGGGTGGCGTGTAGGCGATGCGCAGGACGATATGCACGCCGCCGTTGACCTTGGTGAACGTGAAGCCTCCCTCCTGCTTGATGAGGCCCTTTTCCGATACCCACCCGATCTCGTGCGGACGGCGCCAGCGGTTCAGCCGCAGGACACTCTTGAGCGGGAACCCAAGAGCCACCATCTCGACTTCGTAGCGAGCGCCCGTCCCTTCTTTCTGCGCGCCGATCGGCTTCCATTTCGTGACCCCATCAAGGACGGCGGCGACGTGCCTGTGATCCGCGAAGTAGTCGAAGGCGCGCTCCGGCGTGCATTTGACGGTGACGTCTGCCGAAAACTCACGCTGCGCCATTTCCCGAAGATAGTGGAGTGCGGTGGGTCGACGGCAGGGTGGCGGCCGAGGACTCGGTCTCGATGCCGAACGCGATCACGGGCAAAGCGCTTCGTGACAGCTTCCCTGCCGATCTCGAGGCGCTCACCTTCGGACTGATCCGTATGAGAGACGGCGCGCTTCGACTTGGACCCCTGGAGCTGATCCGCTTCGGCCGGCCCCGAGTAGCGCGCACCAGTGTCCAGTGGCCCATCGAGGGCGGGCTGCTGGCGCGCACGGGCGGCGGCCATCTGCGAATCGAGCTGCAATACGGGCGCCTGGTCGAGTCGCTCGACGGCTACCGGCCGATGCTTCCCCGGCCGATCTACGCGCTGACGCAGCTGCCGATCCACCATCTGCTCACGCGCCTCCATCTGCTACGCGCACGAGGGCGCCGGCCGGAGCCGGGCCCTCCGGCCGACCGCTCGCGGCGCCTCGCCGCCGCGGCGATCGATGCCGGAGTCTGCATCTCGGTGGCGGTGCTCATCGGACGCAAGCGGCGCCGGTTGCCGGTGCTGCTCGGCATCGCAGCCGGCTACCACGTGGCGTGCTGGAGCCTGTCCGGCGTCACTGTTGGCGGCGCCGTGATGAGGCAGCGCGTGGTCGCTGTCGATGGCTCAAAAGTGAGCATCGGGCAGGCCCTCGTCAGGCTGGCACTGCTGCCGCTCGCCGCTATCCGGAGGCGCGACATCCACGACGAGATCGCCGGCACAGAGGTCGTGTCCCGAGTGTCCCGCTCCGGGGGCTAGACCGAAATGCCTGGGGCAGCGCTGCGCGGTGCCCGAGGCACCGCTTCGGCTACGTCTGAGGGGGGACGTCCCCCCTTGGGGCGTCCGGCCCGGCGGAGCCGGTTCCGGACA
>JAYUFT010000083.1:0-2120 GCA_043738605.1 Candidatus Dormiibacterota bacterium | reverse complement strand
CAGATGCTCGTGCGCCACGATCGTGGCGTACAGGTCGGCTTGAGCCTGGATCTTCGGATATTCCGCGATCGCACTGGCCTGCTCGCCGCCATCGCGCGCGACGGGGTAGAAGTCGGGATCGCAATAGACAGGCGTGCCCACTGCGTCCATGACCCTGAACTTGAGCTCGAATACGCTCATCGGGCTGCCTACCGGGCTGGGGGCCGCCGAGCCGCAAGCGACCAGGAGCATGGCGCCCACCAAGGCGGCCATCACCGTACCGGCCGGCCCGCTCCAAATTCGCTGTTCATGTTGCATTGCTGTTAATGAATACGCCGCGCCGCCAATTCCGGTAACGCGCGGAACCAAACGTACCCGTCCAGCGTATTGAACTGAGATGGGACGGCCTCGATCCGAACCTATAATCGCGTGGATGGGGAGGGCCCTGCCTTGGCGACCGATGTAGTAACCCGTGTTGCCGAGGCGGTCATGTCCAACGTTGGGCGCGCGATCGTCAACAAGGAACATGAGGTCCGCTATTGCCTCGTAACCCTCTTGTGCGAGGGCCATCTCCTGATCGAGGACGTGCCTGGCGTGGGCAAGACGATGCTCGCCAAGTCGCTCGCCCGGTCTCTCGATTGCACCTTCCGCCGCATCCAGTTCACTCCCGACCTGCTCCCGTCCGACGTCACCGGCGTCCGCGCCTTCAACCAGAAGATCAGCGATTTCGAGTTCAGGCCGGGGCCCGTCTTTTCCCAGATCCTTCTCGCCGATGAGATCAACCGCGCCAGCCCGAAGACACAGGCGGCGCTGCTGGAAGCGATGGAGGAGCGCCAGGTGACCATCGACGGCGACACCCATCCGCTGCCCAAGCCCTTCATGGTCATGGCGACCCAGAACCCTGTCGAGTATTCGGGGACTTTCCCACTTCCCGAAGCGCAGCTCGACCGGTTCCTGATGAAGGTGCGGCTTGGTTACCTCTCCGAGAAGGAAGAGGCGCACCTGCTGGGCCAGCACAAGGTGGAGTCACCGATGCTCGAGCTGCAGCCGGTGGTCTCGCCGAACGAGCTGACGAGCGCGCAGCGGGCCGTGCGTGAGGTATTCGTCAAGCCTGAGCTTCGCGAATACATCGCCCGCCTTGTCGGCCGGACGCGCGGCAACCCCGAGGTGGCGCTTGGCGCGAGCACCCGCGGGACGCTGAACCTTTTTCACGCGAGCCAGGCCCTTGCCGCAGTTCTTGGCCGGACCTACGTGATCCCGGACGACATCAAGGAGCTCGCCGAACCGGTGCTCGCGCACAGGATCATCCTCAGGCCGAATGCCGAGATGCAGGGCCAGAGCGCCGGCAAGCTGGTGGCGAGCCTGCTCGAGCGCGAGCACGTTCCTCAGATGGCATACGACGGATAGACCGACGCTGGTCCCTGGATGAGCAAGGTCGCCCTGGCCCTGGCGCTCGGTCTACTCCTCTTCTTCACGTGGATCACCGGCGTGCGCCCCGCCTACGCATTCGCGTACGCCCTCTGCCTCCTGTTCGTCGTCGCCTGGGCCTGGCCTCGGTTCGCCATCCGCAATCTGACCGTATTGCGCAAGCTCGACCCTGGCACACCCACGGTCGGCGAGCCCTTCGAAGAGGTGATCGAGGTGCGGCGGTCCGGATTCACCCCCGCGCCGTGGGTGGAAGTACGCGACCTCAGCGGGATCGCCGACTACCAGCCAGGCCGGGTGATCTCGGTCGGCCACGACCCTGTGGTGTGGAAGACGCGCGGCACCTACCGCCGGAGGGGATGGATGACGTTCGGTCCCACGTCGGTGCGGGTGCGCGAGCCGTTCGGCCTCTTCACGAGCGAGATGAAGGTGGGACAGCGCTCATCGGTCCTCGTCTATCCCAGGGTGAGGCCGATCCCGGACCTGGTGACTCCGAGCGCACAGCAGGCCGGTAACTCGCCAAGCTTCGGCGCGTGGGCGGACTACCCGCCTGAGACCGGTGGAGTCCGCGATTACACGACGGGCGACAGCTTCGGCCGGATCCACTGGGCGCTCTCGGCTCGCCATGGCCGGTTGATGTCGAAAACGTTCGAACAGCCTTTGACGACCGACCTGTGGATCCTGCTGGACCTCGACAAGAGCGTGCACTTCGGCGA
>JAYUFT010000082.1:0-6699 GCA_043738605.1 Candidatus Dormiibacterota bacterium | reverse complement strand
CTCAGCCCAGCGGCGGAACATGTCCTCGTACCGCCGATCGCCCGCGCCGACCACCACGACCTGTAGGCCGAGGTCCAGGAGCGCCGGCATCGCCTGCTCGACCAGGTCGAGCCCCTTGACGTCGTAGAACCTCGACACTATCGCGCACAGAGGCCGGTCCGAGTGCCCGAGCTTGAGCTCGCTCCGCAGCTCCGCGCGGTCGAGCGCCTTGGCCTCCGGCGCCAGCGCCGAGTAGTGGTGCGGGATGTTGGGGTCGTGCTCGGGATCGAAGAGCTCGTAGTCGATCCCATCGATGATCCCGTGCAGCTTGTGCGCGTTCACGCGAAGCAGCTCGTCGAGGCCCTCGCCCAGCTCCGGCGTCTGGATCTCTTTCGCGTAACGCTCGCTGACCGTGTTGACCACGTCCGCGAAGTGGATGCCTCGTGCCAGGAAGTTGACCTCCTCATCGAGACCCGGAATGCCGGCTCTGAGCAAACCCCACCTCTCCAGGCCCGCGAGCTGCAGCGCTCCGAATCCGAACTTGCCCTGCTCCGCGAGGTTGTGGATGGTGAGCACCGTCGCGATCTCGCCAATCGGCCCCCCCGCATATACACGCTCGACCAGGTTCGGCACAAGCGCCGCGAACGCGTCGTGGACGTGGATCACATCGGGCAAGAAGTCGAGCGGTTGAAGCATCTCGAGCATGGCTCGGCTGAAGAAGACCGACCTTGCGTCGTCGTCGCCGAATCCATAAATCGCGTCGCGGTCGTAAAGCGGCGGGCAGTCAATGAAGTAAACGAGGATCTCGCCCAGGCGGCCTTCGAAGATCGTGGCCGCGAGGGTCTGGGCGCCGAGCGGCACCTGCAGATCGGTGAGCACGGGCTTGAGGCCGTTACGCGCGATGTCGATCTGCCGGTAGCGCGGCATCACGAGCCTCACGTCGTGACCCAACCGGTGCAGCTCCTTTGATAAAGCGGCGGTGACGTCGGCGACGTTGCCCGACTTCGCGAATGGCACGAGCTCGGCGGTCCCGATCAGCAGCTTCAGGCGCCGCGATTCGGTGACCTCGACCGGCTGCGGGTCGCCCGGTATGCGCAAGCCAAGCGAACCGTCGGGCGGTATCTGCTCGATGTCTCGGCCTTCCCGGCTGACCACCAGCGCCAGCTCGAGCGTGTCGCCCTCACGCTTGGCGAGATGCGTGAATGGCACCGAAAGGAAGAACGGATCAGCGATCTCCCAATCGGTCTCGGGTTCTGCCTTCGTCTGCGGCTCGACGACACGCGCCACCGTCACCGCAGCGCCGCCCTCCGCCTTGGGCACGATCCGGATCACGTGCGCCGGCTCGAAACCAAGCTCCGCTGCCGCGGCTACGGGCAGCGGCAGATCCAGGCTGCCGCCGCCATCCGCTGCAGGCGCGCCGGAACAATAGATCCAGAACTCGATGTGCTGCGCCTCGAGGTCCGCGGGAGTCCGTGGCGTGTCGATCCTGAAATACAACCGCTCGTGGTCGCTGCCGTAGAAGACACGCTCGACGACGCCGGCCGGCCGGTGCAGAGCGCCGAAACCCGAGCCAACCAGGTAGTAGCCGGCATGGCTCCACAACGGATCCTTGATCGACGTCGGGCTGATGCTGATCGACGGAACGCCGCGCTCGGGAGTGCTTGCACGTTCGATGATCGGCTGGAACAGGCGCGCTGGCGGCCGCTGCCCCATCAACTTGTAGACGTTGCGCAGATGGAGGCGGAACTGGTTGTCCCAGATGGGGTCCATACCCGAGTCGTGCTTGCGGCTGAACCACCAGAACCAGTCACTGCCCTCGGTGATCAGGATCTCGCGCCACGCCAGCGCCGCCTGCTCCGATTCCTTAGGCCGCTGGCGCAGCTGGTCCTCGAGCCAGTCGCGAGTCTCCGCCAGCAGGTCCCAGGCGATGTTGTGCTCGGGGTCGCCTATCCACGTGTCGAGGCTCGCGCCGATCCAGCTACCCGTGTGCAGGCGATGCAGCTGCTGGCGCGCAGGGTGCTCCTGTAGGAAATCGCTGACCGTGGTGGTGACGATGTCCTGCGACGCCTCGAGCTCGGTATAGAGAGCGTTCAGGAAGTCGTGGCCGTCGCGTGGATAGAACTCCCACGCATTCTCGCCATCGAGCGCGATGACGGCCAGGAAGTCGTTGTCCTCCTGCTGCTCGCGGATCCTCTTTAGCCGACCGACGAGGTCTCTCGCGGCTTCGATCGATGACATGCGCTGGTAGTCGAAGCCGATGACGTTGGAAAGGTTGGAATCGCGGAACACCATCGCCACTGACCGGCCCTCGCGATCCACGTGGTGGGGCTGGTAGAGCCGCTCGGGCGACACGTGGCCTTCGATCGATCGCGCCAGGACCTCCGCGTCGCTGATCATCCAATCGATACCGGCCTTCACCGCCAGGCCGACCACGCTCTCACCGACCGCCATCTCCGATGGCCACATCCCCGTCGGCTTGCGACCGATCAGGCGCTCGAACAGGCCCTGGCCGAGCTCGATCTGCCGCTCGGCATCCTCGCGATGCGAGAAGTGCCGCTCGGGCAGCGGCAGCTGCGGATTGGCGGTGCGCGCCGAGTCGACGTGGCACAGCAGCGGGAGGATCGGGTGGTAATACGGCGAGAAGGTCAGCTCGGCCTGGCCGCGGTCGGCCAGCTCCCGGTACTTCGGGATGACCATCTGCATGATCTCCATCTGGGCCTCGAACAGCGGATCCTTGTCGGCCTCTGTGAAGTCGTGGTCCTTGCGCTTGAGCTCGGCGAGGCGCGGATCGGACTCGGCCCACGCCGGGTCGCACCACGCGAGGTTGAACCAAACCTGCAGGTCGCGCAGGTCGGCGGTCGTGAACTGCGCGTCGACCGGCCGCGACGCCAGCTCGAGGTAGCGCGGCGACTGTTGCACGCGCAGCGCCCGCGGTGACTCGCGCATCCATCGCAACACGAACTCGCGCTCCTCACCGGATAGGTCCTCGGCATTGCGGCGGCTCAGGTTCAGGAAGAGATCGACCGACTCCTCCTTGCCGTAGTCCTCGATCTGCGCCAGCAGTGAGGGCACGAGGTTGAAGGTCGCCCGCACCTTGGGATACGCGTCAAGCAGCGCCGGCATCTTGTAGTAGTCCTTGGCCGAGCGGAGCCGCACCCAGGGCAGCAGGTACGTGTTGGTAAGGTCGTCCTTGTAATACGGCTGGTGCATGTGCCAGACGAAGGCGACGTGGAGAGGCTTCACGCGCTAATCATCCCAGCGAGGCGGGGGCGGCCGTCATTTCGCCCATTCGTCGAGGGCACGGATGAAGTTCACGTAGACACGCTGCTGCTCTCGCAGAATGCCCAGCGCGCCCAGCTCCCACCACTCATCGGGGGTGAAGTAAGCGCTGACCTCCGCCTCGGGACCCTGCTTGCTGAACCACTGTATGAGGTGGAGATTGTCGGATTGCAGCAGCCACTTCGCCATCTCGACGAACCGGGGGTCGCCGGTCAGCCTGGCCTTGTTGTACGCGTGGTGCATCAGACGGAAGATGCCCTGCTGCGCATTGTTGCCGAGGAAGAACTCCATGCCACCCTCGCCGGCCCACGTCGTCCCGTACTCGTTGATCGGCACCTCGAAACCGCGTTCGCCCAGCTCGGCGATCGCCTCCGACGGCAGGATCGTCCTCACCTTTCGACTCTTGAGCTCTGCGGCCAGCGCGGGCATGAACGTGAAGATCCCGGTGTTCGCGTGGTGGTGCTCGCCGAAAGTCTCGAAGTCCCAACCCAACGTGACGACGTCGCCCCACGTCTCGCGAATCCAGCCTGCGTAGCGCGCCGGCGTGAGCGGATACTCGGACCAGCCACGGTTGGAGAACCGATAACCGACGTCGTCTGAGAGGTCGCGATGGCGGCAGAGCAGGGCCATGCGCTGCAGCGGGTAGTGATAAACGTGCGTCGGTTCGCGCCAACCCATCTGCCACGGACGGCCCTCCATGAAAGCGCCGGTGAAACCACACTGCTGCAAGGCGAAATAGACGTCATTCGACATGAACATCTCGGTGGTGTCCGTGACCGTCACCGACTTCTGAAACAGCGCCTCGAGACGCTCGCGCGCCTGGACCATCGCCTCCTTGAAGGCGAGGACGTCGACATAGAACAGCCATGAGTGGTGGGGCTCAACGCAAACCACCTCGACGTTTGGGCTGGCGCACAGCTGCTTGAACGAATCGAGCACCTTCGGCCCCCACGCCTCGGCCTGCAGCAGAAACGAGTTGCTGAAGCCGATCGACATCTTCCAGCCACGCTTGGTCAGGTCGCGAAACATCTTGGCGGCGGGGATATACGAGAACGTCGCGACCTTTTCGAAATAGCGCCGGTTCATCGGTTCGTCGAACACGAGGTCCGGCATCGACTCCGCGGAAGTCTTCGGTGGGATGACCTGGGCCGGCAGCTTCAGCCGGCGCGGCTGATGCACGACCGTATAGACGACGAGGTTTTCAGCCACGTGGTGAAGCCGTCTTGCGCGGCGCTCGCCTTGGCGTGTTCGCCGCCTCCGGTTGCACGGCGGGCACCCTGACCGCCTGCTGCGCGGCTGCGAACGCGGTGCGAAGGAGCAGCTGGTCGATCACCTTGTCCCAGGTGTACTGGCGCGCCGTGACCCTGCCCCGCCTGCGGATCGCCGTGGCGAGCTGTGGCCGCTGCTTCAGCAGGTTCAACTCCGTCACCAGCTCGATGGGGTCGTCGGTCTCCATCACCAGCGCATTTCGGAAGGCTTGCGCGTAGTCCTCGCCCGTCGAGCCCGTCACCGCGAGCCCGCCGGCCGCCATCACCTCGAGGCCGACCAGGCCGAACGGCTCGTGGCCGGAGTTTGCGAGCACCGCATCGCTCGCGGCGTAGATGACAGGGAGGAGGTCATCGGAGACGAAGCTCATCAGGTTGATCAGGTCGGCGTCGGGGTTGTCGCGAAGGATCGTCGCCAGGCCCGACGCGTCGCTCGGAGCTTTGACGCTGACGATCGTCAAGCCCTGACGCTCGGCGTGCGAGAGGACCTGGCCCCCATGCGCCTCACTCCCGCCCCTGATCACGAGTTTCACTCGCGCGCCGTGACGCTTCAGATAGCCGGCTGCGGAAACCGCCATCAGCCATCGCTTGTCTGGGTCGAAGCGGCCGATCTTGAAGCAGAGGTGGTCTGCGGCGGCGGCCGACCTGATCTCGGCGATTGCTGCCGGGTCCGAATCGTGAATCGAGGAACGCGGGATGCCGTTGGGGATGACCATCGGGTTCTGGCCCGCTTCCCACATCTTGAATTTCATGTACCGGCTGACCGTGGTCATCGTGGCCGCAAAGGCAAGTGCGCCCCAGTTGATGCGATCGAATCCAAACGTGTTGTTGGCGTTCCACAAAATGACGACACGGTCCCGAAGGCCTCGGTAGTACAGCGAATCGGATATGAGGTTCACGGACGCCGCAGTGTGCCACTCCTCTCCCAGGACGACGACGTTGCGACCAGAGGCGACGACTGGAGCAATGACCTGGTTGATGAGGCTCAGCGGAAGGCTCGAGTTCCAATCGCGAACCTTCTCGTCCTCGCCGTCGTACACACCGCCACGATGGCGCGCTGATATCCATTGGCACCAGCGGCGGTAGTGGAGGCGTCCGCCTTCCTGGATCTCTTCGCCGGGCAGGTCAGGGTCGCCGCAGAAGAACAGATGGGTCTCGTAGCCCAACTGCGCCAGCGTCCGTGAGAGACCTTTGACGCGGACCCCGAGACCGCCGACCTGGCTGTACTCATCAGGACCTTCGAAGCTGAGGATCACGAAGACCGTCGTCTGCGGTGTGAGGTTCACTTGCCTCCCGCCAGCGCTTTTAGCGCCGCCGCGTGCAGCTCGGCGTTGGGCGAGCACACCAAAGTCGTTCTGGTCTCGAGGTTGCAAGTGAGCCCGCCCAATGCCCGGCCCTTCGTATCGGTGGCTATGCCGCCAACCTCGGCGAGGATCAGGAGGCTCGCGCTCATGTCGAAGACCCGCATCGGAACCGGCGCACAGAAAGCGTCGAATGCCCCGGCGGCCGTATGCGCAATCGAGAGCGCCATCGATCCCAGGATGCGGACCTTGCTCGAGCTCGCGACCAGGCCTTGCGCAGCAGCGAGAGAGCGCGGGTTGCTCTCCAGCGCAATCAGGCCGATGCGCCCGGGGTCCTCCGGAGGTTGTACATCGACTGGTTCGCCGTTCCGCCACGCTCCCTGCTTGCGGATGGCTTTCCATTCCTCGCCGTTGACGAGATTCAAGACAAAGCCGGCGACGGTGTCGGCCACGGTCGGCCCGTCGAGCAACGTGAGCATGAGCCCGAAAAATGGGAGTCCCTGCTTGGCGTTCAGGCTGCCGTCAACAGGGTCGACGAGCACCAGCGGAAAGTCGGCGCCGAAGCTGCGCCGGCCGACCTCCTCCGAGAGAACAGAGAAACGTTCGCCGTCGTCCGCCGCTGCTTCCAGCCGGCCGAAGGCGACCGCCTCAGCTGCTCGATCGAGCTCCATCGTCCTGTCGCCGCCCGCGCCAACGGTGAGCGGCGCGCGTCCGGCTTCAGTGCCTGCGAGCGGCAAAACGGTTTCGCGCACGGACGCGCCGATCCGCTGGAAGAGTGCGAGCCAGTCGGCTGGGCTCAGCCCGATCGACGAAAGCCGGCAGAGACTCTCGACGCCTCAGGCAAGGTCGGCGCTACCGCCCGAGAATTGCGGGTC
>JAYUFT010000081.1:0-6715 GCA_043738605.1 Candidatus Dormiibacterota bacterium | reverse complement strand
CCGTGCCCGCGGCTCTTTCGCCCCGCCACGTCCGGATAATGCCACAAATTCGGCGAATTGGCAGCACTAATGGCAGCAGTAGGCTGGTTTCGGGAGGTTCTGGACGGGTTCGTCCACCCCGGACGCGCCGTTTTTGAATACGAATCTGTTGGTGCCGGCGCAGGGATTTGAACCCTGGACCATCGGTTTAAAAGACCGTTGCTCTGCCAAGCTGAGCTACGCCGGCTGCCAATGATTGTGGCTCGTCTTCACCGGCAATCGCTCGCCGAGGCCGAACACGGGGGCCTGGGTGGTGGCCGGCCAGGAGGCAGGATTTCCCCGCCACCTGGCCGACCTTTCGAAACTTCGCTGCTATCTATATAACTAAGCCGAGCCGCCGCTCCTTGCGCTCGCACCGTGCGCCGTGAACACGTTGCCCAGGTCGTTGACCGCCGCATCTCGACTGCTCAGCGGCGCGACGCCGAAACGGTGCTCGATCGTCGCGAGGATTGAGGTCGTGTCGTACTGGGTGTGGTCGACGACGAAGGTGCCCAGAAGCTGCGGCGCGATGACGAGCGCCGGGATGCGCGTGCCAGGGCCCCACTGATCGCGCACGCCGGCTGCGCCACCCTGGCCTGGGGGTGTCACGTGGTCGTACTGACCGCCGAACTCGTCATACGTGACCACGACCATCGTGTCCTTTCGGCATGCGCTGTTCTGCACTGCCTGCAAGAGGCTCACGAGGTGATTGCTCCCAACGCCCACGCTCGTGTAGCCAGGGTGCTCGTTCTCCAACCCGACTGGCTTGACGAAGCTGACCGAGTTGAGCTGGCACGTCTTCGCTGAATCGCCGAGGAGGTTGGTGAAATCAGTCTCATCTTTCAGATGGGTGCGGCCAGGTGTGCCGGACGCATACGCGGCGTAGTAGTTGAACGGCTGGTGGTGGAACTGGAAAACCTTGCTCGGGCAATACGGGTACTGCGGGTTGGCGAATGACTCCGGATCCGCACACGTGCCGGGCGTCGTCCCGTTCGTCCAGCCGGGGGCGCCGGCGTCGCCGCTGGCGTTCGCCCAGCCGCCCGCGTACCAACCCCAGCTCACGCCTGCGGCGCTCAGCTCGTCACCAATCGTGGTGCCCGTCTGCGCCGGCAACTTGACGGGATTGGACGAGGTCGGTTGCTGGAAGGGCTGAATCGTGTTGACCGCATAGTCGCCACACGCCCGACCGGGAACAGTGGATGGGCAAAGCTGAGTTAGCGCAGCGTCTTTGACCGGACCAGTCGCGTGGTAGAGCGGGTAGTTGTTTGGCATCCCATTGGAGTCGATGATCGAGTACTGACTTGCCGGCGCTCCGGGCCACCTCGGCGAGGCAGCCGCGATCAGCCACTGGTGGTTCAGGAACGAACCGCCGAACGCTGACTGGAAAAAGTTGTCAGAGATCGCGTAGTGCGGATGCGCAGGGCTGTGGAGGTACGTGTAGATCGGCAGCGCCGTGGTGTCGTAATAGCCCATGGCAAGACCGGCTGCGTCGCTGCCGGTGACGTAGAGATTCTGCGCGCCCTTGTTCAGCTGGTACTGCTCCTGGTAGAAGCGGTGCACGATGTCCCTGGTGCAACCGCCCGCCCGGTTCGCCGCGCTCGGCGTGAGCCCGTTGGCAGCGAACACCCCCGGTTGCGGGCACGTCTGCGCGCTGGCGGGAATGTAGGCCTCGATGCTGAACGGGCTGTTGGTGAAGTGCATGCCTGGCGTGGTCGTCGTTGCAGCAGCGCAGTCGGCAGCCAGCGGCGGTGAGGTGAGGTTGACGTCGTTCTGGAGCAGACATGCGTAGGGCGAGCCCGCCTGGTTCAGCTGCGTGGCGTTGGTGGCGTTGGCCCGGCCATTGACACCCTCCCATCCGCCATAGAGGTTGTCGAAGCTGTGGTTCTCCTCGTAGATGACGACGATGTGGTTGATCGCCCCGAGTCGCGCCGGGCCGCTATCCGCAGAGGCGCCGCTCGGCCAGATCGAAATACTGCACAGAGCTAGTAAGGCTGTAATGCGCAAGAACATCCCAAAATCCTCCCCCGCAGAAGTCGCGCCACCGGCTGCTCAACACATCCTGGCAGCGGTTGATTAAGGATGGGTAGCCCCTCGGATAAAGGTTGGCAGGCTACTGTCAGTAAGCGACTTCGGCGAAAGGCCCAGAGGGGCTACACGGACCGGCCGCCTACCATGGTGCCCGTGAAAGCCTGGGTCGTGCGGGAGCTCGGCGGGCCTGAGGTCCTGCGCTTCGAGGAGGTCGAGGCAGGCGAGCCGGCGGATGGCTCGGTCCGGATCGCTGTCCGCGCCGCCGCCATCAACTTCCCCGACGCCCTGATGGTCGCGGGCACCTACCAGTCCAAACCTGCCCTCCCGTTCGTGCCGGGTGTCGAGGTCAGTGGCGAGGTCATCTCCGCGCCGGCGTCGTCCGGATTCAAGGCCGGCGATCGCGTGATGGCGCTCCTCGACAGCGGAGGCCTCACGCGAGGCGGCTACTCACAGGTCGCCGATGCGGCAACATCCGCAGTCTCCCCCATGCCCGCCGGCATGTCGTTCGATGATGCGGCCGGCTTCACCCTCACGTACCAGACGGGCTGGTTCGGCCTACACCGACGCGCCAACCTCAAGCCCAACGAAACCCTGCTGGTCCACGCCGGCGCCGGTGGCGTCGGTACTGCGGCCATTCAGCTCGGCAAAGCCGCCGGGGCGATGGTCATCGCGACCGCAGGCACCGACGAGAAGCTCGAGGTGTGCAAGCGCATGGGTGCCGACCACGCAATCAATTACAAGACCCAGGATTTCGCCGACGAAGTAAGGAAGCTGACCGGCGGGCGCGGCGCGGACGTCATCTTCGATCCGGTCGGTGGCGATGTTTATGACCGCTCAACCAAGTGCGTCGCGTTCGAGGGACGCATCGTCGTCGTCGGCTTCACCTCAGGCCGCATCCCTCAGGCGGCCACCAACCACATACTCGTCAAGAACTATTCGGTCGTCGGCCTTCACTGGGGCCTGTACAACACGCGCGCGCCGGAGCTCATCGCCCCCGCCGCTCGCGCCCTCTTCGATCTTTATGCGGCCGGACAGATCAAGCCGCTGATCTCTGCTCGCCTGCCGCTCGCCGAGGCGCCGGCTGCGCTTGCATCGGTCGCCGGGGGCAAGAGCACGGGAAAGGTCGTCCTCACCACGTGAGAGGGCTCCGCATCGCGCTCGCGGCGGCCCTGGCCGTGCTGTTGCTGACGACAGTCTTGGTCGCAGTCGTCGTCCTCGCCCCGTTCGGGGGCGGCTCCGCGCCCGACGTGCTCGCGCGTGACCAGACACTGAGCTTTCCGATTGCGCAAGACGTCGCCGATTTCGACCCGGCTCAGATCTCGACGCCATCTGACGTCGACGTGCTTCGCAACGTTTTCTCTGGCCTTTACAAATTCGATCAGAAGCTGCAGGAGGTTCCTGACCTGGAGATCGCTCCTCCGATCGTGTCAGCAAGCGGGCTGACCTATACGTTCCAGCTGCGGCACGACGCCAAGTTCTCCAACGGCGACCCGATCACCGCCGACGACTTCGTCTACAGCTGGAACCGCGCTGCCGCAAAGCAGGGCGACTACGCGAGCCTCTTTTCGCCAATCGTTGGCTACCAGGCGGTCGCGGATGGACGCTCGACCAAGTTGAGCGGACTCGTCAAGCTCGACGCCTATTCATTCACCACCACGCTGACGAAGCCGGCTGGTTATTGGACTACCACCGTCGCGCTCTGGCCGTTCTGGGTCGTCGACAGCAAGGTGATTGCAACAGCCGGTGACAGCGTCTGGTTCACTCAGCCTCAGACTTTCATCGGCAGCGGCCCGTTCCGGATGACCGCGCGGTCTGTGGGACAGGCGCTCGATTTCGAACCGGTGCAGCACTGGTATGGCGGATCGACCGGCGCCATCACGCACGTTCACATCGACGTAGTCACCGACCAGTCGGTGCAGGTCACTCAGTACGAGTCCGGCGTCTACAGCCTCATCGGCTATGCGCACCAAGGCCTGCCTCCGACCGCCGCGGTTCGGTACACGGGTGACGCGAAGCTGAAGACCCAGCTCCAGCTGATTCCGTCGGGCCTCACCTTCTGGGCAGGCTTCAGCATCACCGCGGGGCCCTTTGCCGGTGTCGCGAACGGACTGGCCGGACGCCACGCCTTTTCGACCGCCATCGATCGCAACGCCCTCGCCGCCGCGGTCTGCAACCAGGGCACCGCTTGCGTGCCGGCAACGGGTGGAGTGATCAGCAAGGGCCTCACCGGCTACATCGGGGACGGCGCTGACGTGAACACGAAGTTCGATGCCGCTGCCGCAAAGACCGAGTTGCAGAAATGGGATCCGAAGGGAACCAAGGTGAGGGGTCTCACCTACACCTACGACACCGATCCTTTCAACAAGGCGGTGTGCGCGAACCTGGTGGCGCAGTGGCAGAAGAACCTGGGCGTTGCGGTCAAGTGCGTAGAGGTCGATCGCAAAACGTATTTCGACAAGCGCAACGGCAAGTGCGCCTACCCGCTGTTCAGGCAGAGCTGGAGAGCTGACTACGACTCTCCTCAAAACTGGTTCGACTATCTCTTCGTGGTTGGAGCGGCCTCAGGGGGTTCGTGCTACTCGAATCCCATTTTTGACAAGTCGGTGAAAGCGGCGGACGCGAAGCCACTCACGACCGCGGTGGCGGATTACAAGGCTGCGGGTCAGACGCTGATCGCTCATGTCGCTTTCGCCGGCCTGGTGTACGGAGTGCAGGAGTACCTCGTGCATCCGTGGGTCAAGGGGGTCGGCGGCAATGCGCTGTACGACTTCGCGTGGACCGACGCGAGGATCCTCAAGCACTAAGTCCGTACGATGTTCGGGCAATGAGTGTGGTTGGGATCGGGCATCGGCGGCTAGAAGGGGCTGAGAAGGTTTCCGGGGCGACACGGTTCACCGCCGATGTCGACCTGCCAGGCCTGCTTCACGTCCAGCTCGTGCTCAGCCACCAGGCGAGCGCGAACATCCGGAGCATCGACACCACCGCGGCGCGCTCTGCGCCTGGCGTCATCGATGTTGTCACTGGCGCCGACCTGCCGATCAACAGCGCGCCAAGCCCTGAGAAACCGCTGGCGGTGGGTCGCGTCTTTTATGTTGGCCAGCCTGTCGTGGCCGTCATCGCCGAAACCGAGACCGCTGCGGCCGATGCGGCGGCGCTCGTCGACGTCGACTACGAACCGCTGGCCGTGACGGTTGACCCCACCCTTGCGATGCGCGAGGGCGCGGGCAGAGTGCTCGACGCCGAAGAGGAGGCTGACGCCGCCGACGCATCGATGCACGGCGCGGGCACCGACGCCGAGACCAACGGCGCGGCTGCGCGCCGACCCGCAAACGTCAGCGCCGTCGTCAACCTCAAGCGAGGCGACACCGACGCTGCCCTGAAGTCCGCCGATGCGGTGGTCAAGGCCACCTACAGCCTGGCGGGCGTCCATCACTCGCCGATGGAGCCCCACGTGTCAATGGTCCGCCCCGAGCCCGATGGCGGGATGACAGTGTGGGCGCCGACGCAGGGCCCGTTCCACGTGCGCGACGAGGTTGCGAAGGTGCTCGGGATACCGACCTACAAGGTCCGCGTTGTGCCGATGGCGGTGGGCGGCGGATTCGGAGGCAAGGTAACTCTCCTGGAGACGCTCCTCGTGCTCCTCGCGCGACGAACCGGTCGCGCTCTGCGGCTCAACCTCACCCGCCAGCAGGTTTTCGCGGTGGCGCGATCTGCGCCCGCTGCCAGCTTCGACATCGAGCTGGGCGCCAAGCGCGACGGCACGCTGGTGGCGCTGCGCGCTAGCTATCACTACGACAATGGCGCCACCGCGGGCTGGCACGGCGGGATCACCGGCATGTTCTTGACCGGAACGTATAAATGCCCCAACTTCGAGATCACCGGTTACGAGGTCTCGACCAACAAGACGCCAGTCGAGGCGTACCGCGCCCCAGGCGCCCCACAGGCCTACTTCGCGCTGGAGTCGGCGCTGGACGAGCTGGCACTCAACCTGAATATGGATCCGATCGAGCTACGACTTCGCAACGCTACACGCGAAGGTGACCCTGGCCCGGATGGCATGCCACTGCCACGGATTGCGATGGTCGAGTGCCTCGAGGAGGCCCAGAAGCACCCGCTCTACACCAAACCGTGCGTCGCCGGCGAAGGGGTCGGCATCGCCCTTGGGTCGTGGGGCGGCGCGCGGACGCCTGCCTCCGCGGGCTGCCGAGTCGAGCCCGACGGCACGCTGACCGTGCACGTCGGAACCGTCGACGTCAGCGGATCGTCAACCGGCCTGGCGATGATCGCCGCGGAGTCGTTCGGCGTCCCGCTGGACAAGGTCCGGATCGAGACGAGCGACACCGGCGTCGCGCCATACGGGCCGCTCGCGGCGGGGAGCCAGGTCACCTACAGCATGGGCGGCGCGGTGCAGGAGGCTGCGCTCGAGGCTCGGCGCCAGCTGCTGGAGATCGCGACGAACGAGCTGGAGGCGGCGCCCGAGGACCTCGAGATATCGAACGGCCGCGTCACAGTGCGCGGAGTGCCCGAGCGCTACGTCGACGTCACCAAGCTCGTCGCGATGAGCACCGAGTTCATGGGTAAATACCGGCCGATCCAGGCCACCGGCCGCTCGGCGGTCCAGGCGGCGTCCCCGATGTTCACTGTCCACATCGCGCGCGTTCGCACCGAC
>JAYUFT010000080.1:0-19035 GCA_043738605.1 Candidatus Dormiibacterota bacterium | reverse complement strand
TGAGCCCGAAGATGTCTTGATGCGAGTGCGGGTGGTGAACCGAGGACCTGAGGCAGCGCCAATCGTGGTTTTGCCCCAGGCTTGGTTCCGCAACACCTGGTCGTGGGGTCGATTGCCTGAGCGGCCGATCCTGCGCGCCAAGGGCCCGGGCGTGGTCGAGCTCACGCATCCCGTGCTCGGCTCATTCGTTTTGTACTGCGACGGTCCCGACGGCCTTGCGTTCTGCGACAACGAAACGAACCATCGCCGACTTTCCGGAGTTGAGGGTGCACCAGGCTTCTTCAAAGACGGCCTGAACGACTACATCGTGCGTGGCGACGAGAGCGCCATCAATCCCGCCCAAGAAGGGACCAAGGTCGGCGCCATCTGGCGGCGAACCGTACCGGCCGGCGCCGAGGTCGTATTCCGAGTGCGCCTCTCCCGGCCCGGGCTCGCCGACCCCTTCGGGGGCTTCGACGATGTCTTCGCGCACCGTCAACGCGAGGCGGACGAGTTCTACGACGTCGTTCATGGGAACGTCGATGACGAAGACATGCGCCGCGTGCAGCGCCAGGCGCTCGCCGGGATGCTCTGGAGCAAGCAGTTCTATTCTTTCGACGTGTCTGAGTGGTTGGCGGGTGATCCAAGCCAGCCGACTCCGCCGCGACAACGACAAAAGGGTCGCAACCGCGAGTGGACCCACCTCAACAACGCCGACATCATCTCGATGCCCGACAAGTGGGAGTACCCCTGGTACGCGGCGTGGGACCTCGCTTTCCATTGCATTCCCCTCGCATCTGTCGACCCCGACTTCGCGAAGCAGCAGCTCCTCCTGCTCACGCGAGATTGGTACATGCATCCAAACGGTCAGCTTCCGGCGTACGAGTGGGCATTCGGCGACGTGAATCCGCCCGTCCACGCCTGGGCTGCCTGGCGCGTGTTCGAGATGGACCGCGCGCAACGGGGAGACGAAGGGGACCTCGATTTCCTCGAGCGGATCCTCCACAAGCTCCTGCTCAACTTCACCTGGTGGGTGAACCGCAAGGACGCCCATGGTCTCAACCTCTTTCAAGGAGGCTTCCTGGGGCTGGACAACATCGGCGTCTTTGATCGCAGTGCGAAGCTCCCGGTCGCCGGCCATGTCGAGCAAGCCGATGGCACGGCGTGGATGGCGATGTACGCGCTGAACCTGCTGCGCATCTCGTTGGAGCTCGCCCAACACCGCGCAGCCTACGAGGACATCGCGACCAAGTTCTTCGAGCACTTCCTCTACATCGCCGGCGCGATGCGCAACGTCGGCGGCCACGGAATCGACCTCTGGGACGACCAGGACGGCTTCTTCTACGACGTTCTCCACTACGAATGCCCAGAGGAGAACCGCTGTGAGTCGAAGCAGATCAGGATCCGCTCGCTTGTCGGTCTGATTCCGTTGTTCGCGGTGGAAACGCTGAGCCCCGAGTTACTCGAGCGGGTCCCAGGATTCCGCCGACGCATGGACTGGTTCTTGCGGTACCGCCCCGATCTGGCCTCGCTCATCTCACGCTGGCGGGAACCCGGCAAGGGAAGCCGGCATCTACTCTCACTCCTGCGCGGCCACCGCATGAAGCTGCTCCTGCGCCGCCTGTTGGATGAGACCGAGTTTCTGTCGGACTTTGGCGTTCGGGCGCTGTCCAAGTACCACGAGCAGCACCCCTACCGCCTCGAAGTGGGAGGCTCGATACACACGGTGAGCTATCAACCAGGGGAGTCGGACAGTGGCATGTTCGGTGGCAACTCGAATTGGCGGGGGCCGATTTGGATGCCCGTGAACTACCTCCTGGTGGAGTCGCTGAGGAAGTTTCACGCGTACTATGGTGACGACTTCCGCGTCGAGTGTCCGACCGGCTCGGGGCAATTACTCAGCCTGAACGAGATCGCCGACGAACTGTCGGCCAGGCTTTCGCGGTTATTCCTCGCCGACGCGGAGGGGCGTCGGCCGAGCCTCGGCGCTCACCCGACGATCCAGCGTGATTCACACTTTCGCGACCATTGCCTCTTCTACGAGTACTTCCACGGCGACGACGGCCGAGGCGTGGGCGCGTCCCATCAGACCGGCTGGACCGGTCTCATCGCGACGCTGCTCGCCGAGGCCACGCATACGACCCGCCCGGCCGGCTCCAAGAAGGCGGCGACGCGGTCCACAGTGGCTGCGCGAAAGCCGGTGCGGCCATGATCCTTGCATGTGACGTCGGCGGCACGAAGACAGACCTCGCGCTGTTTGAGCCAGTCGGCGCGACCTTGCGACAGGTGAGGCGCGAGACCTACCGAAGCCAGGGTCACAGTTCTCTGGACGAGATCGTCACCTCGTTTGTTGGTCTCAGCCCTCCGAGGCTCGAGGCCGCCGGCTTCGGAGTAGCGGGTCCGGTGCACGCTGGTTTGGCGAAGACGACCAACCTGCCCTGGACCGTCGATGGCGCACGCCTGGCGCGCGTCCTTGGACTCGACCGGGTTTCGCTGTTGAACGATGTCGAGGCGCAAGCATGGTCGTTGCTGAATCTTGACGCTGGAGAGCAGATCGCACTGCAAACGGGAACGCCGGACCCTGGCAACCTGGCGGTCATCGCCGCCGGTACCGGACTCGGGTGTGCGGCGCTGGTGCGCGGCGAAGGACCCATGCGCTCGCTGGCAAGCGAAGGCGGGCACGCCGATTTCTCGCCTGTCGACGAGGTGGAAATCGAGCTGTGGCGCTTCCTGCGCCCGAAGTACGGACACGTCAGTGTGGAAAGGGTGGTCTCTGGTCCTGGCCTATTCCGCATCTACGAGTTCCTCCGTGGCCAAGACCCCAGCGCCCAGCCAGGCTGGCTCGCCACTGCGCTCGAGACCGGCGACCCCACCGCCGTGGTGGCCGAGGCGGCCTTGCAGGGGCGCAGTGCTCTTGCCGAACGAGCGGTGCTCCTTTTCCTCGCCGCCTATGGTGCGGAGGCAGGCAACTGGGCATTGCGAACCATGTCGACCGGAGGCATTTGGTTGGGTGGGGGAGTGGCGCGCCGACTTCTTTTCGGGCCACCCGGTACATCCGATTCGTGGCGCACACGCGCAGTCGGGGCATTCTTGGCCCGGTTTCGCGACAAGGGCAGATTGAGTTCGCTGCTTGGCACAATGCCTGTTCGCGTGATCGTGGGCGACACCGCCCCGCTGTTAGGCGCAGGCCATTTCGCTTTATCGGAGGCTGGCGGGTAGGACGATAAGCGTTTTGAACAAGAAGGAAGGAGCGGCGATGCAAATCGGAATGATCGGCCTCGGACGAATGGGGGCCAACATGGTGCGGCGGCTGTTGCGGTACGGGCACAAAGTTGTCGTTTTTGACCGCGCCCCGTCGGCGATTGAGGCCGTGGTTCGTGAGGGGGCCGGGGGCGCCGCGTCCCTCGCGGATTTGGCTGACCGTCTTCAGGCTCCGCGCGTGGTGTGGCTGATGGTGCCGGCGGCGGTGGTCGACTCGGCCATCGCCGAGCTGGCGCCAATCCTCAAGCCTGGAGACACTATCGTGGACGGTGGAAACTCGTATTACGTCGACGACCTTCGGCGGGCCAAAGAGCTCGCCAGTCGCGGGCTTCACTACGTGGACGTCGGAACAAGCGGCGGCGTCTTCGGGTTGGAGCGCGGCTTTTGCCAGATGATCGGCGGTGAAGATGAAGTGGTGGCGCGACTGGAGCCCGTGTTTGCTGCTTTGGCGCCCCCCAAAGAGTCAGCGCCTCCCACTCCGGGCCGAGAGGGCAGAAAAGGCACCGCCGAGTTGGGCTACCTGCACTGTGGACCTTCGGGCGCGGGTCACTTTGTGAAGATGGTGCACAACGGTATCGAGTACGGCCTCATGGCGGCGTATGCCGAGGGTCTCAGTATCCTTCGTCACGCCAACGTTGGACGCACGCAGCAGGAGCACGACGCCGAGACGACGCCACTACCGAACCCGGACCACTATCAGTATGACTTTGATGTCGGGGACATCGCCGAACTGTGGCGTCGCGGCAGCGTTGTGTCGTCGTGGCTGCTCGACCTGACCGCGTCGGCATTGCTCGGCTCCCCCGATCTGGCTCGCTATACAGGCCGGGTGTCCGACTCTGGTGAGGGGCGGTGGACTGTCAAGGCAGCAATCGACGAGGCGGTTCCGGCGCCAGTGCTCACCACGGCTCTTTATGAGCGGTTCTCGTCACGTGGCGAGGGGGACTACGCCAACAAAATCCTCTCAGCGATGCGGGCCGCGTTCGGCGGCCACGGGGAGAAGCCATGAGTCGACCGCACTCCGGAGCTCTGGTGTTCTACGGAGCAACCGGCGACCTCGCTTTCAAGAAGATCTTCCCCGCCCTGCAGCGGATGGTGAAGGCCGGATTGCTCGACGCGCCGGTCATCGGCGTGGCGCGCGGGGGGTCGCTGGAGCAACTCCAGGCCCGGGCTCAAGATAGTGTCGAGCGACACGGCGGCGGGGTCGATCCCGAGGCGTTCTCAAAGCTCATGCGGCTCCTGCGTTTCGTCGGGGGTGAGTACGGGTCACCTTTGACCTTCGACAAGCTACGGCGCGAACTGGGGGACGCCGCGCACCCGCTCCACTACATGGCCATTCCCCAGGCGCTCTTTGAGGTCGTGATCGGTCAACTTGGCCGCACGGGCTGCGACACGAACGCACGCCTGGTGCTCGAGAAGCCGTTCGGAACCGACCTCGCTTCGGCGCAACGTCTCAACGCAATCCTGCATCAGTGCTTCGACGAGGAGGCCATCTTCCGAATCGACCACTACCTCGGAAAGGATGCGGTGCAGAATCTTGTCTTCTTCCGCTTCGCCAACACCTTCCTCGAGCCGATCTGGAACCGACGCTACGTCGAGAGCGTCCAGATCACGATGGCCGAGCCCTTTGGGATCAAAGGACGGGGCGCCTTTTACGACCAGACCGGGGCTATCCGCGACGTGGTCCAGAATCACCTGCTCCAGGTGCTCTCCAACATCGCCATGGAACCACCGCCGAGCGGTCGGGACACCGAGACGCTGCGCGACGAAAAGGTGAAAGTGCTCAAGGCCATCTCGCCGCTCGATCAGTCCCGGGTGGTGCGTGGCCAGTTCCGAGGCTACCTCGACGAGCCGGGCGTCGCACCGGGCTCCCACACTGAGACCTTCGTCGCGCTCGAGCTAGCCGTCGAGTCGTGGCGCTGGGACGGCGTGCCCTTCTACATCCGCGCCGGGAAGAACCTCCCTGCGTCGCTCACAGAGGTGGTGGTCAAGCTCCGCCGGCCGCCGCCGATTGCGGGCGTGCAGCTCGTCTCGAACCACGTGCGGTTCCAGCTCGGCCCGGAGTTCCAGATCGGCCTCGGAGCCACAGTCCGCGAACCAGGTCATGAACAGGGCCACGCCCTCGAGTTGCTCGCCAGCCATGATCACGAGGGAGCGGAGACTGATCCCTACGCCGAGCTACTCGGCGATGCCATGCGGGGCGAGACTTTCCGCTTCGCCCGACAGGACTACGTCGAGGACGCCTGGCGCATCGTCGACCCGGTGCTCCGATGGAGCAGCGCACCGATCGTGTACGAGCCCGGTTCGTGGGGTCCCGCTGAAGCGCAGGCGCTGGTCCCCGGCGGCTGGGCGGAGCCAGCGAGAGGGCGGTGACAGATGCCTGACGCCACTCCCACGCTGTGGCTCCTCCGGCACGGTGAAACCCCCTGGACCATCCTCGGGCGCCACACTGGCCGTACCGATCTGGCGCTGACGCCGCGCGGGGAAGAGCAGGCGGTGGCGCTGGGTCGCCGGCTCGGGGGTCGCCCGTTCGGACTGATCCTGACGAGCCCGCTCGTCCGGGCCAGGGACACCTGTCGGCTCGCCGGTTATGGCGCAATCGCCACGCCCGAGCCCGATCTGCAAGAGTGGGACTACGGCGCTCTCGAGGGAAAAACCACCGCGGGGATCCGCGTCGAGCAGCCGATGTGGACCCTCTGGGAGGCCGGAGCCCCCCGTGGCGAGACGCCCGGCGATGTCGCCGTACGAGCCGACCGTGTTATCGCACGAGCGCTGGCAGCGGACGACGACGTGGCACTCTTTGCCCACGGCCACCTGTTGAGAGTCCTGGCGGCGCGTTGGCTCGGACTTCCGCCCAGCGCCGGAGGCTCGCTGGCCCTCGACACGGCCTCGGTGAGCTTGCTCGGGATGGAGCGCGAACGACGCGTGATCCGCCACTGGAACGAGATCTGCCACCTCGAGGACGAGCGATGAGAGAGGAGATCCTCTCGGACGCGTCGGCGAACCTGCCGTCGCCCACATCATGAAGGAAACCACTATGCCGCTGCCGACCGACATCGACCAGCTTTCGATCGCAACCATCCGCACGCTCTGCATCGACGCGGTTCAGCAGGCCAACTCCGGTCACCCGGGGACGCCCATGGCCATGGCGCCGGTGGTCTACGCGCTCTGGCAGCGCTTCCTGCGCTTCGATCCCCAAGACCCAATCTGGCCCAACCGCGATCGCTTCGTGCTCTCGATGGGGCATGCGTCGACCTTGCTCTACAGCCTGCTGCACCTGACGGGCGTAAAGGCCGTGAACGCCGCCTACGAGCGGCTCGGCACCGAGTCGGTGTCGCTCGCGGACCTCAAGCGATTCCGCCAGCTCGACAGCCGTTGCCCCGGGCACCCCGAGTACCGCTTCACGTCTGGCGTCGAGACGACGTCGGGGCCCCTCGGCCAGGGGGTGGCCAACAGCGTGGGCATGGCCATCGCCTCGAAGTGGATGGCGAGGACGTTCAACCGCCCGGACTTCGATATCGTCGACTATGACGTCTACGCGCTCGCGGGAGACGGCTGCATGATGGAAGGCGTCTCCGGGGAGGCGGCCTCCCTGGCGGGTCACTTGGGACTCGGAAACCTCTGCTGGATCTACGACAACAACAGGATCACGATCGAGGGCAGCACCGCGCTGGCCTTCACGGAGGACGTCGCCACCCGCTTCATCGCCTACGGGTGGAACGTAACCAGGGTTGGCGATGCTAACGATCTCGAGATGCTGTCGCGGGCGCTGACGACCTTCAAGCGCACGACCGACCGACCGACCCTCATCATTGTCGACAGCCACATCGGCTACGGCTCGCCCCACAAGCAGGACTCCCACGCTGCGCATGGAGAGCCGCTGGGCGAAGAAGAGGTTCGCCTCACCAAGCGCGCCTATGGGTGGCCGGAAGATTCTCGTTTTCTGGTACCCGACGAGGTCCGTCCCCACTTGGCCAATACCTTCGGCAAGCGCGGTGCCAGCCTGCGCGTTCGCTGGACGGAACTGTTCGGTCGTTACCGAGAGGCGTACCCGGATTTCGCGGATCAGTTCGATCGCATGCAGCGCCGCGCGCTACCCGAAGGCTGGGATCGGGACCTGCCCAGCTTCCCTGCTGACCCCAAGGGAGTCTCGGGGCGCGACGCGTCAGCGACAGTCCTCAATGCGATCGCCCAGAACATTCCTTGGCTCGTGGGCGGCTCCTCGGATCTTGCACCATCGACGAAAACGCGCCTGACCTTCGACGGGGCCGGTGACTTCTCGACACAGGACCGCGGCGGCCGAAACTTCCACTTCGGCGTGCGTGAGCATGCGATGGGCTCGATCCTCAACGGCTTGGCGCTATCCAAGCTGCGCCCGTTTGGTTCGCAGTTCCTCATCTTCAGCGACTACTCGCGTCCGACGCTTCGGCTTTCCGCCTTGATGGAGCTACCGGTCATCTACATCTACACCCATGACTCCATCGGAGTGGGCGAGGATGGTCCAACTCATCAACCGGTCGAGCAGATCGCGTCGCTGCGCGCGATTCCCGGGTTGCGGGTGTACCGTCCCGCAGACGCGAACGAGGTGGTTGAGGCATGGCGCTGCATTGTTCCCCTGCGTCACGAGCCAGTAGCCTTGGTGCTCTCCAGGCAGCCCATGCCGACCCTCGACCGATCGCACTACGCGTCGGCGGCGGGCACCGCCCGGGGAGCGTATGTCCTGGCGGCAGAGTCGCAGGGCCCGCTCCAGGTGATTCTCATGGGCACCGGCACCGAAGTCTCCCTTTGCCTCGCGGCGCACGAGCGACTCGTGTCGGAAGGTATTCGCAGCCGCGTGGTGAGCATGCCCTGCTGGGAGGTCTTCGAGGAGCAGGACCAGACGTACCGCGACTCGGTGCTGCCTCCCGGCGTCACCGCGCGGATCGCAGTCGAGCAAGCGTCGACGTTCGGGTGGGAGCGATACACCGGCTTGGCGGGCCGGATGATCGGGATGCGCTCGTTTGGAGCATCGGCGCCGCTCAAAGAGCTGCTCACGAAGTTCGGCTTCACGATCGATGCCGTCGTCGCTGCCGCGAAGGAGATCCTGTGAATGCCACAGAGCTCAATGGACGGGCGCGGCGGATCCTCGGGACAGATCCGACCGCCAGCCAGTATTCGCTGCAGGGCGCGCCATGAAGGTTGCCGTTGCCGCGGACTACGCCGGCTTCGCTCTCGAAGGGCGCGTGCTGGAGCAGGTACGATCCCTCGGGCACGAGCACTGGGCGCGGCCTTGCCGTGCGCGGGCGACTCCTGTCTTCCTTTCACTACCGTGGAGAAAACATGTCGAATCCTCTCGTTACCCTGCAGCAACTTGGCCAGTCCCCATGGCACGACAACATTCGCCGCGATCTGATCACCAGCGGGAAGCTGGCGCAGATGATCAAAGACGGCGACATCACCGGTCTCACGTCGAACCCAACCATCTTCGAGCAGGCCATCGCGAGCAGCGATGCCTACGATGACGCCCTGGGTAGGCTGGCGGCAGAGGGCAAGAGCGCCGAGGCGATCTTCGACGCGCTGGCCATCGAGGACATCAAGGGCGCGGCACGCCTCTTCATGCCGGTTTTTGAGCGAACGAAGGGGGACGACGGCTACGTCAGCATCGAGGTTTCACCAAAACTCGCGCACGACACCCAGAAGACGATCGATGAGGCCAGGCGGCTCTGGAGCACCGTCGACCGACCGAACCTGATGGTGAAGATTCCCGCAACGCTGGCTGGCCTTCCGGCGATCGAAGCTGCGATCTCGGAGGGTATCAACGTCAACGTGACGCTCATCTTCTCGCTCGATCGCTACCAAGCCGTCATGGCGGCGTACGTCGCGGGATTGAAGAAGCGCGTGGGGGCCGGCGGCGACATCCGCTCCATCTCCTCGGTGGCGAGCTTCTTCGTCAGCCGGGTGGACAGTGCGGTGGACAAGTTGCTTGACCAGAAGATCGCCGCCGGAGCGGATAACTCCGAGACGCTTCGCGCTCTGCGAGGCAAGGCCGCCATTGCGAATGCGAAGTTAGCCTACGAAATGTGCCAGCGAACGTTCGGCGGCGATGCCTTCGCGCCGTTGGCGGCGCGAGGCGCGCGGCGTCAACGTCCGCTCTGGGCGAGTACCTCCTCGAAGGATCCGAGCTACCCCGACGTCTATTATGTGGAGGCGCTCATCGGCCCCAATACCGTCAACACCATGCCGCCGGCGACCATCGTCGCCTACCGGGACCACGGCAAGCCCGAGGTTCGCATCGATCGTGATCTGGAGGCCGCGCGCGACGTGATCGCGAGACTCGGCGTAGCTGGCGTCGATCTCGTCGCCGTTTTGTCCCAGTTGGAGAAAGCCGGCGTCGCTTCCTTCGCGAAGTCCTACGATTCGCTGCTCGCCGTCGTCGCACAGCGCACTGCTGGCTCAATCCGCGAGACGCGATGAAGGCGATAGCCGTATTTCCCCGCAAGCCGGACACGATCCATTTGGCGGACCTGGCCGAGCCTCGCCTCGACGAGGTCGAGGGCGGCCGCGGAATCCTCGCACAAGTTCTCCGGGTCGGCGTGGACGCCACCGATCGCGAGATCAACGCCGGCGAGTACGGTGCCGCCCCGCCCGGCTACGAGTACCTCGTGCTCGGACACGAGAGCTTGTGTCGCGTCCTCGAAGTCGGCGCCGCTGTGACCGAGCTGTCGCCGGGAGAACTGATCACCTTCATGGTCCGCCGCCCCGGGGGATCGCTGTACGACCGGATCGGCATGCAGGACATGACCACCGACGACACCTACTTCGAACGAGGCATCTCGCTGCGTCACGGATTCCTCACCGAGCGGGTGGTCGATCATGTCGACTTCGCCATCAAGCTGCCCGAGAGCCTCCTGCAGGTCGGCGTGTTGCTCGAACCGTTATCGGTCGTGGAGAAGGCGATTCGGCAGGCATACGAGATCCAGCGGCGCCTCGGTGTGTGGCGGCCCCGACGGGCCATCGTGCTCGGCGCGGGTCCTCTCGGCTTGCTCGCCACCATGGCGCTTCGCGCGCGCGGCCTCGAGGTCGTGACCTTCGCGAGAGAGCGCATGCCCAGCCGCACCGGGAAGCTTGCCGCGGATCTGGGCGCTCACTACCGCAGCGCCCAGGAGACGGACCTGGGGACTGTGGCTCGCGACCTCGGCAACGTCGATCTGATCGTTGAGGCGACCGGCTACAGCCCGCTGGTCTTCGAGGCGATGGAACGGCTGGGCAAGAATGGCGTCCTGGTGCTCACCGGGATCGCCGGCGGCGACCGGAAATCCGATGCCGTCCATGCCGACCACATTCTCCAAGGCTTCGTCCTGGGGAACAAAGTGGTGGTCGGCAGCGTCAACGCCGCCCGCGCCGACTTCGAGCAGGGCGTCGCCGATCTGTTGATGGCCGAGGCGCTGTGGCCGGGCTGGCCAGGGAAGCTGCTCACCCATCGCGTCCCTGGGCTCGACAATTACAAGGAGATGATGCGCCTTCTGATCCACGGAGAAGGCGCGGTCAAGATCTTCGTCGACATGTCTCCTCCGTGACGCGGACGATGAGACGGCGCCCTGACTGGGCGACCGTAACAGTTGTGACCGACGGGAGACTGAACCGGTGAGCGATAGCAAGAACCATCAGGAGATTTCCAAAATGTCAAAAGCCCACGCACGCCGAACGAAGAAAGAGCACATCCCTACCGGGCCCGGGCTCGGGGCGAAATCGAAGCTCGAGGTTGCCACCGACGCCAAAAGCGTGCATCCGGAAGCCATCGGCCAGCGTGCGTATGAAAGGTTCCTGGCCCGCGATTGCGTGCATGGTCACGATTTCGAAGACTGGTGCGCCGCCGAGGCGGAACTCCTCGCTGAGGTCGAAGGCCAGCAGGTGTAGCGCCGTAAGGGCGGAGTCGTCCGTGATGAGGGATGCGCTGAGACAACACTGGCGCAAATATCTGATCGAGGGGCTGGGATCCGGACAACCACGAGCGCTGCATTTTCGCCTGCAACTATCCGCGGAAGGAAACCGAGCCGACCCATGCCTGACGTGAGTTCCTACGACATCATCATCATCGGCACCGGTGCAGGAGGCGGAACGCTCGCGCGTAAGCTGGGCCCGTCTGGAAGGAGGATCCTCCTGCTCGAGCGGGGTGACTACGTCCCTCGAGAGAAGGCCAATTGGGATCCCCGCGCCGTCAACGTGGACGGGGTGTACGCCACCAAGGAAGTCTGGCGCGATGCCGACGGCAATGAGCTTCACCCGCACACGAACTACAACGTCGGCGGCAACACCAAGTTCTACGGTGCAGCCCTGTTCCGCATGCGGGCGCAGGACTTCGGGGAGGTGCGGCATCACGGGGGTGTCTCCCCTGCGTGGCCGATTCGCTACCAGGACCTCGAGCCATACTACGCCGAGGCCGAGCGGCTTTATCACGTGCACGGCCAGCACGGCGTTGACCCCACCGAACCGCCGAGGAGCGCGCCGTATCCCCATCCCCCGGTGTCCCACGAGCCGCGCATCCAGGAGCTGAGTGACGACCTGGCGGCGCTCGGCCTGCGGCCGTTTCAGGTCCCACTGGGCGTGATGCTCGACGAGTCCGCGCCCCGCATCAGCCGATGCATTCGGTGCGACACCTGTGACGGCTATCCCTGCCTGCTCGACGCCAAGGCTGACGCGCAGGTCTGCGGCGTGGACCCGGCGCTCCAGCAATCCAACGTGACCCTGCTCACGCGCACCCGCGTCGACCGTCTCGTCACCGATGCGACGGGTCGAAGGGTCACGCGCGTGCTGGCTTCTCGCGACGGTGAGGCCATCGAGCTGTCCGCCCACCTTGTGGTTGTCTCCTGCGGCGCGATCAACTCGGCGGCGCTGCTGCTGCGCTCGGCCAATGATCGGCATCCGGGCGGTCTGGCCAACAGCTCGGACATCGTAGGACGCCATTACATGGGGCACCTCAACACCGTGCTGATGGCGCTCTCGAAGTGCGCCAACCCCACGGCCTTTCAGAAGACGCTTGGCATCAACGACTTCTACTTCGGGTCACCGGAATGGCCCCACCCGATGGGCCACATCTCGTTCGTCGGCAAGCTCGACGGGGTGACCCTCGAGGCGGGCGCGCCGGCCATCGCGCCCGGCTGGACCCTCGATCTCATGGCCCGCCACTCCCTCGACTTCTGGCTGACCAGCGAGGACCTGCCCGACCCGGAGAACCGGGTCACGCTCAACGCCGACGGCGAGATCGTGCTGTCCTATCGCCCAAACAACGAGGAAGGGCACAAGCGGTTGATCGCCAAGCTCAAGGAGCTGATGCAGCGGCGACGGGTGTGCCGCCATCACGGTCACGAGTGTCATCAGGGCTTCTTCGCCAGGAACCTCTACCTCGGCCAGAGCATCCCTCTGGCGGGTGTCGCGCACCAGAACGGCACCCTGCGGTTCGGCCACGACCCGAAGACCTCGGTGCTGGACGCGAGCTGCAGGGCACACGACCTCGACAACCTGTACGTCGTCGACGCGAGCTTCTTCCCCAGCAGCTCCGCGGTGAATCCGGCTCTGACCGTCATGGCCAACGCCCTGCGTGTGGGTGACCATCTTCTGGAGCGCCTCCGATGACCACGATCCCCAAGGTCGCGGACGAGGTCGTCGCCGCCGTGCCGTGGCTCACGGTCGAGCAGATGATCGAGGTGGACCGCGCCATGGTCGGGGACTACGATGTGTTTGCGAGCGACCTCGTGAGGTTGCAATGACCGCGCTCGATCCACTCCCCATCCGGCTCGGCCGGGCGAGCTGCGGCGACCTCGAGCGGGCGGAATCGCTCGAGTGGCTGGTCACCAACGGGGCGGGCGGGTTTGCCTGCGGCACGGTGTCGGGGATCCGTACCCGGCGCTACCACGGCCTCTTGGTGGCCGCTCTCGAACCTCCGCTGGGGCGTACGGTGATGGCGACCGAGGTCCACGAGAGCATAGGGCTCGGGGGAAGCGACACCCCGTTGCACGCGTCGCGCTGGCGGGACGAGAGCGTTAGCCCACGCGGATTCGAGCAGGCCGAAGCGTTCTGGCTCGAGGGCCGTGTTCCCGTCTGGCGGTTCTGCGTCAGATCGGTGTGTCTCGAGAAGCGCATCGTGATGGATCCCGGAAGGAACATCACGGTGCTGCATTACCGTGTGGTTCGTGCGCTCTTGCCCCTGCGCCTCACGGTCAAGGTGCTGGCCACCTACCGGGACTTCCACGCGACGACGCAGGCCAACGGCTGGCAAATGGACGTGGCGGAAGGCGCCAAGGAGATCGTGCTGACGGCGTTTCCGGGTGCCAGGCCCCTCCGCGTGCTGAGCGACACCCTGTCGCTGACGGCCTCGCACTCCTGGTACCGGGGCTTCCTCCTGAGGCGCGAGCGCGATCGAGGCCTCGATAGCAGCGATGACTCGTTGCACATGGCGACGGGTACCGTCGAGCTGGAGGTAGGCGGCGAGGCTACGCTGGTGCTTTCCGCCGAACCTGACGGCATCGACGCGACGGCGGTGCTGGCGAGGGCGGCTGGCCACGAAGCCGAGGTCCTTGCCCGATATCGGGAGAAGCAAGGTCCGCGCGCCGACCCGGTCGGCGCGCGGCTCGCCCTCGCCGCGGACCAGTTCGTCGTCCGGCGCGACGTCGGCGTCCACCGAGGTTCGACCGTGATCGCTGGCTATCCGTGGTTTGGCGACTGGGGCCGAGACACGATGATCGCGCTCCCCGGCATCGCGTTCAGCACCGGGCGGCTCGAGCTCGCGCGTGACATCCTCACCACCTACGCCCGCTTGGTGGATCGAGGCATGTTGCCCAACCGCTTCCCTGACGCCGGAGGGCCTCCCGAGTACAACACGGTCGACGCCACCCTCTGGTACCTCGAGGCCGTTCGCGGCTACGTCGAGGCTACCGACGACCTCGAGCTGGCGCGCGAGCTTTGGCCGGTCCTGGAGCAGATCGTCGGCCACCACGAGCGCGGCACCCGCTTCGGCATCGGGGTCGATGCCCGAGACGGCCTGCTGCGGTCCGGTGAGGAGGGAGTTCAGCTCACGTGGATGGACGCGAAGGTCGGCGAATGGGTCGTCACCCCGCGGAGCGGGAAGTGCGTCGAGATCAATGCGCTCTGGTACAACGGGTTGGTCGCGATCGCGGACCTGGCCGCGAGACTGGGCAACGACGCCGCGCCATGGCGCGAGCGCGCGCAGCGGGCTCGCTTGAGCATGCAGCGTTTCTGGTGCTCGGAAAGCGGCTACCTCGTCGACGTCATCGACGGCCCCGGGGGAGACGATCGGAGCCTTCGGCCGAACCAGATCTTCGCGGTGTCGTTGCAAGCGAGCGCCCTCGAGCCCGCTCGACAGCGCGCGGTCGTCGATGCCTGCGCGGGCTCCCTGCTGACCTCATACGGGTTGCGCAGCCTGGCGCCGGACCATCCCGACTACCGCCCGCGATACGGAGGCGATCCAGGCACGCGTGACGGCGCCTACCACCAGGGAACGGTATGGGCCTGGCTCCTCGGGCCCTTCGCGCTGGCCCACTACCGAGTCTACGGCGACGCGCGGACAGCGCGCTCGTTTCTCGACCCGTTGGTCGACCACCTGCGCACGCACGGGGTGGGGACCATCGCCGAGATCTTCGATGGCGCGCCACCTCATCTTCCGCGCGGGTGCATCGCCCAAGCCTGGTCGGTGGCCGAGGCGCTGCGCGCCTGGACGACGCTCTCTCTCTCCATGGAAGATGCCTGATTCGCCCATTATCCGTGGCGCTTTCCCGCACGGCGATCGTCGCGCTGATCCAGGCCCTCGCCGGCTGCGCGACGCCCGTTCCACAACCGACCCCTGCGCCGCCAGTGACCGCCCCATCGGCGGCCTTCGTCACAGAGATCGCGAGCACCGTCTCCGACTTCGAAGCCGCGACGACCTTCTCGTCGACACCCTCCGCTATCGTTTCGGACCTTGGCCGTCATGGGTTCGACCTTCGTCGATGATCTCCACCTCGGCCGCGAGCCAATCCTCCCGGTCACAGCCGTGCGTACAGCCATGGGCCAACCATTTTTCGTAGGCCCGCTCGGCGATGACCTCGGTCGGGATCTGCGGCTGCTCTGCAGCCAGCTCGACGGAAGCTCCGGTCGGTACTCGCTCGGGCGATCGCGGTTTCGAGCGTGAGTGGGAAGCGGTTTGCGGCATGTGAGACCTCCTCGGTGTGGGTTTCGTCATTGGTTGTTGGTAGCGCTGGCTGCGCTAGCGCTAGCCATCGGCTCCTCCACTGCCCGCGTCCCTGGCGGCACTGCGCCGAGATTCTCCATCGCCGCGTTGTTTTTGAAGACTTCTCGGTCCGACCTCCTCTTCGGCGTGGGACAGAGATTGTGAGCGGAGCGTCATGAACTGAACCATGTCCTTCGGAAAAAGCAGATCCAACGTCCAGTCCAGGGCGACCCGCAGCTTCTTTTCAAAGCCCGGCAGCTTACTAAGATAGATCGTTCGCCAGAGCCACCAGGCAAGGAAGCCAGAGAAGTTGATCCCGAAGATGCTGGCGACACCCGTTCGTCTGCCAATGGCGGCCAGCTGCCCAATCATGGAGAAGCTGAATCTCCTCTTCTTGCGACCCCGAATAGCAGCCGTGATGTTTCGAGCGACGATGGTCCCTTCCCGTGAAGCATGTTGAGCGGTCGGAGGATAGGCTTTGCCCGTCTTGGGGTCGGGGATGTGAGCACAGTCACCGAGTGCCCAGACGCCAGGCCAGTCCGGAACTTCCAGATGTTCATTGACCAAGACGCGCCCGCGCTCCTTTTGGCAGGGCAACGTGTCCAAGAGCGGATTAGGAGACGTCCCGGCGGTCCAGATCAGCGTGTTCGTATGAACGCTCGTCCCATCGTCGAGCTCCACCGCTTGATTCGAGATGCCTGTGACCTTCGTGTTGACTCGGATCTCGACGCGTCGCTCCTCGAGCTTCTTCTGGGCGTAGATCCCGAGCTTCTCACTCAGCTCGGGCAAGATGACCGGACCGGGGTGGACAAGCATGACGCGAAGCACATCCGTACCAAGATGTGGGTAGAAACGAATCGCTTCGCGGACGAAGTCATTGATAGCGGCAACGGTTTCGACGCCGGCAAAGCCGCCGCCCGCAACCATGAACGTAAGCAGGCCCCGGCGCATCTCCGCGCCGCAGCAGTCGAAGTCCGCCTCCTCGAGGTGTGCGATCAGGTGATTGCGTAAATAGATCGCGTCCCCCAGAGACTTCATCGTGAGTGCGCGTTCTTCGAGTCCGGGCAAGCCATAGAAGTTGGTCACGGCTCCGAGCGCGATCACCAAATGGTCGTACTCGAGATCGTGGTGGTGATGCTCAGTCCCATGAGAGACGATCACCTTCTTGTTCGTTAGGTCGATCTGCTCCACCTGGCCGGCAAAGAAGTTGACCCGCCGGAGGAGCTTGCGGACTGGGCTCACGATGTTCGTCAGATCCTGGTCGCTTGCGGCCACTTCGTGCAACATCGGCGTAAACAGGAAGAAGTTCTCCCGGTTGACGAGCGTGACTTCGACACCCGGATCGCGCGCCAGCGTTTTTTCGAGATGGAGCGCTGTATAGAGCCCGCCGAATCCGCCGCCCACGATGAGGACGCGCGTCCTCGCGCTACTCGAGCTGCTTATTGCTGGAGGCTCCACCTCTTGGCGATCGTGTTTGGTGATGTGCACTTGGCAGCGCTCCTAGGAACCGCGGTGACGAAGAACTCGTTGGTTAGTCTCGCCGACGTCCAAGACGTTACGCACGAATTTCGGTAGCATCCCTCCGCTCGCTCGACTGAGCACTGCTTCACCGTCAGGCCCGGCAGCTCAGGCAATCATGAATCGCTTCGCGCTGCAGCTTTGCCGCGACAACAACGCTGCGGAGGACTTGGTGCCTGGGCATTCTCGCCATAGACCTGAGCGGGAAAGAGGACCGGCAAGAGGTCGTTGAGAAGCTGGCGTCGCTTGTACGCGGCGTGGCTGGCGAAGTGGGCGTCGTGAAGAGTGCTCAGGTAGGCCTCGAGCGGGTAGATCTGAATCTCGACGGGAAACAGGTAGGGTGAACTCCCCGCGGGATCGCCGACGAGAACGTCGACGATCTGCTTGAGGACCTGGAAGCTGGCGGAAGAGTGGGCGCTCAGCCTCTCGCGATCCTTCTCCCTCGAGATGGTGTCGACCCGGTCGCGACAGCGGAAGGGCCCGCCCAGCGCACGGACCAGCCGCCGCTCGAGCGCGTAGACCTGCCTGCGGTCGGCCACGATGAACATTGCTCCGAGCAAGTCCTGGACCATGTTGGGATCGCCGATCCCGCGGCGGATCATCTTGCTCAGGATGGAGCCGCTGCGCTTGCCGAGGCCGGGCCAGCGGGTAGCCTCGGTCAGGCTCAGCGCGCCGTCGACCGTTCGCTCAACGACCAGGTCGCTGGCGTCGCGCTTGAAGCGCGTCTTGTGGTGGAAGACTTCGATCCCCGGTTCTCCGTCGCGCGGGGGCAACCGGCGAAGCTGGAACCGCCAGCATCGCGCGTCGCCACTCGGAGGCACGCCGACCTCGAGCCGCTCCCGCCCCGCTTCTTGAGAGACGAGGCGGCAACAGATCTCCACCTCGCCGCCTCCCTCCATCTCGACCCAGAGGCTCTTCTGGAGAAGTGTCCCCAATAAGGCGTGGTGGCGCGGGCCATCGAGAACCGACCGGCAGTGGTCCACGTCGAAGAGGAGCTTGGCGAGATACAGCTTGCGCTGGGCCTCGTAGCGCGTCCGCGGATCGGGGCCCTCGAAGGCGACGCGCAGGAGTTCGCCCAGGTCACTCGTGCCGCGAACGGCGGAGAGGACCCGCAATCGCTCCTTCATGGGAGAGGGGACGAGGCCGAGCAGGTCGTCGCAGTACCGGTCGGAGTCCTCGAAGTATGAGGCCGGGTCGCTCGAGGGACGCTCAGCGGTTCCCAGCGCGCTCGCGAAGGATCGGAGGAGCTGCGAGGCGCTCTCCGGGCTTCGCTCGAGCCGGCGATAGGCGGCGAGCCAGAAACGCGCTGTCGCCGCTTGTCGGCTCGGCAGAAGAGGGTCGAGGAGCGGATGTGCACGATACGCCTCCGGCACCTCGGCCCGCAGCGCAAGGATCTGACCCGGCTCTCGCCTCACGCCCAACGCTCCCTTCAGGACCTCAGGCCGCCTCCAACATCAGTCTCACAGGCAGGCCGCTCGTTACGGAAGCGCCAAGCACCTGGCTCCGTCCGCTCCAATCCCGCGGGCATACATCCTGCGGCTACCCGAGCAAACGACGCGGTGACGAAGGCCGGGGTCAGCGCGAGAGCAGGATCTCGAGGAGGTTGTCGCGGGCCACAGCTCAGCCCCGCTCGCCGTACAGGAGGACCGGCACAATTTCTGGATCAGGATTCGGGGGCCGGTCACCCACGCCGGCTACGCTCATTTTCGCATGATCACCGCTCCGATTGCTCGTCGTTGCCGGAGCGATCATCCTCTTCGGAGGGCACGTACAGGTTGACGGATGTCATGGTGCTCGACGCTCCCATATATGGCATGTGTTGGTCGTTCACCAACACGGCCCAGAAGGTATGCCAGCCGGGAGGCACAGCCTTGAGCGATACCTCCTGCGTGGGGCCGCCAGCCATGGTCAGCATATTGGCCATCATGGGCTGGTCGAGGAAGATGTGCCAATGGCCCACTCCGTCGAGGTTCGCCTTGCCGAAGCAGTCCCCGCAGATGTTGAAGTTGGTTACGCTGACGCTCATGTTGAAGCTTGGTCCGGCGACGGTTGCGCCGGCGGGCGGCGAGGTGATCGTG
>JAYUFT010000079.1:0-2148 GCA_043738605.1 Candidatus Dormiibacterota bacterium | reverse complement strand
CGCCGCCGCCGCCAGCTCGGGTATCGCTGTACGCAGACGCGGCTCGGGCACCGTCAGCCACCGATCGACACACTCCTTGAGCAACTCGAACATGCGAGGGTCGAAAGGCGCAGTGGTTCCGTCAGCGATCGTGTCGGGCTTGATGCTGACCGGACCGCCGGCTTCGAGGCAGCGGGTCCACAGAGGGTAGCCATCGGACTGCACCCCGATGACCTCGATGTCCCGGCGCGCGCCTTTAAGGGCGGACGCGACGCCGCCGATCAGGCCTCCGCCTCCTACGGGTACGAGCACGCGGGCAAGATCCGGGAAGTCTTCCAGAAGCTCCAATCCAAGCCCGCCGTGCCCGGCCATCACCTCGGTGTCGGCGAAGGGATGGATGAAGGATTCGGGTTCCGATTTCCAGCCGTCCGTCGCGAGCCATTCGAGCATCGCGTCGCGAGGCATGAGGATGGGGACTGCGCCCCATCGCTTGACACCTTCGATCTTGGTGACCGCCGCCGTGTCGTACATGACCACGCGGCAGTGGACGCCCAATTTCTTGGCGACATAGGCGCATGCCTGCGCGGCGTTGCCGGCGCTGACGGTGATCAAACCTCGGCGCAGGCGATCGGGGGTTAGGCTCAGGGCCGCGGCGAAGAAGCCACGCACCTTGAAGCTGCCTGTCGGTTGGAGGCACTCGAGCTTGAGCATCGCGCCCTCCACCGGAACCATCGGCGTTCGGAGGACATGCGGGCGCGCGCGCGCGGCCGCAGCCCGGATCCGTTCGATGTCAACCATGCCGGGCATAATCGTAGGCGTGCCCATATACGAGTACCGGTGTGACGAGTGCGGCAAGAAGTCGTCGGCGCTGCTTTCAAGCTTCTCGTCACCCGATCCGGTCTGCTCCTACTGTGGCAAGCCGGCGCTTCGCCGGTTGGTCTCGACGTTCGCCACCGTTTCCTCAGGCGACGACGGAGGTGACGATTTCGGCGGCGGCGACGACATGGGTGGCGACGATGACGGCTATGGCGGGGACGACTCTGGCGGCGGGTACGGAGACGACGACTTCTAAGTGGTAGCCAGCGCCGCGTTGGCTGCTTTGATCAACTCAGGCCCGTGTGTGTCGTCGCGGGCGAAGATGCGGAACAGGGCCATGCGCACCGGCAGGCGCCTGAAGAGCTCGAGCACGCGGCTCTGCTGGTAGCGGTCCTCCAACGGCTCATAAATAAGGATGTCGGCGGTTTCGGTCATCGGGTTGAAGGCGCGCGACTCCTGGGCGGCGACGTCGACCTCGAACTCGATGCTGCGCAAGTTCTTAGGCAACCGCTCTCGGATGTGAGCCGCGAACTCTTCACGCGTCACGCTCAGCGCTCCACTCGGGATCTCGCGCGCGTCGGTGAGTCCCTGGTAGATGAGCTTCCATTTGAGCTTGCGCGCGACGACGTCCGCCCACGCCTGGCCCAGCTCGCGCTTCTCCGCACCTTCATCGCCTGCCGCCCAGCGATCCACCTCTGACAGCAGCGACCATTCGGTCAGCCCGTGGTACCGGTCCAGCCGGTCGAGCGGATTGCCTCCGAGCATCAACTCGAGGGTTGGGCGGAACACCTCCCGCAGCTGCAGGTCGATGCGCCGCACCGTCCGGTGGAAATAGACCTGGTGGTAAAGGTAGAGGCGGGCATTCAGGAACATATACAGCGCTTCGGCCGCATGAGCGTGAAGCGCCAGGCCGCGCTCGGAGATAAAGGAGTAGTGGATGATCCGCTGCACGTCGACCGGCCCGGCGGCAACCCCACAGATATAGGAATCGCGAGGGACGTAATCCATGTTGTCCGCCGAATAGGCGCCGACCATCGCCGGCTTCAAAGCGGCCAGCCACTGAGGAGCTTCGAAACCTTCGAGCTCGGCTGAAGAGATGAGGAACGCGACCCAACTTGGGTCGATGTGCTCTCCCGGCTCGAAGTCGGCGCCTGGCGAGGCGCCCAAAGCCTTCACGATCGGAGCGAGGGGGCCGGTGACTAGAGAGCGGCCGATCACCTCGTGGTCGATCCCCCAGGAGTCGAGGTAGTTTTCGTCGAAGAAGTGGCCGAACGGCCCGTGACCGACGTCATGCAGCAGCCCCGCGATGCGCATGGTCTCCACGACCAGTCCAAGGGAGGGCGTGTCCTTGCA
>JAYUFT010000078.1:0-6793 GCA_043738605.1 Candidatus Dormiibacterota bacterium | reverse complement strand
TGGCTAATGTGCTGGCCGCAGGCGAGTCGGTCGCGATCAAGACGACGCGGCGCCGCGATGAGCTCGGCCAGCTGACGACCGCGCTCGCGGCCTGGCAGCGGAGTTCGCAGAACCTGGTTGATGGGCTCCGCGACGGCAGCGCGCGGGCGGCGGCTTCGGCGTCCAGCCTCTCGTCGGCGTCCGAGCAGCTCGCCGACGCGTCCGCCGAGCAGACGTCGGCCACGACTGCGACCGCGGCCAGCATGGACGAGCTCGCGCGCACATCGACCACGATCGCCGACACGCTTGAGCTTGTCGCGAGCCAGACCATCAAGACACGAGAGAACCTGGAGCTTGCGAACGTTGATGTGCAGGCTTCGGGGAGCCGAGCGCATGCACTTGCCGCGCGGGTCCATGACATCACGGGGATCCTCGTACTGATCAACCAGGTCGCCGACCAGACCAACTTGCTGGCGCTCAATGCGGCGATCGAGGCGGCCCGCGCGGGCGATGCCGGGCGCGGTTTTGCGGTGGTCGCGGACGAGGTGCGGCGGCTGGCCGAGCGCTCGAAGGCATCAGCGGCTCAGATCGCGGCAATCATGACTGGCGCCGAGACGGAGAGCACCGCCACGGTCATTGCGATGGAGCGAAGCGGGAAGCAGATGGAGCAGAGCCTGACGCTGCTGGCGAGCGTGGTGGATGCGTCGGGGGAGGGCAAGCTGATCACTCAGCAGCAGCGGACCGCGACCGAACAGGTTGGCGAGGCGATCGTGCGGATCACCGTCGGGAGCCGGCAGGTGTCGGATACGGCGCGGAAGATCTCGACGGCCGCGGCCAGCCATGCGCTGCTCGCGTCGGAGATGGAAGAAATGTCCCGCAACGGGACGCGGCCGGACTAGCTCCTTCGTCCCTTCACCGAACTCGCTTTGGTCAACCGATGTCTTGGTCGTGGTGACGTGAGCCTGGATCAGCATCTCTTAGACGAGGCGCCCACGGCGTTTGTGCGAGAGCGGGATGCCATGTGCGCCGCCATATCAAAGACTGGCAAGGTGCGCGGCAGCCATCAAATAGGGGCCCCCGTTCAGAAGCGATCTCGTACCTGAAGCGAATGGCCGCGCACCGACCTGCCACTTAGCCAGGGCCGGAACCCCTGGCCCTGCAAGAACCCTCTTGCGCAGACCACCGAGCCGTGCTAAGGTGCGGTAAGCGCTTACCGGTAAGCGCTTACCGATGTGCCGGTGGTCGGTTTTCGGGGGAGGCCCATCAGGCGTGAATGCCAGAGCCTAAGAAAGCCAAGGGAACCCAGACTATCTACGACGTCGCCACCCGCGCCGGCGTCTCCATCGCCTCCGTCTCACGCGTGCTCAACGGCCTCGGGACCCCGCGTGCCGAGACCCGCGAGAAGGTGATGCGCGCGGTGCGCGAGCTCAGCTTCGTGCCCGACGGCTCTGCGCGGGCTCTGTCCAACGGACTCAAAGAGGTGATCGGCGTCGTCTTCCGGCGCGGGGACGAAACCCTCTTCGAGGACGAGTACGAGAGCTTTCTCTACATCGACGTCATCAATCGTGGGATCGAGGCCGAGTCACAACGCCGTGGCTTCGACGTGCTGATGAGCTCCGTCGCCTACAACGACGAGAACGTCCTGCAGCGAGTGGCCGCCATGGCCGGCAAGACCGACGGTCTCATCCTCCACGACCGGATGCTCTCGGCGGTCGGGATCGCGCGGGTGGCGAGCATCGTGCCGATCGTGACCCTCGCAGGCAGCCCCACCCCGGAGTCCATGAACGTGCGGTGTGACAACGAGTCGGGAATGCGCGAGCTGGTTCGCCACCTGGTGGTCGACCACCGATACAGGAGCATCGCCTACCTCTCGGGGCGTGGCGACAGCCCGGACAACCGTGCGCGCGCCCGCATCTTCGAGGCCGAGGCAGCCGCCGGCGGCGCCGACATCCAGGTCGGACCGGCGTGGCAGGGCAACTACAGCGCGGCGGGCGGAGCCAACGTGATCACCTCGCTCCTGGACGCGGGATCGGCTCTGCCGCGAGCCATCGTTTGCGCCAGCGACCAGACCGCCATCGGCGCGATGCACGCGCTCGCCCAGCGCGGGATAAGGGTGCCGCAGGACGTCGCCGTCACCGGTTTCGACGACGTGCCCGTGGCGCGCCACCTGCATCCGCCGCTGACCACTGTCCGCCAGCCCATGCAGGAGCTCGGCGCCAAGGCGTTCGAAGTCCTCTATTCGCGGATCAGTGCAGCGGGTGGAGAACCGGAAATCGTGCTCCCGGTCCAGCTGGTCGTCCGCGAGAGCTGTGGCTGCCCGCGCAGCTCCGCACCGGTAACGAGGCCACGGTCGCTCGGTCGGGAGGAGGGCTAGCGATGGGCGCCATCCTGCGCAGGCTATTGGTCTACTTCCTCGCCGCGTGGGTGGCAATCACCGTCAGCTTCCTCCTGCCAAGAGTCGTTCCAGGCAACCCTGTCGCCGGTGCTGTTGCGAGGGCTTCGCAGTCGGGGAACTGCAACGCGCAATGCGTCATCGCCGTCGAGGAACAGCTGGGGTTCAACGTCCACACGAGCCTCTGGGAGCAGTACGTCCAGTACATGGGCAATCTCGCCCACGGAGACCTCGGCCAGTCGTGGTCAGAGAACGCCCCGGTGAGCAATCTCATCCTCTCCTACCTGCCGTGGACGCTCGGCCTACTGGTGGTCGCGACGACGATCAGCTTCTTCGCCGGCACCACCCTGGGCATCTGGATGGCCTGGCGCCGCGGTTCGTGGTTTGAGTGGGTGCTGCCGGCCGCCACGTTCTTCCAGGCGCTCCCCTACTTCTTCCTCGCGCTGGTGCTCGTCCTGATCTTCGGCCAGACCGGGACGATGCTCAAGTGGTTCCCAAGCCTCTTTGGATACGACATCTACGTAGTCGAGCCAGGGCCGAACTGGCCCTACATCACGAGCGTCTTGGGCCATGCGATCCTGCCCGCGGCGACGGTGGTCCTCGCCTCGATCGCCGGTTTCATCCTGTCGATGCGAAACCAGATGGTCACCACGATGGACGAGGACTTCGTCCTGGTGGCCGCGGCCAAGGGTCTTCCCACCCGAACGGTCATTTGGTACGCGGCGCGCAACGCGCTCCTGCCCGTCGTGTCCAACTTCACGATCGCCATCAGCCTGGTGGTCGCCGGCCAGATCCTGGTCGAGATCGTCTTCAACTATCCGGGGATCGGATTCCATCTGTTTGACGCCCTTGCAAAGCTCGACTACTCGCTGGTGCAGGGGATCTTCGTCGTCATCACCCTGGTGGTGCTCGCCGCCAACCTGCTGGCGGATGTCGCTTACGTCCTGATCGATCCCCGGGCTCGGCAGGCGGCCTGACGATGACGATCGACAGCACTGCCATGACCCAGGCGCCGGTGGCCGGTCCGGCTCCGAAGCCGATGCTCCCGAAGGTCGGACTAAAACTGCCGCGCTCCCCGAAGGTGATCGCCGGCCTGGTGATCCTGGCCCCCTTCGCCGTGGTCGCCGTCTTGGGTCGATGGATGGCGCCTTACTCCCCGAACGCGACCGACCCTCAGAACTGGGTGCAGCACGTCCTGGTCCCGGGCACCGGGCCCGGCACCGGCATCTCGCCCAGCTACTACCCGCTGCCGCTGCCGCCGTCCGCCGCGCACTGGCTCGGCACCACCGTCTTCGCCCAGGATGTGTTGTCACAGGTCCTGACCTCTACCCAGGCCACGATGTTCGTCGGCCTCCTGGCCGCCGCGATCGCCACGGTCCTCTCCATCCTGTTCGGAGTCTCGGCGGGCTATTTCGGTGGCAACGCCGACGAGGTCCTGTCGCTCATCTCCAACGTCTTCCTCGCGATCCCGGGCCTTCCGCTGCTGATCGTGCTCGCCGACTACGTGCCGGCCGCGGGCTCGAGCATCCTGCTCGTCGCGTTCATCATCGCGGTGACTGCCTGGGCCTACAGCTCGCGCGTGCTGCGCGCCCAAACCCTGTCCCTGCGCAACCGCGACTTCGTCGAGGCCGCTCGGGTCTCAGGCGAAGGCCGCCTGCGGATCATCCTTGCCGAAATCCTCCCCAACCTCGTCCCGATCGTCGCCGCGTCCTTTCTGTTCACCACCCTCTACGCCATCTACGCATACGTGGCGATCGCGTTCCTCGGGCTCGGCGGTTCGCCCACCTCGTCTCCGCCTGGCCTGTGGAACTGGGGCGAGATGCTGCGCGAGGGATTCGCCAACAACGCCATCCGCGGCGGGTGGTGGTGGTGGTGGGCGCCGCCCGGCCTATGCGTCGCGCTCCTCGGCACCGGCCTCGCACTGGTGAACTTCGGCATCGACGAATTCATCAACCCGCGCCTGCGCATCGCAGGCCTGACGCGCAAGGTCGCCAAGAAGGCAGGCATCAGCTCGCACGCCACGCTGGGCATGACCCCGGTCGTGGGCAACCGGCCAGCCGTGCCCTCCCTGGCAGCCCGCTCGCAGAACGTGGGAGACCCGGTACTCGAGATCCATGGACTCTGCGTCGATTACGGCTACGGCGACGAAGCGGTCCATGCGGTCGTGGATTGCGACCTCGTCCTTCGGCGTGGCAAGGTACTCGGCCTCGCGGGCGAAAGCGGCAGCGGCAAGACCACGCTGGCCCTCGCCGCGATCCGCCTCCTTCGCTCGCCGGCCGTGATCACCGGCGGGCAGGTCCTGTTCCACTCCAAGCCGGTCGGTGGAGACGGGCCCAAAGGGACCATCGACATGCTGGCTTCGGACAAGGAGGAGCTGCGCTCTGTCCGGTGGTCCGAGATCTCGGTCGTCCTGCAGAGCTCTATGAACGCGCTCAACCCCGTGATCACCATCGGCGCGCAGTTCGACGACCTGCTTCGCGTGCACCGCCCAAAGCTCTCGCGAGCGGCGCGGTTGGAGAGGTCGGGCGAGCTGCTCGACATGGTGGGGATCAACGCCGACCGGCTGCGCAGCTATCCCCACGAGCTGTCCGGCGGCATGCGACAGCGAGCGATGATCGCCATCGCGCTGGCGCTCGAGCCTCAGGTCATGATCCTGGACGAGCCGACCACCGCCCTCGACGTCGTCACCCAGCGGGAGATCCTCGAGGAGCTGATCGGCCTGCGCGACCGGCTCGGCTTTGCCGCTCTGTTCATCACGCACGACCTGTCCCTGCTGGTGGAGCTCGCCGATGAGATTGCGGTCATGTATGCGGGCAGGCTGATGGAGCGCGCGCCCGCGGCCTCGCTGTTCAGCGCTCCGCGGCTGCCGTACACGCACGGCCTCATCCACTGCTTCCCGCCGATGCACGGCAAGCGCGAGCGGATGCAGGGCATCCCGGGGTCGCCGCCTGACCTCAGTGACCTGCCGCAGGGCTGCGCTTTCCATCCGCGGTGCGCGTGGGCGTTGGAGCAATGCCGGCACGACGTGCCGCACCTGGCGCCGCTGAACGGGTCTGCTCGGGAGGTCGCCTGCTGGCTTCACCGGGGCGATGCGAAAGTGCCTGCGGAGCTGGCCCGACCGGATCCCGGTGTCGCGGAGGTCCACGCGCGATGAGCGCGGTTACCCCGGTGACTCCGGTGTTGGAAGGCCGTGATCTCACCAAATACTTCTGGGTCAAGCAGGGCCGCGGGCCGTTGGCGCGGCGCGTGCCGGTGCACGCGGTGGACCGGGTGTCGGTGCGTCTCGACGCGGGGAAGGTCACCGCGGTGGTGGGCGAGAGCGGAGCGGGTAAGACGACGGTGGCGCGCCTGCTCGCGAAGATCATCAAACCCGACGAGGGAGAAGTTCTGCTCGACGGCCGGCCTGCGCCGCGCGGAAGGCCGCGCTCGTACGCGGCGCAGGTCCAGATGGTCTTCCAGGACCCATTCGCCTCGTTGAACCCTGTGCACCGGATCCGGCATCACCTCGTCCGGCCGTTGGAGATCCACCACATGGCCGGCGGCAACGTGGATGTCACGGTGGCCGAGCTGCTGCGCCGGGTCGCTTTGAATCCCCCGGAAAGCTTCACCGGCAAGTTCCCGCACGAGCTCTCCGGCGGCCAGCGACAGCGGGTGGCCATCGCACGCGCGCTGGCGGTCCGTCCACGCGTGCTGATCGCCGACGAGCCGGTGTCGATGCTCGACGTATCGATCCGCCTTGGCGTGCTCAACCTGCTCGCTGAACTTCGGGGCGAGGAGCGTCTCGCCATCCTTTACGTGACCCACGACATCGCTTCGGCGCGCTATCTGGCCGACACCATCGTCGTCATGTACGCGGGCCAGCTGGTGGAGTCGGCCCCCAGCGCCACGCTGACCGACAGCCCGGCGCACCCATATACGCAGCTGCTGCTATCGGCCGCGCCCGACCCCGACCGCGTGACGCCGCCGCACCTGGAGGGACGCGGAGCGCCACCCAGCCTGAGCGCCCCGCCGAGCGGCTGCCGCTTTCACCCTCGATGTCCGTTCGTGATGGACATCTGCAAGCGCGAGGTCCCGCCGAGCATCGCCGTCTCGCCGGGCCACGTCGCAGCGTGCTGGCTCCACGTCAACGCTGCCGACCGAGGCAGCAGCGACAACAGCGTCCTTGCAACCCCCAGCGCATCGATGGAGAACGAAATAAAGAGGTGAGGAAGGTTGGATTTAGACCTGGTGTTTCGGTCGCCGCCGGCTATCGGAGGCGCGAGAGGGATGTGGTGTCCCCGTGCCGGTACCCCGTCCACATTGCACCGCCCGTCAGCGGGCTGTTCGTCATGGAGGTGACAAAGCGATGAATCGGAGACCGTATCAGTGGCTGGTCGTGGCCGCGGCTTTGGCCGTGGCGACCAGCGGTTGCCAACAATCGTC
>JAYUFT010000077.1:0-2167 GCA_043738605.1 Candidatus Dormiibacterota bacterium | reverse complement strand
GGTCGTATTCCTCGCGAGACATTCCCAGCAGCTCGGAGAGTACTTCGAACGAATGCTCGCCCTGGAGAGGAGCCGAGCTCACAACCTTCCCCGGCGTGCGCGAAAAGTGAATCGGCAGCCCGGCCTGTGGCCACGTGCCGGCTTCTGGATGTTGTACGTCTTCTACGGTGCCGCGACTTCGAAGGCTCGCATCCGCGGCAACTTCGAGGGAATCCAGTACCGGGGCGGCGATGACGCCTGCTGCCGAGAGCGTCGCAGCGATTTGGTCGCGGTCCTGCTGGCAGGTCCAGGCACTTATGGCATCGTCGATCTCGGAGGCGCTCGCTCTGCGATTGGTTGCAAGGCGTAGCCGCTCGTCAGACAACATCGAATCGGCGCCAATTGTTGACGCTAAAGCGATCCATTGTTCTGTCGATTCGCATGCGATAGCGACCCACTGCCCATCCCTTGTCTCATAAATGCCATGCGGCGCATGGGCCGGATGGCGATTCCCTAGTCGCGGCCGTTGGCGCCCGGTGCGAAGAAACTCGATTGCGGCATCTCCGATGAACGTCAGGTTTGCCTCCTGCATAGAGAGGTCGATGTACTGGCCTTCGCCCGTTCGGTTGCGATGGAGAAGCGCCGTAAGGATCGCCGAACAACCGTAAAGCCCGGCCACCGCGTCGGGGTACATCTGGCCGGAGTTCATCGGCGGGCCGCCTTCGTACCCGAGGAGTGCGGACATGCCGGACGTAGGTTCGATCGTGCCTCCGATTCCCGGCACGTTCGCCCACGGACCGTCGTGCCCATAGGCCGAGAGGCTGCAGAGGATGATGTCAGGCCGGATCGCCCGAAGCGCCTCATAGCCCAGTCCGAGGTTGCCCAGTACGCGCGGCGAGAAGTTCTCGGCAACGAAATCCGCGTGGGCTACGAGGCGGCGGTACACTGCCAGGCCTTCCGCAGAGTGAAGGTCCAGCGTGACCGACCGCTTGCCGAGGTTTACCGAGTTGAAAAGGGGACTTGTGTTCCACGAATGCAGCGCCGTTGCCATTTCGCTCAGAGGCCCAACAACCGGAGCGTTATAACTGCCCCGCCACGAGTCGGGTCGCTTCCGTACTTCGATCTGGATGACGTCCGCACCAAGCATCCCGAGTAATTCGGTGCATAGTGCGCCCGCCCACGCCTGGGTGAGGACGATGCCTCGAATGCCCACGAGCGGCCCGCGGCGGCGTACGTCCGTGGGCTTTTCGGGCTTCGGACGCCTATGAGGCGTGGAGGCAGGGCGAGGTTCGCCGTCCGATCTTTCGGGCGACCAGGGAGTCTCGGACATTTTGAATGGTGCGCCGGCGTGGCTCGCGTCGCCAGCGGCCGCGTCCCCAGGACCCCAGAAGCCGCGGGCGCGCAGGTGCTCGTTGTTCACCAGTTCGTGGAATTCGAGGACTGGACCAGCGACAACGCGACGCGCGGCCAGCTCGTCGAACAAGTCCGCCTTCGACCATTCCGCCATCTTTGTTTGGACGCGGTCGAGGTATTCGGCCTTGTTTGCATTCCGGTACCAGGAGGTCTCCCAGCGCGGATCCATCGCGAGATCCGGCAAGCCGAGGACGTTCATCGCATCACGCCAGAAGTGCGCTCGGCTGATGGTCAGGGCGAAGTATCCGTCGGCTACGGGCACAGGACCAGTCGTAATGTCTGCCGAAATCGAGCGCTCCGGGACCGCACCCATGTACTGGGCCCGAAGCAACGCCGGCGCAAGCGCCGCAACCATGGCATCGAGTTCGCCGGTATCGATTTCTTGGCCTTCACCGGGGTGATTGTCGCGATGGATTAACGCCGCGACCGCGCCCGTGAACGCCGCCACGCCAGCGTAGTACGATGCCTGCCAGCCGCTCGGCTTGAGCGGAGGCTTGCCGCCTCGACCGTTGATTGCCGCCCAACCGGAGCGTGCCGAAATGGCCAGGTCGTTGGCGGGGAAGTCCGCTAACGGGCTGTTCAAGCCGTATGGCGTCACGTGGACCATCACGAGATCTGGCCGATCCAGCCGTTCGTAGCTCAATGCCATGGCCTCGAGTTGGCTCGCAGTCATACTCGAGACGACGACATCCGCGGTGGCGATCAGCGCGAACAGGCGGCTTCTTTCGCTTGCCGCGCGAATGTCGAGCGTAAGCCTCTGCTTCCCGGCGAGTAC
>JAYUFT010000076.1:0-2168 GCA_043738605.1 Candidatus Dormiibacterota bacterium | reverse complement strand
TTCGCTCGCCGGCAGCGGGCGTCGTTGATTGCGGGCCGTGCTCGTCCACAGCCTCTTCGACCTCCCATGGAGGCGTCGCCTCTACCGCCGGCGGTGGTGCCGCGAAGCTCGCCGCCGAGCGCGCCAGGGCGGCCTCTTTGGATTGCCCGTTCTTCTTGACGATGGGGGCGGCTGGTGCTGCCGGTGGTGAAACCAGCCTCTCCAGCCGGTTGCGTTCCGCAAACGCCGCACGCGCGGCGCGAATCAACGTGGCGATCAAAGCACCCGGGCTGAAGTGGACCGTCACGATGAGGCCGATCACAAGGCCGGCGGTGAGAAGCGCCCACGCGCCCCAGTGACCGACCACTTGCTCGACCAGCTGGTCGACGCTGTGCCCGGCCGCACCGCCGGCGTTGGCAGCCAGGTCGAAGAGACCGATCAGCGAAACGACTGCGATGCCGCCTGCGACGAGATCGACAGGCCGCGGCCGCGGAGCTTTCGGCCAGATGAGGTAGGTGCCGAATGCGAGGGCGACTCCGACCGGTACGAACCAGGCGCGGCCGAAGGAGGACAAGAGCCAGTCGTGCGTGCCGGCCAGGATGGAGCCGGCGTTGCTGGCGAGGGCGAGAAGGCTGAGCAATGCGGCCAGGATGAGGAGGACTCCGGCGATCTCGCGACCCTGACGTGGCGTCAGGCTGGGCCTGGACCTCGTCTTGGTCCTCTTGCTCCGGGTGCTGCGAGGACGCGAAGATACAGCGCGGCGCGCGCCGTTGGCGGAACGTGAACTTCGTGTGGTGGTGCGACGCATTCTGCAGACCTCCGGGCCGTAGGGCATTCTACAGCGGGTAGCCCCCTCCCCCAAGGTCGCTCCCGAGCGATACTCTCCGCGTGGCTGTCGATCCATTCGCCGAAGCCGAGCTGCGTTACCGGGACCTGGTCGAGGAGCGCCGCATCGGCACCCTCCAGGCGAGGGCCTTCCGCGTCGCGGTGCGCGACCTGGCGGTCCTGGATGGCGAGGGACGCCGCTGGATGATGGGCCCCGAGGACGGCATCTGGTACCGGCGAGAGCGGGAGCGTTGGCTGCAGGCCGATCCTCCTCGGCGCCTGGTCTGCTCGTCGTGCGGCCACCACAACCTGGGGCGCCACAGCTTCTGCGTGGAGTGCGGGCAACGTCTCAATAGGTAGCTAGGGCGGCCATTCGGGCACAAATGGTCGAATTTTGGTGGGCGATGCGGCCATTCGGGCACTTTTGGTCGGATTTTGGGGGTAGCGGTTTACCTCGCCGGATGAAGTCCCGCTTGCACGATCCCGTAGATCAATCCTGCCGCTAACGGCACCAGCGCTGCCAGCAGCCAAAGCCTCCACCACAGCGGCCGCGTCTCGCCGCGCACCATCTCATGCCCGCAGAATCCGCAGTACCGGTCGAACGGACCCGCGACGCCGCGGCAGCTCCCACATTGGTGCAGCTGCAGGCCGCAGTGCCCGCACCGCGCATCATCACCCTGGTCGCCGACCATCGCAGGCTGATCGCAACGGGGACAAAGGCTCGGCGCAACGAGCGCTAGAGGCGGCAGCTTCATCTAGATCTCCAGCACGACTGGGATGACCATAGGGCGGCGCCTCGTTTTCTTCCACACGGTCTGTGACACCGCGTCATGGATGACTTCCCTCAGCGTGTTCACGTCCGCGTGAGTATCGGCCAGACGCGCGATGCTTGCCATCGCGGCTTCGCGCGCATCAGCCATGAGCTTCGCCGACAGCTCTGGCTCGATTACGCCCCTCGAGATGAGGTCAGGACCCGCCCGCACTGTCGCGGTCTCGCGATCGACAGTCAGCGTCACGATGAGGATGCCATCCTCGGCCAGATGCTTGCGATCGCGCAGCACCACCTGCTCGACATCGCCAACACCGAGACCGTCGACAAACACCAAGCCTGTGCTCACCTTGGCCCCTATCTGGATCGAGTCGGTGCCGAGCTCCACCGTCTCGCCGTCCTCGACGACGATGATGCGATCGTCGCTCAGGCCCGCCTCGCGGGCTACCTCGGCATGCTGCACGAGCTGCCGGTATTCGCCGTGCACTGGGATGAAGTAACGAGGGCGAACCGCGTCGAGCATCTCGCGAAGCTCGTCCCTCTGGGCATGTCCCGTGACGTGCACGTGGCCGACCTCGGAGTAAAAAACCCGCGC
>JAYUFT010000075.1:0-6812 GCA_043738605.1 Candidatus Dormiibacterota bacterium | reverse complement strand
ATGCTCGTGCCCAAATCGCATGACGAGCTCGCAGCCGACGCCTTCCCGCTGGTCGATCATTGCTTATGCTCGGCGGACACCCCTGCTCTGGATCGGCGCCTTCCTCGTTTTGCCCGGCCTCGTCTTCGGCGCGATCGGCGTTGGCCTCGCCGTTCAGGACGCACGGTTCGCCGCCGGTGGGACAACTGTCCAAGCTATCGTCCTCTCCAAAGACGTCAAGCCCGCCGCCGGCAGCTCCGGCACGTCCTATTCGATTCGCTACCGATTCACCGCCTCCAACGGTCGAACGTACGAGGGCTCGAGCCGGGTCGACGTCGATGCGTGGGAGCGCTTTGTGGAGCGTGGTCCGGTCACGGTCCAATACCTTGCCTCGGACCCGTCGTCGAGCCGGCTTCCCGGCGGCGGCAACCTCCTGTTCGAGGTCATATTCACCTTGATCGGGTTGGTGCCACTTTCCATTGGCGGCTACCTCGTCGTGCGCTCGTCACGAACGCTTCTTGAAGATTGGCGCCTCCTGCGGGTGGGCATCGAGGCGCCGGCAACGGTCGCCGCGGTCGAGCCGATCAACCTGACGATCAACATGCAAGTCCAGTGGGAGATCTCGTACGTCTATCACGACACAAGCGGGAATGAGCACAAGGGTCACAGCTGGATGATGCCGTCGGGAGATGCAAGGGAGTTCAGGACTGGCGATCGTGGCACGATCCGGTATGACCCGGAACGGCCGGCCGCGAGCCTGTGGATCCACCATCGCCTGGCGCGTACGGACTCCTCTGGCTCCTCGCCTGCCGCACCCATGAGCTGAATCTCAGGCCAATCACCGCGCCACTGGATCGCGTTTGTAGCTTTCTCTGCGCGCCCCGCGTTATCTCGATGTGCATATCGGAGCCTTAAGTACCGAGCGGCTGATATCAGCCGTGCTCGCGGTGTTGTTGATCTCATGCGGAGGCCCCGGGCCCGTTTCGAGCTCGACATCATCCCCAACCCCGCCGGCCCCGTCCTCGCCGACGCCATTACCCACCCCAACCCAGCAGCTCGGTCCCGGTGGTCTCACATTGGAAGAGGAGATCGGCGCGGTGATCATGGTGGGCTTTCAAGGGAGCCTCACCGATGCGGTGCTCGCTGATTGGAAGCGGCGACAGTTCGGCGGGCTGCTGGTGGTGAACAACAACCACAACGCGGGCACCGCCGCTTCGATGAAATCGTTGATCGCGACGATTCGCGCCACCGAACGTAATCGGCTGATCGCCGCCACCGACCAGGAGGGCGGCTATGTCTGCCTGGCGATCATCACCGTTCCGTGCGAGCCGATGCCCGTCGGAAAGGCAGGCACGATCCGGATGGCGACGGCCATAAAGTCACTTGGTTTCGACCTCGACCTCGGCCCTGTCTCGGATGTCTGTAGCGGACCGTCGTCGATCATGTGGGGCCGCTGCTACGGCACGAGCCCGGGTCCCGTCGCAGCCGCGGTCGGGCCCGTGGTCGACGGCATTCACGCCGCACGTATGCTGGCGGCAGCCAAGCATTTTCCCGGCCACGGCGACACCAGCGTCAGCTCGGAGACGCAGCTGCCTCGAATCAATGAGAGCCTGGCCACTCTGCAGTCACGCGAATTCCCCCCGTTCAAGGCGGCGATCGCGCATGGGGTGGACTTCGTCCTCCTGGGACACCTTTACTATCCGGTCCTCGACACCGTCCATTCGGCCGACCTCTCGCCGGTCACGATCCGGATGCTCAGGTCGGACCTGGGTTTCGAGGGAGCGATCATCTCCGACGACATGGAGATGGGAGCGATAACCAATTCGACGCCCGCGCCCGAGGCCGCCGTCGAGTTTCTCGTCAACGGTGGCGACATGGTGATGATCGCTCACCACCTGTCGGTCGCCAACGCGACCGACGACGCGATCAAGGCTGCCGTCGCCAGCGGCCGCCTGCCTCGCGCGCGGCTCGACCAGGCCGTCGCCGCGCTGCAGGCCTTGCCGAATCGCTGATCCCGACCATTCGGGCACAAACGGTCGAGCCCGACGAGATTGGACGGCCAAAAGGGCACTGATGGTCGTCCGCTCGGTCCGCCGCGGCGGGGGTATCCTGCGTTGCGTGAGCGACCCGAAAGTCGACGCCATGGGCCGGGTGCCCCTGTTCTCTCGTTGCACGCGCAAGGAGCTCGAGTTCCTCGCGAGCCGCACCGACGAGGTGGACCTGACGGCCAACCACACCCTGATCAAGCAGGGCAGCGCATCGGATTGCTTTTACGTCCTGCTCGAGGGCGAGGCGACTGTCGAGGTGGACGGCAACCCCCGGCCGTCGCTGCACGCCGGCGATTTCTTCGGCGAGATCGGAATGCTGGACCGCGGGCCGGCCACGGCAACGGTGATCACCACCACGCCCGCGCGCGTGATGGTCATGAGCCACGCTCAGTTTCGCGACGCCATCAAGACCAGTGACTCGCTGCTCTCCACGGTCCTTGGCGCGGCGGCCGACCGCCTTCGCCGCGACTCGCTCGACCGCGGTAGGGCCGTTTGAGGTAAGCGGCGAACAAGAAGTCTTCTGACACGGTTTCGTCGTCTGTGGCGACGCTATGCGCGGTCTGCGCTCATCCTCTTCAATCTGGCGCGAGGTTTTGCTCCAACTGCGGCGCCGTTGTCGGCACGCTCCTCGGCACCCAGGAACGCAAGATGGTCACCGTCCTCTTTGCCGACCTGGTTGACTCCACGGGCCTCGCCCAGTCCCTGGACCCCGAACGCGCCCGGGAGGTGATGGGCCGGTTCTTCGAAGCCGCCACCGAGGAGCTGCAGGCCTTGCGCGGGCGGCCGGAGAAGTTCATCGGCGACGCCGTGATGGCCGTGTTCGGCCTGCCGCACGTCCACGAAGATGACGCGATCAGGGCGGTCCGGGCGGGGATGGCGATCCGCGAGCGGGTGCGGCGCCTCGGCCGCACGGAAGGCCTCGCGACGCCCCTCGAGGTGAGGATCGGCATCGAATCGGGCGAGGCGGCGACCGGAGTGGGTCCCGCCGGGCAGCTGCTCGTGACCGGGCCTGTCGTGAACATTGCCGCGCGCCTGCAATCAGCGGCCAGGCCGGGTCAGATCCTGGCCGGCCAGACCACTCGAGCGCTGACCACCGAAGCGGTTTCGTACGGCCACCGGCGCATGGTGAGGGCGAAGGGCTTCGACGTGGAGCTGGCCTCATTTCCGGTCGGGACGCTGACCGCGCGTTCTGCCCGCCGCACGATCGCCTTCGTCGGCCGCGCGAGCGAGCAGGCGATCCTTCGACAGAGTTTGACCCTGGCAACGACCACGGGGCGGCCTGTGATCGTCACGATCCTCGGAGAGGCCGGCATCGGCAAGAGCCGGCTCGCTGCGGAGCTGATCGCGAGCCTGGATGCAGGCGTGATCGTGGGGCGAGGTCGTTCGCGCTCCTACACCGACACCGCCACATTCGGCCCGGCAGCTGCAATCGTCGGTGAGCTGGCAGGCATTCGGGACGGCGAGCCGCACGAGAAGACGAGGGAGCGGTTGTATGCGCTGGCGCAGAGATCGGTGGAGCCGGCAGAGGTCGAAGCGACCACCGATCGGCTTGGGTTGTTGTTCGGGGTGGTCGGGCAGAGGGAGGAGTCTGCCTTCGTGCAGGACGTGACGACCGGGTTCATCGCCCTCGTGGACGGCCTTGCGCAGAAGGGCACGGTCGTGCTCGTGTTCGAGGACGTCCACGCCTTGCGGCCGATGATGCTCGACCTCATCGAGCGCCTCGGCGCCAAGGGCCTGCGCGGATCGCGACGCGCTCTGGTGGTCGCATTGGCGCGGCCCGAGCTTCTTGAAGCGCGGCCGTCGTGGGGCACAAGCAGCGGAAACGCCGTTCTTGTCCACCTCGACCCGCTTTCGAGCGAGGAATCGATCGAGCTCGTCCGCGCTGCGGGCGGCGACAAGATCGACGACCAGGAGTCGGCCGCGATTGCCGAGCGCGCGGGAGGAAATCCTTACTTCATCATCGAGACGACGGGCATGCTGATGAACGAGGCAGGCGTGGCGCCGGTGCGGGGCGCGGCCAACCTACCGCCGACCGTTCAGGCCGTGGTGGCGGCCAGGCTGGATGCGTTGCCCTCACGGTTGCGAGAGCTTGCGCGGCGGGCGTCCGTTTTCCTTTACTCGTTCGACATGGCCGAGCTGGCCCTGGTCGATCAGGCGCCGAAGCTCGAGGAGCTGCAGATGCTCGAGGACAGCGAAATCATCGTGCGCGACGAGGGCAGGGTTCAGGCGCAGTGGCGGATGCGGCACGCCACCCTCCGCGAGGTCGCCTACGCCAGCCTGCCGAAACGCGAACGCCTGCGGCTCCACGAGCTCGTGGCGCAGAACCTGCTCAAGACTGGACATCCGATGTGGGCTGCCGATCATCTCGAGCTTGCGGCGCTGGCCGCTCGCGACCTCGACCCCAGCGACCACGTGACCACCGAACGCGCAGCCGACGGCTTGCACGTGGCGGGAGACCGCGCCAGGAGGCGGATGGAGAGCCGCTCCGCCATCGATTACTACGAGCGGTCGCTCGCGATGTCCGGGCCTGATGGCAGGTGGGGCGTCCGCGAGGCGCGCGTGCTGGCGGGGCTGGGAGAGGCTCACTACTGGCTGGGTGAGTACCCAGCGGCGGCGGCGGCGCTCGAACGTTCGGTGTCGCTCGCCAAGGTCCACGACGACTCGTTTGCGCTGACCCACGCGCTTCGGTTCCTCGGCGACATCGCCATCAACGTGGAAGCCGACGTCGACAAGGCGGAAGGGCTGCTCGACCGTTCGCTGGCGGCGGCTGAGAAGCTCGGCGATGACTTTGCGATCACTCGCACCCTCCTGTTCGCCGGTTGGGTGCCCTGGACCCGCGACCATTTCGACGAAGCCGAAGCGATCTGGCGCCGAGCGCTTTCGATTGCCGGCACCAAGGACCGATGGGCACGCGTGCGCGCCCTCACTTCGCTATCGATCAACCAGATGGAGAAGAAGAACTTCGATGAAGCCATGCGGCTGATCGAAGAGGCAAGCGAGCTCGCCCAAGAGACGGGCGATCAGTTCAGCGTTGCCGTCACCGCCGTGCAGAAGGGTCGAGTCCTCGAAGACCTCGGACGCTTCGATGAATCGCTCGCCTCGCTCGACAGTGGGATCGCGATCTTCGGCGAGCTCGGTGCTCGCTGGGAGCTTGCCGACGCCAGGGCCGAGCGCGGGATCTCCAAGCGGGAGCTTGGCCGCTACGACGAAGCCGAGGAAGACCTTCGATATGCGATCCGGGCTTCGGAGGACCTTGGCGAGCGCCAGCTGGCAGGCTGGACGTGGAGGGCATTCGCCCGCGTGGCCGAGATGAGGGGCGATCAGGCGGAGGCTTCGATCCGCTACCGGCGCTCGCAGGAAGCCGAAGCGCACGGCCCGCGCAAAGCGCACGCTGCGGCCTCGTCAGTACAGCGAGACTATTCAGGCTGAGTGGACGCCATCGACCGCGTGGTCATGAACACCCGGCTGCACTACCTGGGCAGCGCGGCGCGCATCGTCGAGCCGGTTCAGAGGCTCGCCGTGCTGACCTGCATGGACGCACGCGTCGACGTCACCGGGCTGCTCGGGCTGCGACCAGGTGACGCTCACGTGATCCGCAACGCGGGAGGACGCGCCACCGACGACGTGCGACATGCGCTAGCGGTGTCGCAGGCGGTCACCGGAACGCGCGAGATCATGGTCATCCATCACACCGATTGCCTCCTCGGCCGCTTCAAGCAAGGTGAGCTGGCCGAAAAGATCGCCGCTGCCACCGGACATCGATTCGACGAGCCACTCGGGGTTTTCGAGGATCCCGTCGCGGCGGTGGTCGAAGACGTAGGCCGCCTTCGCCTCGACCTGCATCTGGCTCACCGGGACAAGATTCGCGGCTTCATCTACGACCTGGCCGCCAACACTGTGACCGAGGTGAAGACGTGACCCGGGTCTACCTCGAGGTCGGCAAGCGGCGCGTCTTTGCATCCGCCGCCGACTGGCCCGGCTGGACGCGCTCCGGCAAGGACGAGAAATCGGCGCTCGAGGCGCTCGCGGCTGCCGCGCCCAGGTACGCCCAGGCAGCCAACGCCGCGCGCATTCCGTTCGCCCCGGGCACGACCCTCGACGTCGTCGAACGCCTGCCGGGCGATGCGAGCACGGAATTCGGAGCGCCTGGGGCGATCGCCAAGGCTGAGTCCAAGCGGCTCACCAAGAAGGAGGCGGGGAGGCTGTCTGCGCTGGTGGCGGCTTCGTGGACCGTCCTGGATGGCGTGGTCGAAAGGGCCCCGTCCGCACTGCGGAAAGGGCCGCGCGGTGGCGGCCGGGACCGGGACAAGATCTTCGAGCATGTGCTTGGCGCGGAGACCATGTACGCGCGCAAGCTCGGCCTCCGCTTGCAGCAGCCCCCCGCCGGCGACTCGGCAGCGGTGCGGGAGTTCCGAAATGCGATAGTCGCCGGTTTGAGGGCCGGCACCAAGGGCGTCACCGAGCACGGCTGGCCGGCTCGATACGCGGCTCGGCGAATGGCGTGGCACGTGCTCGACCATGCCTGGGAGATCGAAGATCGCTCGACTTAGCAACTCTAGGTTGCCTGGCAACAAATGAGTTTGGGACCGCAGCCGGACCCCGTTCCGCAGTAACCTGAGGACTCGGCTTCGATGTGACGGAGCCCTAATCCAAGCGGGGGTGATTCGTGTCCATGGACGTACAGGAGGCAGTCGCAGAAAGCACGCCTATCGAGGCTGCCCAAGACAAGAAAGATGGGCTTCGTCGGTTCACGATGGGACCGAATGACATCCTGGAGGGCAAGCT
>JAYUFT010000074.1:0-6825 GCA_043738605.1 Candidatus Dormiibacterota bacterium | reverse complement strand
CGCAGCGCCGACTCCGCCGCCCTCAGGCCGAGCGCGCTCGATAAATGCGCGATGTGTAGGCGGGCGCCAAACGAGTCGGTGATCGCCGCGGCGGCAGCGATGGCGACGGCCTCCGCCTCGGGCGGGCGGGAGGCCAGCACGTCGGCATACGACTCGAGCGGCCGCCTGAATGCAGCCAGGATGCCCGGGTCTTCGGCGTGGATCACCAGCGGCAGGCCCAGCTGGGCGACCGCCGGGGCGAGCCGGAGCAGGGTCCCGTAATCCGGCGGCGCCTCGAGATCGGGGTCGTCCGAGTCAGGCGAGTACTGGACCTGCTTGCGGCTGAGGCTGAAGGCATAGCCTAGGTACGCCTTGAATCCAGTGGCGCCGGACCGAGCAAGGCCTTCGAGCTGCTCTGCTGTCGAGCTCGAGCGGATGAGCCCCCAAAACCCGAAATCGACGTGGGCGTTGCTGTGCGCCAGCGCAGCCTTGGATTCCAGAACGCCGCTGGAGTCGACGCCAGGAATCGTGTTGGGCATGTCGATCACCGTCGTGACGCCGCCGGCGGCGGCCGCCAGCGTCAAGGTGCCGAAGTCTTCCTTCTCCGGAAACCCCGGGTCGCGACCGTGAACATGCACGTCGATGGCGCCGGGGAGCACGTACATCCCGACCGCATCCACGACGCGCGCGCCGGCAGGGTGCCGGGCGTTGTGCTCCTCCAGCGCAGTGATGACGCCGTCGGAGACGTGAACATCGACCTGCCGCGGACCATCGGCAGTGCCGGCAGTCCCCCCGGCGATGACGAGCTCAGTCAAAGGATGGAAGTGCCGCCCAAAGCCCTAGTCAAGCTCTAGATCAGCGATTCGGAACAGCGGTGAGTAGGGTATGCCCGCGGCTCGGATGTTCTCCTCTCCCCCTTCGCCCCGATCGAGCACGACCACCAGGTGGATCACCTCCACCCCCGCGTCGCGCAACACCTGCGCCGATCGCAACGAGTCGCCCCCCGTGGTGACGACGTCTTCGATCACGGTGACCCTTTCGCCGGGCTCGAAGCGTCCCTCGATCTGCTTCGAGGTGCCATAGCCCTTCGGCTCCTTGCGCACGAGTACCAGGGGCAGGCCCGACTCCATCGACACCGCGCCGCCCAAAAGCACCGCTCCCAGCTCAGGCGCGGCCAGGCGCCGCGTTTCCGCAGGGACCAGCCGCGCCAGGTGTTTGCCGAGGCGGCGGAGAAGGGCGGGATCCGTCTCGAAGAGGAACTTGTCGAAATAGCGATTGGAGCGCTTGCCGGAGCGAAGTACGAAATCGCCTTTGAGATAGGAGGCTTTGACCAGCTCGCGGCCGAGGTCGCGCAGCTCGGTTGCTCGGGTCTCCACGCCACGTAATCTAGCCGATGGATGTCTTCACCTTTGACGGTCGGCCTGCTGCGGGTCGTTCTCCATCTGCCCGACAGCGGTTCGCTGAAATCAAAGCGCCGGGTCGTCAGCGGGCTGCTCAAGCGCTTGCGACAGGAGCATCACGTCGCAGCCGCGGAGGTCGGCGAGCTCGATCGGTGGCAGCTGGCCGAACTGGCAGTCGCCACTGTCAGCGCCAGCGGCAGGCACGCGGACGAGGTGCTGGCCTCGGTGCTCTCCTACGTCGAGTCGCACAGCGACGGTGCGCGCATCACCGACGTTTCCACCGAGCTGATACGAGTATGAAGACGGCGGAATCGCTCATAGACGAGTTCGAGGCAACGCTGCCTTTCAAGCTCGACGAGTTTCAGCGGGAGGCCATCGACAAGCTCGACCGTGGCCCGGGCGGTGTCCTTGTCAGCGCCCCCACCTCAAGTGGGAAGACGGTCGTCGCCGAGTACGCGATCTTCCGCGCGCTGCGCGCCGGCTCGAAGGTGATCTACACGACACCGCTCAAGGCACTCAGCAATCAGAAGTACCACGACTTCGTCAAGGAGTACGGCGAGGCGACCGTCGGGCTCGTCACCGGCGAGAACTCCATCAACCCCGACGCGCCGGTGGTCGTGATGACGACCGAGATCCTGCGCAACCTTATCTATGAGGACCTGGAGAGGCTGGAGGGGGTCTCGCACGTGGTCCTGGACGAGGTGCACTACATCGACGATTTCCCGCGCGGATCGGTCTGGGAGGAGATCGTCATCCAGGCGCCCACGACGATCAAGCTCGTCGGCCTGTCGGCAACGATCGGCAACTTCCGCGAGATCGCGGAATGGATGGCCGAGAACCGCGGCGGCATGGAGACCGTGTTCCACAACGTGCGGCCCGTGGAGCTGAAGCTCTGGCTCGCCATCAACAATCGGCTTCTTGCCCTATTCAAACCCGACGGCGCGATCGAACAGCGCACGTGGAGCAAAGCGACAGAGGAAGAGGAGGCTGCCTACCGCGTCGGCCGCTACAGCCGGCTGCCTTCGAACGATCTGCTGCATGTGATCGAAGAGCTGCGGCGTGGAGACATGCTGCCCGCGATCTACTTCATCTTCTCTCGTCGCGGTTGCCGCGAAGCGCTGCAGCGGTGCTCATACCACGAGATCGACCTGACCACTGCCGCAGAGAAGGAGGAGATCGACAAGGTGGCCGCTGAGCGGCTTGCCGGCCTCACCGACCACGACGAGGAAGCCCTGTTTCGCCGCATGGTCGACGCCCGCCTGCTGCGCCGAGGGCTGGCCGAGCACCATGCAGGCCTTCTTCCGTACCACAAGGAAATGGTCGAGGAGCTCTTTCAGCGCGGGCTCATCAAGGTCGTGTTCGCGACCGAGACCCTGTCGCTCGGCATCAATATGCCGGCCCGGGGAGTCGTCGTCTCGTCTTTCAGCAAGTTCGACGGCACCAACTTTTCGAATCTCACCACCGGTGAGCTGACGCAGCTGATGGGGCGCGCCGGACGCCGGGGGATCGACGTCATCGGGCACGGCGTGATCCTGAAGGAGTCGGACGTGGAGATCGGCGCGATCTACGAGGTCGCCATGGGCCCGACGCTGGTGGTCGAGTCGAAGTTTCTACCCAGCTACAACATGGCGCTGAACCTCCTACGAATCTACACGCCGGAGCAGGCGGATGCCCTGATGGAGCGATCCTTCGGCCAGTTTCAAAAGCGGCTGGCCGGGCAGCGGACGAAGGAGCGCCTCGCCAACGTGCGGGCCAGGTTGGAGGACATCCGCAGGCTCTGGGACGACCGCGAAGTCTCGATTGACGACATCGCGCAGTACTTCAAGTTGGAGGACCGCCGGCGGGCAATCCGGATCGAGCTCAAGCGCCTACGACGCGAGGCAGGCGCGGAGCGGCGAGGCAGGCGCGGAACGCACATGCGGTCCATGGGTTCGGCCGGTCGTTTGGTGCAGAGGCTGGAGATCGAGGCAAAGGGGCTCCTGGAGCGCCAGCACAAGCTCAAGGTCGTGCGCTCTCCTCGATTTGGCGAGCACCTCCAGAAGTACGGCGAGATCCGCGGGTTGCAGAAGGAGCTCGAGGCCGGCGAACGGGAGGTCACCGGCCAGATGGACGAGTACGCGCGCAAGCTGCGCCGGCTGTGCCGGATCCTCACGGAGACCGGCTTCCTGGCCCACGACCGGCCCACGGACAAAGGATTGTTCGCCGCGCGGATCTACGGCGAGAACACGATCCTAGTCGCGGAGGCCGTCTGGCTCGGATGGCTCGAGGGCCTCGCGCCCGAAGAGCTGTGCGCCGTGCTGATCATGCTGGCGGCGGAGGATCGAGAGCGTGGCGGCAGAGACAGGCAGCAGCGTGGACCGAGGCGGTACCCCACGCCGGCGATCGGGCAGACGGCGAGGCTGGTGCGCTCGCTGTACTTCCGCTTCGCTGACATGGAGAGCGACCTCGACGAGCCCAACCTCAGGCAGCCTTCTCACGACTACATCGACTTCGCCTACAGGTGGTCCGCCGGAGAGGCCCTGGACAAGATTCCGCTACCTCCGAATGTGGATATCGGCGATGCGATCAAGGCGATGAAGAGCCTCTACTCGCTCCTCCGGCAGCTCGAGTGGGCCGTACGCCGGGCGAAATCGCCACTTTTCGAGACCGTCGCCCGTGCAGTAGCGCAGATGGAACGCGACGTAATAAAACGAACGTAGGGCAGACTAAGCGCAGATGCCGTCCAAGAAGCGCCGAATACTCGTGACCGGGGTTGCTCGTTGGTGGGGTGCGCTCGTCGTGCAGCGCCTCGTCGAGGATCCCGACGTCGCCGAGGTGATTGGCATCGACATCCGCGAACCTCGTTACGACCTGGGGCGCGCCGACTACCTCAAGCTCGACATCCGCCACTCGCTGATCGGCAAGCTGGTTCGTTCGGTTGGTATCGACACGGTGGTGCACGCGCTGACCCGCGTCGATTCGTTCGACTTGGATCCGCGGCGGGCTCATGAGGTGAATGTGATCGGCACGCTCAACCTGCTGGCAGGTTGCGCGGGGGCGGGTAGTCCGGTGACCCGCTTCATCCTCAAGTCCTCCAGCCACGTCTATGGATCGCGCCCCGACTTGCCGACAGGGATCCGTGAGGACCATCGACTCGACAGCAACTCGCGCCATCAGTTCGTGCGCGACATCGTCGAGGTCGAGTCTTACGTGAACGACTTCGCGGCGCGCAACGCCGCCATCGACATCCTGGTGCTTCGTTTTGGCAACAGCCTCAACCCGGATGAGCCCCAGCCCCTCGCCAGGTACCTCGACCTCGAGGTGGTGCCGACGATTGCGGGCTACGACCCGACCTTCCAGCTTACCCATCGCGATGACTGTGTCGAAGCCATGAGGCTGGCGGTCAAGCGCGGACCTGCCGGTGCATACAACATCGCCGCGCCTGGCGCGGAGCCGCTGTCCAAGCTGCTCGACGGTGCGGGGAAGCTGCATGCGCCGCTGATCCCGCCTTTTGGCGTCGACCTGGCGGCCTTCGCGCTCAGGAAGGCGGGCATCGCGACCCTCTCACCCCAGCTGATCGACCTGCTGCGCTGGGGACGGGTGCTCTCGACCGCGAAGGCCTCGCGTCTTCTCGGCTTTCGCGCCGCGCGAGACACGAGGGCCGCGTTCGAGGAGTACATCTCGCAGCGACGGGTGCTGCGCTACACGCCAGACAACCAGGGCTATCAGTACGAGAAGGAGCTGGAGGACTTCATCCACTCGCGAGCGCCGGCATCAGAAAACGGCGAGTCGGACGAAGAGCTGGTCGAGGAGTCGGAACGGCCTGGAGGACGAGTACGAGCTAAGGCTCCCCGCCGCCTCCATCAATAACCAGCACTTCTCCATTGATGTAGGAAGCGGCATCACTCGCCAGGAAGGCGACGGCGCCCGCAATCTCGTCCGGCATGCCGATGCGGCCCATCGGGTTGGAGGCCAGGACCCTCTCCAGGATCGCTTCGTTTCCCCACAGCGCCTCGGCGAAGCGCGTCTTCACGAGGCCCGGCGCGACAGCGTTGACCCGGACCTTGCCGCCCAGCTCCCGGGCGAGCTGCCTGGTCAGCATGATCACGCCCGCCTTCGTGATGTTGTAGACGCCAAGTCCAAAGCCCGGCCTGATGCCGCCGATGCTGGCGACGTTGACGACAGCCCCTCCATTCCTCTCCATCGAGGCGTCGTAGACGAGCTTGGTCAGCTGAAAAACACCGCGAAGGTTGACCTCGAACGTCTTGTCCCAGGCCGCGAGGTCAGCGCTAAGGACGGGCCCGAAGTACGGATTGGTGGCGGCGTTGTTGACCAGGATGTCGATGCGCGAGAACCGCTTCATGACCTCGTCGACGAGGTGCTGAAGGTCCTCCGTCTTACCGGCATGGGCGGCGATCGCCACCGTCTTTTCCGGAAACCTGGCGTTGATCCGCTCAGCCTCGACGTCGAGGTCGGCCTGTTTGCGGCTGGAAAGGACCACCTGGGCGCCTTGCTCAGCTAGCGCCTCGGCGATGGCGCTGCCGATGCCCCGGCTGGCGCCCGTGACCAGCGCCACGCGCCCATCAAGGCGAAAGCGAGCGCTGGGCGCCGTCGACTGGGGTCCCAGCGACGGAGTCGCGGGAGCGGTCCTGTTACCGCCGCCACCCTCGGCGCCGGAAGGTTCGGGCACGGCTGATAGGATAGGCCGACCCATGGCGACGATCTCGGGGAAAGCCGCAGAAGACATCCTCGAACGAATCTTCCAGCCGGCGACCAAACCGACGGCGCGAGACCAGGCCGAGGAAACGCTGCGCCACCCCAAACGGCTGGTTTACGTCGCAATGTCCAACAAGGTCTTCTACTGGCGGACGCACATTCAGAAGTTCGTGCTCGACTCGGGGATGGTGCCGGTCAGCCCGTTCATGCTGTTCGACTACTACCTGATGCACACCGTCTCGAAGGAGATCGTCCGCGAGGCGATGAACAACCTCCTCGCTCGGTGCGATGAGGTCTGGGTGTTCGGGCACATGTCGCTGGGTGTGAAGGTGCAGGTCGGAATCGCCAAGCGAATGTCCAAGCCGGTGCGCTACTACGACATCTCGGAGCTGCCGATCGCGATCGTGCCGATGAGTGAGGAAACGGCGCAGGAAGAATAGTTCAGGGCCAGGCTTCCCCGTCCGGTTATCGCCGTCGTTCCCCAAAAAGGCCCTACTGCCTGCGCCGTGATACGCAGGTGAGTCACTCGCTAAGAGTCAATGCCTTAAGAAATCCTGATACCGCGGAACACGCGTCGTTGCGAAGGGTGGCCTCGTCGAGTCCAGGATTCGCCTGTATCGCTTGCCTGGCATATTCGATGGGTCCGAATTGATCCGGACGCTCGAACCGGCGACCGACCTCCCGCCAGACATGCCTCATCTCGCGTGGCGACGGTAGCGATTTGCTGGCGAGCACTCGATCCGCAGCCCCC
>JAYUFT010000073.1:0-2185 GCA_043738605.1 Candidatus Dormiibacterota bacterium | reverse complement strand
TATGGTGGAGTTCGGGCACCAATCCAGCCCCAGTTCAACCCCTTTTCAAGACATCCATGAGGCCCTCCAGCGCTTGCGCGAGGAGGACCTCCACGGGTGCCGGCCGCCGCGATGGGCCCTGATATGGAAGAGATGCGCCGGCTCATCAATGGAATGGAAGCGGAGTGCACGCGCCGGCTCCACCGCTTCGACAGAGGTAGCGGATACGCCGCCACCGCCGCCCTCACCGCCAAGGCCTGGTTGCGCTGGAAGTGCAACTTCTCACCCGCCGCCGCCACCGGTCGTGTCGCCGTGGCGCGGGAGCTGGCCGATCTACCCCAGACGGCTGAGGCGTTCGCCGACGGCGACATCAGCTACGCGCACGCGGCGATGATCGCCCGGACTGCTGAGAAGCTCGGCGACAAGATGGAGGCGAACGCGGAGACGATCCTGGTCACCGCCGCCAAGGAGCTCGACCTCGCTCGCTTGCGCATGGTGACGATCAAGCTCCAGCACCTCATGGATCCCGACTCGGTTCGCGAAGAGGCCAACGAGTCGCACGAGCTGTGCTTCCTCCATTTCAGCCAGACGCTTGATGGCGTCTTCTACATGAATGGACGGTTCGACTCCGAAGCCGGCGCCATCATCCGGACCGCGCTCAACGCGCTCAGCGGACCGCCGACCCCCGACGACAAGCGCACGCCTAAGCAGCGACGCGCTGATTCAATGGTGGAGCTGGCACGCCAGAGGCTGGACAGCGGCACGCTGCCCCAGGTTGGTGGCCAGAAGCCGCACGTGGCGGTCACGGTATCCATGGCGACCCTGGTCTGCTGGGGTCCCCGCGGCGAAGCCGCGGGAGGGCTCCCCGCGGCTGACCTCGATTGGGCGCAGCCGATTCCTGCTGAAACAGCACGGAGGCTTGCCTGCGATGCCGCCATCACCCCGATCTTTCTTGGCTCCGAGTCCGAGCAGCCGACGGCTGGTCAGACCAGCCGCTCGATCAGCGGTTCGCAGCGCAAGGCGCTGGTGGTGAGGGACAAGGGCTGCAGGTTCCCCGGTTGCGATCGGCCTGCCGATTGGACCGATGTTCATCACCTGAAGCATTGGGCCGACGGCGGCAAGCACGTGATGGACAACATGATCCTGCTGTGCCGCCGGCATCACCGAATGGTTCACGAAGAGGGCTGGCAGCTGGTGATCACCGCCGAAGGCAACATCGTCGCGCTTACGCCTGACCGATTCGCTTTCGGGTCAGTGCCACCGTAAGGCGGCGGGCGGCTTTGCTGGTCCGTTGCGATGTCGCTTAATTACGACCGGCGCTGGGCGCACTCCGGGCAGGTGCAAAGAGCCCGCAGCAGCGAGAACGTGTACAGCCCGGTCGCGTGGCCGCTCTGGAACGCGATCTGCAACGCGTACTGCCCGATGAGGCTGACGTCTTGAAGTCGCAGCTCCTCTGGATTCAGGTTCTTGACGCGTGACAGGCGGCCCGGCGAACCCGCCTCGCCTCGGCACTCCGCGCATGGGCAGGCCCAGCGGAGCTGCTCCCCGGAGTACGTGCTGCGGTGGCCGTCCTCCCAAACCACGTCCATCACGTTGCGTTCGCGGTCGACGTCGACGTTGCTTGGGAACGGTTGGAGGTCTTTCAGTGGACGTTGATCACGGGCAACATACGGAACGACTGGATCGACGTCCGCGCCGCGACCTGGGATGCGATCTCGACGAATGCCTTTGCGCCGGCTGATTCCGGTCGCGAGATTACGACCGGCGTGCCGGTGTCGGCATCCTGGCGTATCCCTTCTTCCAGCGGCACCGCTCCGAGGAACGGAACGCCGAGTCGCTTCGCGGCCGCCTCTGCCCCTCCGTGGCCGAAGATGTCGTGCCGGTGTCCGCAGTCCGGACACACGTACCAGCTCATGTTCTCTATGAGCCCGAGCGGCGTGACGTTCAGCTTGCGAAACATCTGCACGGCCTTCACGGCGATGTCGGTGGCCACGTCCTGCGGCGTGCACACGATCGCGACGCCGGTGAGCGGTACCGCCTGCGCCAGCGTGAGCGACGCGTCGCCCGTGCCGGGCGGCAGGTCGATGACGAGATAGTCGAGGCGGCCCCAATCGACCTGGGTCATCATCGATTCGATCGCTTTGCCGACCATCGGTCCGCGAAAGATGGTCGGTTCGTCGCGGTCGTGAACCTGTCCCCTAGAGGC
>JAYUFT010000072.1:0-6887 GCA_043738605.1 Candidatus Dormiibacterota bacterium | reverse complement strand
CGAGCACCAGTGCAGCCACCGCCTCGGTCGCGAGTGCGTCGTGGGCAAAGAGCCGGCGGCCGATGGCCGCGCTCCCGAAATCGCCTCCGAAGTAGGTCGCGCGATGGAAATCGCCAAAGTAGGCGGCATAGGCCAGGGCGCCGAACAGGGCGGCGGCGGCGATCGCACCGAGCTGCCGCCAGGGACTGCCGGTGACGGACTCGAGACTGCGATAGACCGGCCCCGCAAGGAGGAGCGCGCACCCTCCGTAGCAAGCGAGCGCGACGAGGGCCGCGAAACCCGCTGACAGCGAGAGATAGATGCCGGCGACGCCGATCGCGACCGCGCCGAGGGCCATGCCGCGACGCACGCGATCGGGCAGGAACGCTACAGAGAGCCCACCGGCCACTGAAATTGCGGCGGACACGTAGAAGCCAATCGTGTGGAGGGAGTCCATCGGCACTCCGTGGTTGGTGAGAGTGGTCTCTTACAGGCTAATCGACGATGCCAGCGTTTCCGAGCCGCCAAGCATACAGGAGGCCAGAACCGGCAATCGCGAGAGCGGCAAGAGCAGAAACGATCCCACCAAGCGTGGGCCGGGACGCGATGGCGGCGAACCCGTAAGCGCCAAGGATGAGCACGAAGGCAAGGCCCAGGGCGTACACCGCAACGCGAAGGGGATCGGTCCGCAAAAGCATCGGCCGCAGTATGGCATTGAGAGCAGGCTCGAAGCCTGAACCGGCGCGAGACACAAGCCCCCCCTCCCCGCTCGACGGGGAGGGGATGGGGGTGGGGATGTGACCGCGACCTTAGACAACGCGGTTTGGCTCCGGCGACGAGCCGGAGCCAGCAACGACTTAGACGAGAGACTCCACCCAAGCCCGGTGAAGCGATCCATAGTGGCCGCTCTCGGCGCGTAGCGCCGAGGGGTTTCCATCCTGAACGACCCGTCCCTGGTCGATGACCAACACCCTGTCAGCGATGTCGACAGTCGAAAGGCGGTGGGCGATGATCATGGCGGTGCGGCCTCGCAGCAAAGTGCGCAGGGCATGCTGCACCAGCCTCTCCGAAGGCAGATCCAGCGACGACGTGGCCTCGTCGAGAATCAGCACTCGCGGATCGGACAGGAACGCGCGCGCAAACGCGACCAGCTGTCGCTGCCCCGACGACAGGCGCACACCACGCCTTCGGACATCCGTCTCGTACCCATTGGGCAGCGCCGAGATGAACTCATCGGCTCCAATGGCCCGCGCGGCCGTGATCATCTCTTCTCGCGTGGCATCGGGTCTCCCGAACATCAGGTTGTCCCCCACCGTCCCTGAGAACAGGAACGCCTCCTGTGTGACGACGGCGACCGCCCTCCTCAGATCCGCGGTGGCGATCGAGCGCAGGTCCACCCCGTCGAGCGTCACCCGGCCCACGCTCGGGTCGTAGAACCGCGCGATGAGACGCGCCATCGTCGTCTTCCCCGCCCCGGTCTCCCCCACCAGGGCGATGATCTGACCGGCGGGGATCTGCAGCTCGATGTCGTGCAGCACGGCCTTGTCCCTGTACGCAAAGGTGACCCCTTCGAAGCCGACGGCGCCTTTCACGTCGCCCAACCGCACCGGCGCGCGCGGCTCGGGCACGGTGGCCGTCTCCTCGATCACCCCGGCCAGCTTCTCCAGCGCCGCGCCCGCGGCCTGGAACGTGTTGTAGAACTGAGAGAGGTCCTGCATGGGCTCGAAGAACTGCCTCAGATAAAGGACAAAGGCCGTCAGCACGCCCAGCGTCAGCTGTCCTTGCACGACGAGGAAGCCGCCAAACACGAGGACCGACATCGTCGTCAACCGGCCCAGCAGGATGATCCCGGGTCCAAATGTGGACGCGAGGCGGTTCGACCAGATGTTGGCGTCACGGTAGCGACCGTTGACGTCTTCGAAGATCTCCTGGTTGCGCGGCTCGCGCCGAAATGCGTGCACGGCGCGGATGCCGCCCAGCGACTCGACGTAGTGAACGATCACCAGCACGATCGCCCGCCGGACCGCGCGATACGAGCGGGCCGAGTTGTGCCGGAACCAGGCGGTCAGGCCCAGCACCAACGGCATCACCACGAGCGTCACGACGCCGAGGCGGGTGTCGAGGCGCAGCAGGATCACGGTGATGCCCACCACCGAGATCAATGAGGTGAGGACAGACGTGAGGCCCGTCGCCAGCAGCTCGTTGAGAGCATCGATGTCAGACGTGAGCCTGGAGATGATGCGCCCCGAGGTGTAGCGCTCGAAGAACGACAGCGACAGCGCCTGCACGTGACTGAAGAGCATCCGGCGCAGGTCGAACAGCATGTCCGCGCCGACGCGTCCCGAAAGCCTGAGGAACGCGTAGTTGGCAACCGCGTTGAGCATCAGTGCGCCCAGCAACGCGGCCACGATGAGGACGAGCGTCTCGAGGTTGCCATTTTTCCCCGCGAGAATGCCGCGGTCGATGCCGAGGCCGACCAGGTAGGGAATTGCGAGGTAGGCGGCGGAGCGCACGAGGATCAGGAGGCCGGCGAGGACGATCTCTCTCTTGTAGGGGCGGGCGAGCGCCGCGAGCAACGCGCGGCTGCGCTTGCGCAGCAGCCCGGCGACAGTCGCCGAGAACTCGTCCACCTCCTCGCCCGCCACTCCGCGCCATCGATCAGCGGGTGCGATCAAGCTCATTTTCCGGCCACCGCCGGCGCTGCTTCGTACTCCTGCGAAAGCAGCGCCCGGTAAAGATCGTTGGACCGCATCAGATCGGTGTGCGTCCCGGTGGCGACGATCGTCCCACCGTCGAGCAGCGCCACGCGGTCGGCAAGCGCAAGCGTGGAGGGCCGATGCACCACGAGCAGCGCGGTGACCCCATCGAGAACTGTGGCGAGCGCGGCTTCGATGACCGCCTCGGTGTGCACGTCGACAGACGAAAGCGGGTCGTCGAGCACGAGCACCTGTGGCCGGCCGAGGACCGCCCTCGCCAGGGCGAGCCGCTGCCGCTGGCCGCCGGAAAGCGTGTAGCCCTGCTCACCGACTCGCGTCTCGAGGCCCCAGGGCAGGTCCCAGACGAAGCCCGCCTGGGCGACCTCGATGGCGCGCTCGAGCTCTTCGTCGGAGACCACGTTCCTGCCCATCACCAGGTTCTCGTGCACCGAGGCCGAGAACAGGATCGGATCTTCGAAAGCGACGCCGATGTGAGACCGCAGCGAGCGCAGCTGCAGGTCTCGTACATCGACCCCGTCGAGCAGCACCTGCCCCTCGGCGATGTCGTAAAGGCGCGGCAGCAGGTAGGCGAGGCTGGTCTTGCCGCTGCCGGTGCGGCCCACGAGGCCCAACGTCTCCCCTGGCTCGATCACGAGGTTCACGTTGCGAAGGACCCAGTCATCCGACTTCGGATACTTGAACCCGACGCCGCGGAGCTCGATGCGCCCCTGGCATTCGTCCAGGGCGCGAGCTCCGGTGCGGTCGGCGATCTCTGGCCGCGAATCAAGAACTTCGTTCAGCCGCTCCGACGCTGTCTGGCATTCCTCGCTCATCGACAGCACCCAGCCGATGGCGTCCATCGGCCACGTGAGCATGAAGACGTAGCTCATGAAGGCGACGAGGCCGCCGATGGTGAGCCGGCCCTGCACGACGTTGATTCCGCCGAGCAGCAGCACCGCGACGAGCGAAAGGTTGGGCAGGAAGTTCAGCTGGGTCCATAGGCGCGCTCGCGCCTCGATACCGGTGAGGCTCGTCGCTCGAAGGAGGCCCGCCTGGTCCTCGAATCGCTTCTGCATCAGCGGCATCCGTCCGAAGGCTTTGATGATCCGCACGCCGGTGGCCATCTCTTCGATGATCGTGGTCAGGTCGCCTTGCTGGTCCTGGAGGCGTCTGGCGATGACCTTGTACTTGTCGTGGAACTTGTTGCTGAAGTAGGCGATCGGCAACATGCAGGCCACGACCACCAATGCCAGCTGCCAATCCAGGTCGAGCATCAGGACGAAGACGACGATGAACGTCACGATGGTCTGCAAGAACCAGATCAAGCCGAAGCTCACGAAGCGGCGCACCGTGGCGATGTCGGAGATGGCGCGGGACAGCAGCTGGCCCGACTGCCAGTTGTCGTGAAACGCGACCTGCAGGTTTTGCAGGTGCGCGTAGAAGTCGTTGCGCAGGTCGGTTTCCATTCGCAGCGATGCGACGCCCGAGTAGTTGCGCCGCAAGTAGATGAAGATGAACTCGAGCACGCTGATGGCGACGAGCACGCCGGCCATCGGTACCAAAGCGCCAAGCTGGTGGTCGGTGATCGGTCCGTCGATGATGCCCTGGATCACCTTCGGTATCGCGGCCGAGGCCGCGAGGCTCCCCAGCTGGGCGATGCCGAAGACGACGACGAGGCCGATGTATGGCCGCATGTACGGCAGATAGCGCCGCAACGCGAGCAGACCCATGGGGACCGCAGTTTACCGAGAGGTCTAGTGGGTGGTGGTCTCCACTCCCCACTTCCGGGCCGGTTGCAGGATCGACAGCAGCCGCCGCGCTTTCGCCCTCAGGTTGGTGCTGAATGCGTTGCCGAGCGTGAGCTCCAGGACCAGGCCGGTGAGTATCTCCCTGTCGATGATGGTGATCCCATTCTCGTCGGCAAACGCCCACGCTTCGGGTGCGAAGTCCCCGTCCGACACGATGGCCACGCTGGCCTCACTGCGTTGCGCCACCAGGTGCATCTCGCCCAGCGGCTCCACACCGATCGGATCGAGCCCCCGCAGCTGGCAGTTGACGAGCATCCGCTCAGCCCCGCGCACGACCTCCATATCGATGACGTCCCCGTCGGGCCCTTCGCCGCCGAACACCTCATATCCCTCGCGCCGGAAGATGTCGCCGACGAGCGCGAAATAGCCCTCCCACGACAGCTCGCGCACCGCGGCCACGATCTCGTCGTGCTCGCGGCTCCACCTCGGCGGCCGCCTCGAGTGAAACGCACGAGCGGCGGGCGACGGCAATTCCCAGGGAACAACGTCCTGCATGACCACGGGAGAGTCGGTGGGCACGGCCGGATCCGGGCTTGCCTGCACAAACGCAACTCCGATGAGATCCCAGTCCAGCTCGGCCGGGCTGAAAGCGTCGACCAGGGCCTCGAGCACCTCTTCGGTCGACACCCCGCGAAGCGGAGAAGCCGCGTGGGAGCGATCGCGGTGATGCTTGCGCAGCTCCTGCTCGATGAGCCAGGGCGGCGAGTCATAGCGAAGAAGCGTCGCTTTCGGCGCGACCGGCGCCCGCTCTGGTTCCACCCCCTGCCCAATGGACCAGGACGCCTGCTCGTCGTACCCCAGCGCGCTCGTCGTCGCCTCGAAGCGGCGCCCCCGACGAAACACAGTTGTAGAACGACCCTGAGCATCCAGTCTTGCGCCGGACACTCTCTAGGCAGGCCACGAGAAATGCAATCTCAGCAGGGTTGGCCGGGGTCTCCCCGGCCATGACTTTGTTTCCTACCACTCCAAATGTGGCGGGGAGAGACCATTCGTAGTAAATCCCATCCCGGGGGAGAGAGCAGAGCCTGCGGCGAAGCCGCACGCTCGATGAGAGAGGACCGACTGGTCCTTTCTCATAAGGCGGGCCGGAGGCCCGCCGCTACCCCGCTAGATCGCGAATTGAGACGATACCGATCACCTCTCCGTTCTCGACCACCGGCAGGTGGCGAAACCCGTGGTCCAGCATGGTGCTGAGGGCGATCTCGACATCCTCGTCCGGCCCCACGGTGATGGGGTCCCGGGTCATCCAGGACGAGACCTCGTGGCCCGGCGCGTCGTGGGACTGCGAGATCGCCCGCACCGTGTCCCGCTCGGTGAAGATGCCCGCCAAGCGGTTGCCATCCATCACCACGGTCGAGCCGATGCGGTGCTGAGCCATGAGCGCGACGGCTTCACCGACGGTGGTCGACGGGCTCACCGTGTGAATCATGGTGCTCATAACCTCGCGAACCGCGGGCACCACGCGATTCTATTCCGCTAATGGCGGGTATGGGCCGCGACCGGGTTCATCGGTTCATCGATCGTGAAAGGCGGGATCGGTGTTGCCGCCAGCACCGCGGTCGCCGCCACCACAAGGATGGCGACGCCGGCCTCAAATCGGACGAGGCCAAGGCCTCGACGCCACGCCAGCGCCGACAGCACCATCATCACGACCACGCCCGCCGACTTCACGCTCAAGACCAATCCGTAGGGCGTCGTCCAGAGGTCGGACGGCGACCCGAGCGCAGAGGTGGCCGCCAGGACCCCGGTCATGGCGGTGATCGCAAATGCGATGAGTGCGACGCGCCCAAACCGCGCGAGCAGGGCCTTGCCGTCCTCCCCATTCCACCCTCCTGGCGGTCGCACTGTCGCCATCGCCATGATCCCTCCCGCCCACACGCCCGCCGAGAGAACATGCAGCGCGTCGGCGAAGATCGGGCCCGCCGGCTGCCCCTGCGCTGCCGCATGGCCGGCGAAGGCGAGCGATGCCGCGGCGAAGATTGCGGCCGGCGCCACCATCCGCCGTCCAAGCAGACAGAGCGCAAGCGCCAAACCCTCGGCCGCGACCCGAAAAATTCGCACCCAGCCGGCCGCATCTCCGAACAGGAAGGTCACGGCGCCGGACAGTGAGTGGCCGGCGACCAATGCTTCGGCGACGACCACGCCCAGCCCACCGACAAGCGCAGCAGCCAGCGCGCGCTCCATCGGCGGCCGAGCCCACACGATTCGCGGCGAGTTCGCCGCCAGCCGCCTGACGACGAACACGCCGATGAAGAGGATCAGGCCGGCGTACTCGACCCAGCGCAGGGCCCCGATTACTAGATCGGCTGCAGACGGCACGTCAGGGGTCGACGGGGTTGGCGCCGGGATTGATGATCGAGGTCAGCACGTGGTCCTCCCACTTGCCATTGATCAGCAGGTACGC
>JAYUFT010000071.1:0-6914 GCA_043738605.1 Candidatus Dormiibacterota bacterium | reverse complement strand
AGCACGGCCACGAGCACCACATGCGGGCCATCAACCGTGTGCGAGCGGCGGGCGGGCTGCGCCAAATGGTGGAGTCGGGGCAGCTCACCTCCGGCGTGATGAAGTCTGCGATCGACCACGGAGTCGACATCGTGCTCGCGGGCTCGGTGCGCGACGACGGGCCGCTCCCCGACGTCATCACCGACATGATCGTTGCGCAACAGCGAATGCGCGCGGCGCTCTCAGGGGTCCGCATGGCATTAATGCTGTCGACCATGCTGCACTCGATCGCCACCGGCAACATGCTGCCCGCGGGCGTGCGCACGGTCTGTATCGACATCAACCCGGCCGTGGTCACGAAGCTTGCCGATCGCGGTAGCTGGCAGTCGATCGGCATGGTCACCGACGTGGAATCCTTCTTGCGCGAACTGGCCCTGGTAATAGAAACTGGGGCCCATGGGTAAAGGACGCGACAAACAGGGCCGCGAGGCCAAGAAGAAAAAGAAGGTCAAGCTGCCCGCCGGGTCGCCTGTCACGAACGTTCCGTTCAGGCACCACGTAGTGCCGGCCAGCCAGCCCGAAGCGCCGCCGAAGTCGCCCGAATAGGCAGCCGGCCGGTCTTCGCTTCGATCGGGTTCCTTGGGGGCCTGATGGGAGGCTTGCTCGGCGTCGGCGGAGGCTTCGTCATAGTGCCGCTGCAGGTGCTGTGGGCCCACGTGCCACAGCGGCAGGCCAACGCCACCTCCCTGGTCGCGATAATCCCGATCGCCCTCGCCGCCCTACCGATCTATTACTTCCAGAGCACAAGGCCTCAGGTGGACCTCCACCTGGCGCTCTTCATCGTGATTGGGAGCGTTGTGGGCGTGTATATCGGGGCGCGGCTGCTTCGACTGATCCCGGACCGGCCGCTCAGGTTCGGAGTGGCGGCGCTCCTGTTGGTGGTGGGGCTCAAGGAGGTCATCGCGCCGTGAGCTGGGGCGATGCCGTCGCGGTCCTGGGTGGCCTGGGGGCGGGTTTGTTGAGTGGAACCATCGGCGTCGGCGGCGGAATCATCTTCGTGCCTTTCATGACCGTCGGCTTCCGCCTCCCGCAGACCATCGCTCAGGGCACATCCCTTGTCGCCATCATCCCGACCGCCATCGTGGGTGGGATCACGCACATACGCCAAGGCAACGTCATTCGCGACGGCGCCATCTGGATGGGGGGCGGGGGAGTGGTGGGAGCGATCCTCGGTGCCTTGATCGCCGTCCACGTCCCGGGAGCGATCCTCGCGCGTGTCTTCGGGGTCGTGCTGATACTCAACGCTGGACTGCTCTTGCGCAGAGCCCTCCAGCCCAACGCGAGTACAGAAACCGCGACCATTCCTTGATCGCCGGGTAGCCCTTGACACGATGACGCACTGCGGCGTATGGTCGGCCCAAGAACGGTACGTACCAGTACTGAAACGTTTTAGGAGCCAAGAGCCACATGATTTCGTTCGAGCTGAGTGACGAGCAGCGGGAGATCAGGGACTGGGTCCACGCCTTCGCGGAGAAGGAGATCCGGCCCGTCGCGGTGCAGTACGACGAGGCGGAGGAGTTCCCGTGGCCGGTGGTCAAGAAGGCCGCCGAGGTTGGCCTGTACGGGGTCGATTTCCTCCAGCAGATGTACGCCGACCCCACTGGCATCATGCCGGCTCTTGTCGCCGAGGAGCTGACGTGGGGTTGCGCCGGGATCGCCCTCGCCATCCAGGGCACGGGATTGCCGATCGCCGCCATCTTCTCGCAGGGCACGCCCGAACAGATCGCGACCTGGATCCCAGCCTGTTTCGGCACTGTTGAGAAGCCTGCGGTCGGCGCGTTTGCCGTCACCGAGCCGGAGGCCGGTTCGGATGTCTCGTCGATGAAGACTCGCGCCGTGAGGAAGAACGGCGATTGGGTCCTCAACGGCCAGAAGATCTTCATCACCAACGGCGGCATCGCCGGCGTCCACGTGGTGGTCGCCGCGGTCGAACCGGAGCTCGGCACCCGCGGGCAGGCCAGCTTCGTCGTCCCGCCCGGAACCAAGGGCATCAGGCAGGGCAAGAAGGAAAGGAAGATGGGGATCCGAGCCTCGCACACTGCCGAGGTGCTGCTGGAAGAGTGCACGATCCCGCTCGAGAACGTGCTTGGAGGCATGGAGAAGCTGGAAGCCAGGCTGGCGAGGGCCCGCGAGGGCACCCACTCCCGCTCGTCGGGCGCCCTCAAGACATTCGAGCTGTCGCGGCCCATCGTCGGCGCACAGGCTCTCGGCATCGCGCGAGCGGCGTTCGAGTTCGCGCTGCAGTACGCCAAGGAGCGCAAGCAGTTCGGCCGCGCCCTGATCGAGAACCAGGCGATCGCATTCATGCTCGCCGACATGGCCACGGAGATCGAGGCCACGCGCGCGCTCATCTGGCGGGCACTGTGGGAAGGCCGCAACGGCGGCGAGTTCAAGAAGGCGGAGGGCTCGATGGCCAAGTTGAAGGCTGGAGAGGTCGCCGTCAAGGTCACCGAGCAGGCGATCCAGATCTGCGGCGGTTACGGCTACATCCGCGACTTCCCAGTCGAGAAGTGGCACCGCGACGCGAAGATCTACACCCTCTTCGAGGGCACCTCCGAGATTCAGCGGCTGGTCATCTCGCGCGCTCTCGCGCACGCCTAGCGTGGCGGTCGTCGCGCCGGCTGGGGCTCAGCAGCGCAGGGACGCGAGAGTCGATCGGCGCCGCCAGCGGGTCGCCGACGCTGCGCTCCATCTGTTTGCCGCGCAGGGCTACAACGTCACGTCGGTCGACGACATCGCGGCGCGTTCGAAGACGTCGAAGTCAGCCTTCTACGAGTTCTTCAAGTCCAAGGAGGATTGCTTCCGCGAGGTGCTCCTCCAGGAGGGCGGAGCGCTCATCCACGATGTGCTGGAGGCCGCCGCCAGCGGCCACGATCACCATGAACGGCTCCGCCGAGGCATCTCGAGGTTCGTGGTTTCGAGCTTCGAACGGTCGGCGGTTGCGCGCCTGCTGATCGTCGAGTCGGTGGGCTTGAGCGCCGGTGTCGACCAGGTACGGCACGAGCTGCAGAGCCGGTTTGCGGACGCAGTCGCCGAAGAGGTGCGGCACGCGATGCTCCACGATCCGTTTTATGCAGACAAGGATCCGCAGGTGTTCGGCCGGGCGGTGGTCGGCGCCGTCAGCGATGCTGTCGGCTACTTCCTGACCCACCCTGGGGTGGACGCGGAATCTCTCGCCGACAGCCTGTGCCGAATCTTCGCGCCGTAGTGGGATTGACGTTCGAGCCTGTCAGCGCGGACGAGGGAGGCGCGATCGTTGCGTTCCTCCGCGGTAGTGACTGGCCGTATCACCGGGTGCCTCGACTGTCGGTCGAGGAGGCCGAGGCCGTCAGCGTCTCGAACGCCCAAATCGATTCGTTCTGGATACGGGACGCCGGAACTGCCGTCGGACTTGTGCGACTGCTTGACCTCGATGACGTCGACGACGGAAGTCCGCTCTTCGACCTGAGAATTGCAGATGAACATCGTGGCCGGGGCCTTGGCACCGCAGCCGTGAAGTGGTTGTCCGACCACCTCTTTGGCGAATACCCGGTGTTGCATCGCATCGAGGCCACTACGCGAAGCGACAACGCTGCGATGATCACGATCTTGGAGCGGTGCGGATATCGCCTCGAAGGCGTCCTTCGGGAGGCCTGGAAGAGTCAGGACGGAACCCGTTACGACACGATGGTCTTTGGGCTGCTTCGACACGAGTGGCGTGGTAAGGCAACCCTGACCTGAGAGGATTCACGTAGCGCTGCTCGACAGCTCGCTGGGTCTAGCTGCCCCCGAACAGCTTGCGAATCGAGCCCAGGATCCCTCCACCGCCGCTTGAATCCGATGGCTCCTCCCAGCCGAATGAGTCGACTTTTGGCGTTGCTGCAGCCTGAGGCTTGCCGTGCCCGTGGCCTCGGTTGCCGTAGAAGCGGCGAGCCATCTCATCCACCTGAGGCGGTATGCCCTCTTTTGCCATGGCGGTCTTGAAAGCGGCACGCAGGAGGTCGCCGCTTGGGTCCCGGCCAAGCACCGGCGTTGCCGCCAGGCCCTGTCCGATCAGCGCCGCCTCGGCATCGCCGCTGCCGACGAGCAGCTCGGCTGCCGGCCTCGCCATGTACCTGTCCTCCATGAGGTTCAGGGACGAGGCGATGCTCTGCAGGTCAGCGACCGTGCCGCTGCTGCCTGCCAGCTTCTCCTTGAGGACCTCGATTCTCTTCCGGCGCGGTTGGCCAACTGCCATGCTTTCCCTCCGAAGCTGTGTTTGTCTTCGCTGATAATAGTCGCGAGCAAGGGAGATACCCCTTCCGGGGTGTCCTCGATACGGAACAGCCGCGGGCTTCGACCAGCCTGTGAGGACGGGTGCCCGATGTACGTTCGTGTAGACGGCTACACCGTCTTTCAAAACGGAGCTCTCCCTTGCTCGCTCATTCCCTGACAGTCGAGAGGCTTCGCTCGCCCCAGTTCTGGGACGAGCTGCTCTTTCAAGAGGATGGGTACGGCCGGTGGGGCCGGCGCAAGCTGGCCGCCTATCGCCTGTTGGTGGCCGGGGGCGAGGTGGGGGGGATGGTCGAGGACTACGCGGCAGGTCGCCTGACGCTGGGTCCCCCACATCGCCGTTTGTTGAACAAGGCGGATGGGCGCAAGAAGGTGGTGTTCACGTTCGAGGGCGCCGACGAGCTGTTGCTCAAAGGGCTCAACCGGATCCTGCAGACGAGCACCGCGGCCGACCATTCACGCCTTTGTCACTCGTTTCAACCTGGCCGAGGTCCACGCACCGCCTACCGCGACATCCGGCGGATTCGTGGCTTACCGCGGACGCATTGCCTGCACCTGGACGTGAGCGACTTCTTCAACAGCATTCCTGTCGAGCCGCTCATCGCCTCTCTGCCGGCGACGATCACGGACGACGAGCCTCTGTATCGCTTGCTCGCGACGACGTTGCGGGACCGGCGCGTGCTCAGCGGCGACGAGGTGATCGTCGACACACATAAAGGAGTGATGGCCGGGACGCCGCTGGCGCCGCTGCTTTCCAACCTTTACCTGCGGCGGCTCGATGATGCGTTCGAGCAGGCGGGCGTTCCGTTCGTGCGCTACGCGGATGACATGGTCGTGTTCGGGACCGGCCAAGAGGTCGAGCACCGCGGTGCCGAAATCGGGGAGCGGCTCGCGATGCTCGGACTCAAGCTCAATCCGCGTAAGACGAAGCTGAGCCTGCCCGGCGAGCCCTGGGAGTTTCTGGGGTTGCGTTATCACGCTGGATCGCTCGACCTGGCCGCCAACAGCGTCGCGAAGCTGCGGCGGCGAGTCAGGCGGATCGCTCGGCGGGCCCGAGACCGCCAGGACCCGGCGCTGGCGGCGGTCCGCCGCCTCAACCGGCGGGTCTACGGGATTGGAGGCCGATCCACGGATTTCACCTGGGCCAGCTGGTTCTTTCCGCTCCTCACTGTCGATGCCACGCTGCACCGGCTTGATCGCCTGATCCAGGAGCAGCTGCGCTTCGCCGTGACGGGCGTCCACAGCCGGCGCAACTTCAAAGAGGTGCCGTACGACACCCTGCGGGGGGTGGGTTACCTACCTTTGGTAAGCGCCTACAGGGCCTACCAACGTGGCCCGGCCGAGTACGAGGCCCTGCTCGAGAGCTCGGGGGCTAAGTTGCAGCACGGCGCCCGCGAGGTTGCCAGTTGACACTACGAACGTTCGTTCGGTATACTCGGGCCACGAACATGCGTACTCTCGCGACCCAGGTCCGGCTACGGCGGCTCGACCGCGCCTTCTCTGAGGCGCTCGATCGCCTGCTGTCCGAACCGGCTGAGCGCGAGATGGTCGGGCTGATCTCCGCCAAGCTCCTGGAGCTGGCCTCTGACGTCAGGGACTCGTGGCGGCGCGAGAGCCTCCAGACCCGGCCGGCGGAGGCCCTGGACGCCTTCGTCAAGGAGGCGCTGCGGTCCGCCGAGTTCGCGATCGCGGCGCTGCCGCAGGCCGGAGCCGACCTGGAGCTCCTGGGCCAAGACTTCGAGAAGGCCGTCCTGCCGCTGGAGGTCTTCCTGAGGGGCCTGGACGCGGAGCCGGCCCTACAGCGCTCCGCTTAGAGAGGGTGCCGGTGCTTGACGACCTTTGGGCCACAGAAGTGGCCAAGGGTTCGTCCGTGGCTTCGAATCAAGCCGAGCAATGTGACAACGCTCTTGCAATGATTCAGCTCCTCAGACGAAGTCGCCGGACGCTCGGGCGTAATCCAATGCCGGCCGAGTGGCGAGCGGATCAGGAAGGCTTGTATTGGATCCAACGTGAACTCAATCACTGTGGCAGCGGAGCTTTTGTGAAGGTGCCCATGCACTCGCCTCGCAAAATTCGGCGGGAACGCGCCGTGGTCGCCAATCGGGGACTCTGACCGGGTTTTTGGCCAGCCCGGCTCTAGCGTCCGATCTTATGGTACGAAGAACAGTCATTATCAAAAGCCTAATCTGGCTTTGCAGGCCCTGCTAGGGCTCCCTTCCCGACCCTTTTAGGGCCGTCTCGAGGGCTTCTCGTGTGATGCGTCCCTCTGCAACGACAGCGCCATTGGCCAGCAAGACTGGGACCCGCCAGTCGTATAAGCGGAACAGCTCTTCGTCCGCGTCAACATCGGCGATGTGGGGTTCGTGGCCGAGCTCACGGAGTAGGGCCAGGGCCTGGTCGCAGAGATGGCAGCTTTGGCGGGTGACCAGGACCAGCTCCACGGAGCTGAGCCTAGCGCAGCCGGCCTAGCCCGGCAGCTGCAGGACCTCCCCCACACCGATCTGAGGGCTGTGAAGCCCGTTGAGGCGCTCGATCTCATCGATCCGCACCCGCACGTCGTCACCCGGGTAGCGGGTGGCGGCGATGCCCCACAGCGTGTCGCCCGGCTGCACGACAACCGTGCT
>JAYUFT010000070.1:0-2235 GCA_043738605.1 Candidatus Dormiibacterota bacterium | reverse complement strand
CTGTCCGTGCGCAGCGTGGAGGTGACCGGCGCGGAGCACCTCACCAGCGCTCAGGTGGCGCAGCTGGCCGACCTGGCGGGCGGCGCCTCGGTGCTGTCGGTCGACGCCGAGGCCGATCGCCACAAGCTGCTGAATCAGACCTGGGTGCAGGGGGCCACCGTCATCCCGCAGCTGCCGGGAACCGTGCTCGTGGAGATCAGCGAGTGGCAGCCTGTCGCGGTGTACCACTCGGGCCCCAACACCCAGCTGTACCTGATGTCGGACCAGGCGGTGGTGCTGGCTCTGGCTCCATCGGCCGCTGGCCTGCTCGACGTGCAGGGGCCAAGTGGCGCTGACCCGAAGGTCGGTCAGCGGCCGATCGAGCAAGTGCTCTTGACCGCGCTCGTCAACATGCAGCGAGGCTTTCCAACGCTCCTGGGGCAGCAGGTGTCGGGATTCATCTTCGACTCGTGCGGCAACCTGACCCTCATCGCCAAGCGGGGCTGGAAGGTCTACTTTGGCCGCGTGCTGACTCCTGAAGAGTTCACGGCACTGCATGACAAGGTGGCCGCGCTGAAAGCGATACAGGGGCGAGGCCAGGTCAACTACAACTCTTCGGACCTTGAGTACGTCAACGTGATGAACCCGACGGAGCCTGCGGTCGGATTCCGTTCGAGGTTGAACCCGCCGACGCCATCGCCGTCTCCAGGTGCGACCCCGCGACCGTCTCCAAAACCATCACCTTCGCCGGCGCCGATATGCAAGTAATCGTCGTCGCGGTCGTGTTCGCGATCCTGGGAGTCCTGATCGGCCTGCTGTCGCCGGTCACCATCCCGATCACCTACGCGCGCTACACCGCAGTCGCCCTGCTGGCGGCGCTCGACTCGATCTTCGGCGCGTTCAAGGCATACATCGCGGGGACGTTCGAGCCGAGAGTGTTCTTCAGCGGTTTGATCACAAACATGACGCTGGCGGGCGGCCTGACCTACTTCGGCGACAAGCTGGGCGTGGACCTGTCGATCGCGGCGATAGTCGCGTTCGGAGTCCGGATCTTCAACAACCTGGGAGCGATCCGCCGGCACTACTTGTAGTCAGCAGTCCCCGTGATTCGTGCAAATTTGGTCGCCTCGCAGGGCATCCGCTGGGCCATTCGTGCCCTTTTGGTCGCATCGCCGGCCGGCGCCCGACCCACTAGGCGTGCCGCTTTCCAGCCCCCGACCCACAAAATCTAGTCCACAGGCGCCCCGGGAGCCGATATAATCCACGGCAGCCCGCCCCCAGTTCCAGCCCACGTTCCAGCCAGGAGGCACCACAACCAGCTTTGTCACGGCGGAAGCGCACCGTCGGCCTGGACCTCGGCACGAGCCGCGTCGCCGTGGTCATCGCCGAATCTGACGACCCCGCCGCCCCCCTCAACATCATCGGCGTGGGCGAAGCCCCCTCCGACGGCCTCCGCAAGGGGGTGGTGATCAACCTCGAAAAAACCATCGCCTCCATCCAGGCCGCCGCCGTGGCCGCCGAGCGGATGGCCGGCCAGCGCATCGAATCGGTGGTCGTCTCCCTCGCTGGCGGACACCTCACCTCCCAGAACTCCACGGGCGTCGTCGCGGTCGCCCGCCCCGACCACGAGATCGGCGAGGAGGACGTGCACCGTGTCGTCGAGGCCTCCCGCGCGATCAGCGTCGCCTCCGACCGCCAGGTGATCCACGTGATCCCCCGCGCCTATACGGTGGACGGCCAGGACGGCGTCCGAGACGCGGTCGGCATGACGGGCCACCGCCTCGAGGTGGAGACCAACATCATCACGGGCGCCCAGACCGCGGTCCAGAACGTGATCAAGTGCGTCCACGGTGCCGGCTTCGACATCGAGGACGTCGTCTGCGCAGGCCTCGCGGCAGGCGAAGGCGTCCTCACCCCGCAGGAGATCGACCTCGGCGTCTGCCTAGTGGAGATCGGAGCGGGCACGACCGCTGTCGTCGTTTACAACGAGGGCTCCGCGCGCCACCTCGCCGTGCTGCCGGTCGGTGGCAACCACGTGACCAGCGATATCGCGATCGGCCTCCGGACCACCCTCGACGAGGCGGAGGGCCTGAAGCTGAACTACGGCCACACCCTCCCCGACGTCATCGACCACGGCGAAAAGGTCGAGGTTCGCCAGGTCGGGGGCGACCGCATCCAGGCGCTGCCCCGCCGCTTCCTCGCCGAGATCATCGGTCCCCGCATGCAGGAGATCTTCCAGATGGCTCGCGAAGAGGT
>JAYUFT010000069.1:0-7097 GCA_043738605.1 Candidatus Dormiibacterota bacterium | reverse complement strand
GCGCGATGGCGGCGAGCAGGCCAGTGCGATCGCGGAATATCCGAAGATCCAGGCTCAAGCCGACCTGTACGCCACGATCGTGGCGCACGAGCATCTGCTCGGCGCCGGCCTCACCGACGGGCAGAAGCTGACCGTCTACCACGCCTACAAGCTGCTGAACGCCCTGTTGTTGACGCCAAACGGAAACGAGAACGCGTTCGACTTCCGGGCGCGGGCGAAAGACCAGTCAACCATCCAATTGGTCAAGGGGACCGTGCGTGTGGACGGCGTGGTGACCGTCACGTCTCGCACCAATTCAGGACCGCCGCCCTGCCCGATCTGCCTGGCCGCCGGCACGCTGATCGCCACGCCCGCCGGCGCGGTGCGCGTCATCGACATAACACCCGGGATGCAGGTGTGGACCACAAACATCAGTGGCGGGCGGATCGCAGGCACCGTGCTCGAAGTCGGCAGCACGCAGGTCCCCGCCGGACACCTGATGGTGCACCTGGTACTCGCCGATGGCCGCGAGCTGCTCGCGTCGCCCGGACACAAGACGGCGGACGGCCGCGTCCTTGGCTCCCTCGCCGCCGGCGACCGTCTCGACGGATCGACCATCAAGCTTTGGGAGCTGGTCCCTTACTCCGGCGACCGGACCTACGACCTGCTCCCGGCGGGAGCGACCGGCGCCTACTGGGCCAACGGAGTCCTACTCGGCAGCACCCTGGCGGCAGCTAGCTGACCTCTTCTTCTTCGACCAGGCGCAGGTGGCCGCTGATGTCGAGCCCGAGATGTCGCGCGAAGAAGCCGGCCACCCGCTCCACATACAGAGGACGGTCGGCGAAGTAGGCGCCGGCGTGTGGCGCGCCCTGGACAATCCAGATCTCGCGCGGCCCCCGGTAAGCGTCGTAAAGGCGCCGGCTGTGATTCACAGATGTGATCTCATCGGCGCCGCCGTGGATGAAAAAGAGTGGACGAGGCTCCAGCGAGCTGAGCACCGCCTGCGGGCTGCAATCAGATAGAAGCGATCCGTTTCGAAGGCGCAGCATCAGGCCGGCCAGCCAAACGAACGGCGCGCCTGGCACCCTGATCGCCCGCCTCACGTTCTCGGCCATGAGAGTGCGCAGGTCGCTGAAGGGACTGTCGAGCACGAGCGCTTCCACACCAGGCTCACCCGCGGCGCCCAGAAGAGAAACGACAGCTCCCATCGAGTAGCCGATGAGCCCGATCCTCGCTTTCGGAATGCGCTTCCGCGCAAATGCGATGACCGCCTGCAGCTCCAGGACTTCCTTGATGCCAAAGGTGATTGGCGCGCGGTCGCTGCCGGGCATGCCGCGATACGAATAGAGGATGACGTTGAACCCTTTGCGCCACAGTGCCGCGGAGATGCCGAGCGAGTTCGTGCGCTGGCCTTTATGCCCGCCCGACACGATGACCGTCTGCGGCGAACCAGGCTGGCGGAAGTGCCATGCCCCGAAGCTGATGCCGTCGGCGGTCACAAGCTCGACCTCTTCGGAGTCCGCCTGAAATTCGAAGGGCGTGAACGTAAAGTCGTCGAGGAATGCGGACTTGGCCGGCACGAACGCGCGCCGGTAGACGGCATAGGAAATGAGGAGGTAGAGAACGAGAAGCACGACGGCGACGGGGGCGGCGTAAGCCATGTGGAACTACCCGGTTCGAAGCTTAGCCTGAATGTCTCACACGGGGTTTTGCGGCCTTTGACGCCCGGCCGCTGAGACCCTCTTCATAGCGGGCGAGCACGAAGAGCAGGAGGCTTAATCGGTTGAGCCACCGGCGCACCTGGGGGTTGTCGAAGCCGCCTCCGCGCTCGAGCGTCAAGCAGCGGCGTTCCGCCCTGCGGGTGATCGCACGGGCCAGGTCCAGCGCTCCCGAGGCCGGGGTGCTGCCGGGCAGAATGAACCCGTCAGGCATCGGTACCGCCTTCTCGAGCTCGGCCGTGAATTCCTCCAGGCGCTCGACCCCGGCCACGGTGGTGGAGCCGAACGACACCTTTGACTCCGGGTTGGTGGCGAGCTCCGCTCCCAGCGCATAGAGCCCGCGCTGCAGCTCTTCACAGATCGCGCGCACGCGCGCGTGCGCCGATAGCGCCTTCGCCAGGCCGATCGCGCTTGACGCCTCGTCCACGGTGCCGTAGGCCTCGATCCGGGGATCGTCCTTGCGCGCGCGCCCGCCGCCCAGCAGTCCGGTGGTGCCGTCGTCACCGCCGCCCGCAAGCTCGAGCATCGGCTTCTTCCTGGAAGCTGAGGTCTTCACTCGAAGACGCGGCTCAGGTCGTACAGGTCCTTGGGCACGCGCCGGGTCTCCTTGACGACCTCGGCGAGGGGAACGATTTCGACATCCCCGTTCCGGCGAATCGGGATCACCCCGCTCTTGCCTTCGGCAATGAGCTCAGCCGCCCTCACGCCAAGGCGTGTCGCCCAGATGCGGTCGGTCGGCGAGGGCGAGCCGCCACGCTGCAGGTGGCCGAGCACTGTCACGCGGGTCTCGAAGCCCGTGTCGCTCTCGACCCTTCTCGCCAGCGCATCGCCGATGCCGCGCTTGGCGAGCTGAACATGGCCGAAAGCATCGGTCTGGGTGGCGCCTCCCGCTTCGTCCTCGAGCTCGGGGATGTGGGCGCCTTCCGCGACGACGATGATGCTGAAGAGCTTGCCGTCGCCCCGCCGCCGATAGAGGTGGCCGACCACCTCTTTGAGGGTGAGCTCGAACTCGGGGATCACGATTAGATCTGCACCGCCGGCGAGGCCGCCGACCAGAGCCACCCATCCGGTGTTCCGGCACATGACCTCGACCACCATCACGCGGTGGTGCGCGGACGCGGTGGTATGGAGGCGGTCGAGGGCGTCGGTGACCACGCCCACCGCGGTGTCGAAGCCGATGCAGAACTCCGTCACCGACAGGTCGTTGTCGATAGTCTTCGGCACTCCTACGGTCGGGAATCCCGCCTCATGCATCGCGGCCGCAACGCTCAGGGTGTCGTCGCCCCCGACGGGCACGATGCCGTCGATGCCATTGCGGCGCAGAACCTTTATCACTGTGGCTATGCCGTCTTTCACTTTTAGCGGGTTCGTGCGAGAGGTCCCAAGAATCGTTCCGCCCAGCGGCAGGATGCCGCGGACGCTCTCTGGCGAAAGCTCGTCGATCATGCCGTCTTCAAGACACCCGGCCCACCCGTTCTGCACGCCGCTCACTCGATGGCCGAGCTGGAAGGCGCGCCGCGCCACGCCGCGGATGGCCGCGTTGAGTCCGGGCGCGTCGCCACCACCGGTCAGGATTCCAATTCGCACGTTTGAAAGATTAGAGGCTGGGGGGTCCGTCGAGGCGCTGGAGTAGGTCGTGTAGCGACAGATCCGAGAGTGATCGGAGCACAAGGTCGGCCTTGCTCAGGTCGAGCCCGGCAGTGATCGAGTTGGGGATCGCGACGCAGAGCATCCCCGCCTGCTTGGCTGCGATGACACCGTTGGGTGAATCCTCGATGGCGAAGGCCTCTGAAGGGCTGACGCCCAGGCAATCGAGCACGGCGATGTAGAGGTCCGGCGCCGGTTTCGCGCTGTTGACGTCGTCGCGGCAACGCACGCAGTCGAACCGGCCGAGGATGCCGAGTCGCTCGAGGTGGCCGCTGACCCAGTCGCGCGTGGAGCTTGACGCGACGCCGAGCTTGAGGCCAAGAGCCGTGGCGTCGTCGATGTACTCGAGGATCCCCGGCAGGACCTGCTGCGCGAGGATCATCTCGGTTCGCCGGCCAATGCGCCCGTCGACCACGTCCTGGGAGAGGGGCCTCCCAAGTCGATCCTCGAGGTGGCGCTGTGGATGGAACTCCGTGGTGGTCGATCCCACTATCTGCACCCACCGCTCAAATGGCAGCGTCTCGCCATGCGCCTCGTACACCTCGAGCCACGAGCGATAGACCGGTTCCTCCGTGTCGAGGATCAACCCGTCGAAGTCGAAGACAATCGCGCGAATCATGGCCACCTTCTAACTATGAGCGGCCAATCGCTTAGGATCGCCGTGGCCGTGTTCTTGGGATCTTTCAGTGGCTGACGAGGCGCGTCATTCGCCAGCACGTCCGGTGGTGAGCGAAAGTGGCGCTCGCGGCTGGTTTGGCGCGGCGCTGTCCGGCCTGGCCCTGGTCACCGTCTCGCTCATGCTCGTCATCTTCTTCGGCTTTCTTGACGCGATCCATTACCGGTCGATAGTCGACTTCTTCACCCCCGACCCTGCAGCCGCCGCCGGCACGCTCGGGCTGGTCGGTGGCGCCGAGGGCGTGACCCTCAGCATCGTCATCGTATCGGTCGTCTTCGGCATTCAGACCACGTCCTCGCGGTACTCGCCGCGAATCATGGGAATCTTCACGCGCAACCCGCTGAACGCGCTGGTGCTGAGCTTTGCGTTGGCCTCGATCCTCTACACGTTCCTGGTTCGTGCCGAGGTCAAAGTCAACTACGTACCGACGTGGAGCGTGGCTGCGGCAGTGATCCTGGCGCTCATCAACTTCGCGATCCTGCTGCCCTACGTCGGCTACATCTTCGAGGTGATGCGAGCAGAGACGCTGGTCAGCGGCATCATGCGGCGAGCACGCCGTGAGCTGCGCTCTGCCGTGAACAGCCCGCACGCGCGCCGCCACCGCAGCGAGCTCATGACGTCGGTGGCGCAGGTGACCGACATCGCATTCGGCTCGATTCAGCTCGGCGACGTGCCGATCTGCGTGCTGAGCATCGAGGTGTTGGGACAGCTCATCGCAGACGACTACCTGCCGATCAAGAAGGACTTCAAACCTGACTGGTTCAAGGTCGGCCATACCGAGATGCCGGGAGCCTCGGACCAGATTCTCGCCGAGGTGAATCGGGGCGGCACGTGGTTCACGTACACGATCATGTCCAGCTTCGTCGACATGATCGGGCTGACTCCAGTCCACCGCAAGGAAGCGGTGCACGCGATCGCAGTGGCCACCCGCAACGTCGGTTTGGCCGCCATCGAGGTGGGCGATAAAGAGGTGGCCGAGATGTGCGTTCGGTTCTTCAACACCTACCTTCGCGCGGCCATCAACCAGTCGGCGCCTACCTTCGCATCGGCGATCATGAACGAGTACCGCCGGCTCGCCATCGGCTCCCTCGAGTGGCGCCCCGACCTCGCCATCGAGGCGGCGGCGCACCTGCTCCGTTACGGCCGCCATTTCGACGAGGCGGGGATGCCGGCGATCTTCGGCGCCGCCGCCGAGGACGTCGCCGACCTCGCCATCGAGGCGCGGGCTCGCGATCCGCAGGTCACGCACCGCCTGGCGCTGCTCCTGGTCCGCAACCTTCTGGACCTGATCCCGAACGCCCGCCCGATCGGACTCAACGGACTGTTCAAGGGCGTCGCCAAGCTGACGTTCTGGGCGATGGCAGCGGATCAACGGGATATCTCTCACATCCTCGTCGAAGGCATCGCCGCGGCACCGCCGGAGTTCGTCGACGCCGCTCTCGATCGCATGGAGTCGATGCAGAACGGCCTGTTCTGGGAGGTCAACGAGCGAGTCATCGCCTTTGACTGGGTCGAGCAGCCGCTCCGGGCGGAGATTCCGCGCCTGCGGTCCGCGCTGCGCAGGGCCAAGGCATCGGGGCACACGCTGACCATCGAGCTGGAAGGCGCCCTCCCCGTCACGCAAGACCTGGTCAAACCCGAGCCCAACGCCGCTCCTGCGACCTCCGCCGTAGCTCCGGTCAGCGCGGAGCCGGCAGGTTGATCATCGCTGTGGAGGCCGCCTCGAAGTAGTCGATCATGGCTTTGCGAACCGCTGGAACGAAGTCCAGTGATTCGACGGCGGCGCTCATGTGCCCGAGCCATGCGTCACGCTCAGCCAGCCCGATCGCGAACGGCTGATGCCTCGTGCGCAGTCGAGGATGGCCGCGCTCCTCGTTGTAGGTCGAAGGTCCGCCCCAGTACTGGATCAAGAAGAGCGTGAGGTGCTCGGCCGCGGCCGCTAAATCCTCATCGGGATACAACGGGCGAAGCAGCGGATCGTCCGCGACCCCCGCGTAGAAGCGCTCCACCAGCAGTCGAAAGGCCGCCTCGCCGCCTGCGGCCTCGAACACGTTGCCGATCATTTCGCTCTGGGCTTGAGTCCGGCGCCGGCCAGGATCTCGTCCGTCGGGCGCACGATGGCTTGTGCCGCTTTCAAACCTGTGGCCGCCAGGTACCGCTCGATGATTGCCCTGCCGACAGCGTAGCCGCCCATGTGGGGCACGCCGACAGGCCGCAAGCCCATCCGCCCGGCGACCTCATCGCCCAGCACGTATGGGGTCCAGTCGGGAAAGGAACGGCCCGTGCCGAAAGCCTGCGTGACCTTCTGCCACGTCGACTCGAGCAATTTTCCAGTGACCGGCGCGTACCACGCCCCCGTGGCATCGGGCCCGCACACCTCGAGCGTGAAGACCTCGGCGAGGCCCTCGTGGATCACCCACTCCTCGAGGTCGAAGTGGCCCTCAACGTTTGGAGTTCGAATGTTGTGAGCCAGCTCGTGCACTCCGCAGGCGCCGATCCTCGACACGTTGTAATCGGTGGGCCAGGCCACCATCCAGATGCTGCCGGGGATCGTGCCCATCCCGTAGTAGCCCAGCGTGCGCTCCATGAAGAGAGGGTCGTCAGGATTTCCGAGCGTGAGCACCACGTCCACGGCCTCGGCATGGTGGATTCCAGGCAAGACCGACTGCTGGTACTCCCAGGCGCGCGCGAGGTCGCGCTTGAGCTGCCCCCAGGCGTCCGCCTCGACGAGACGCTTCAGCGCAGCCGGGTAGCGCGGATCATCGACTCCGACCCTGAACCCGTCACCCCGTTCGTGGATCTGCTTGAGCTGCTTCATGGCCGGCTCGTCGAATTCGGAGAGGCCGCGCATCGCTGCGAGGGCGCCCAGCCTCTTCGCGACCGGCAGCTTGAACAGCCTGGCCATCGCGGCAGCGTCGTCGTGGACGACGACTTCCATCTGGCCGCTTGTCGTGAGCACGATTCCCATTGTCACGGAGTGACCGCGGGCGCCACCTCCAGCTGGCTGGCGGAGATGCGCTCCATCTCATCCTCGCGAGGCAGGAACCAGGCGATCGCGATCGTCGCAAGTACGAGGA
>JAYUFT010000068.1:0-7102 GCA_043738605.1 Candidatus Dormiibacterota bacterium | reverse complement strand
GGCACGTGCCGGCGACCACGGTGGCGGTGCGCCATGGACCGTCGCTGGGAAGGCCGGTGGCCGGGTCGATTATGTGGTGGAGGGCGACGCCGCCACGGGTCCACCTGCGCACGGTCGTGCTCGAGGTGGCGATGCCGCCCGACCTGATGCTGATCGTCTCCTCGCCTTCCTGAATCGGTGCGCCGCTGTCCTCGCTCGCCTGGATCAGCCAACCCTCGGGCGGTGGCTCGCCCGCGACCGCGATGTCACCGCCGAGGCTGACCAGCACACCGCCGCGGCCGATTTGTGAGAGAGCGGCGGCAGCGGCCAGGTCGGACGTGAGCGCTTTCGCGGTGGCGCCGAGGTCGATGTCGACCCCACGGGGCAGCCGCACGGTTCGCGACGCCGCGTCCAGCACCACCGCCTGCCAGCCGGGTATCCGGCTCACGATCAGCTCGATCGCCATGCCGTCACGCGGAACCGCGGCGAAGTCTGCGTCGTAGCCCGCGAGCTTGACTGCCGATCCCACCGTCGGGTCGACAGCGCCTCCGGTGAGCCGGGCGCCGCGAAGAGCAGCGGAGATCAGCTTCGTCAAGAGTGGAGAGATCACCACTTCGCGATCTGGAGTGGCGTGGAGCCGGCTGAGCTCGCTGTCCTCGCGAAATCGGTTGGCGGCAAGATCGACCGCTTGCACGACCTCGTCGACCGCGGACCTGGCCGCGGCCAGGTCAGGCTCGTGAGTGACGATCACCCTCAGCGAGCCGCCGAATGCGCGGCCATCGGCGATGGCGACCGGCGTCCTCGTTTTCGTCATCCGGCTTTCGCGCCGGGTGGTGGGGGAGGAGGGCGGCGCTCGATCTTTCTCAGAGCGAGGGCGAGGACGGGGCAGCTGTCGACGGCCTTCTGTGCGTGGGGCATCAGAGATCCTGGGATCGGGCCGGGCGCGATGATCGGGTATCCCCAATCGTCCAGTGAGATCCGCTCGGGAAAAAGCTCGGCGCACAACCGGCTGCCGTCGCACTTGGTCCGGTCGATCCAGAGCTCGGTCTGCGCCACGTCAGGAGGCCCGCCGGCCGCGCGCGCCCGCTGCGGCCGCGAATTCCGGTTCGAAGACTTTCAACGCCGACTCGAGGAAGGCGACCGCGCCATCTGGATGGCGGCATGCGCCGCGTCCTTTGACCATCTCCGCCCAGCGGTGCAGTTGCGGCAGGTCGCCGTGGTCAGCCTGGCGCGCGGCGATTCGCGTGGTCGCAGCGGACAGGCTGCGAAGCCCGAAGAAGCACGGCCCGCATTGCGCCGCGCTCTCATTGGCGAGGTGCTGCAGGATTCGCGCCGAAACATCGAGAGGATCGGCTGTCTCGTCGAGGACGCTGACGACTCCGCAGCCGAGCGACCCGCCTGCCGCGCGCAGTCCTTTGGGATCGAGCACCATCGAGCCTGCCTGGTCGGCGTTGATCCAGCCGCCGAAGTAGCCGCCGAGGAGCACGGCACGTGCCTTTCCGCTCGCGCCGCCGGCAAGCGCCAGCACCTCGTCGACGCTGCAGCCAGAAGCAACTTCGATCACGCCAGGCTTGGCGACCGCGCCACTCACAGTCAAGAGGATGGTCCCGGCCGCATGGTGCCGGCCCAAAGACTGGAACCAGGCATCTCCGTGGCGCGCGATCAGCGCTGCATGCGCGAGGCTCTCCACGTTCTGGACCACGGTTGGGCGCCCGTCCACTCCGCGCTCAAAGGGTCGCGGTGGAATTGCGAGCGGGACGGCGACCCCCGTGTTGACGAAGTTGACAACTGCAGTTTCCTCGCCGGCGACATAGCTTGGCGGCGCACCAAGTAGCGTCATTCTGGCCAGCTCGGCGGCCGGCCTTTCGGCCAGCGCCCGCGCTATTGCCGCCGCCGCTGCGCCGTGGGCCTCGCCTATATAAAGGAGAGTCCGGCTCGCGCCCACTGCATCCGCAGCGAGCAGGGCGCCGTCGATGACGAGGTGAGGCCGCAGCGACATCAAGGTCCGATCCTTTCGGCTGAGCGGCTCGCCCTCAGCGCCGTTCGCGATCACCACGGCGGCCCCGCGCGAACGGCTCTGGACCGCCCGCCATTTGACGCCCACAGGAAATGAAGCGCCGCCCCTGCCGACCAGCCCGCTCCGGTCGAGGGTATCGATCAGCGCACGGTCGCCGCGCGGCCGAGGACCCAGCCGCTTGAGGTGGTCGCGGAAGCTCTCTGGACCGGCAGAGGACAGCGGGCCTGCGAAAAGGCTGAGCCCGGTCACTTCACCACCTTCCTGGATACCCGCTCGCGGAACCGTGCGCGATCCGCAGCAAGTGGATCCGGCGACCTGAACATGAGGCGGGCGGCCACGGAGCCGGCCACCGCGGCAATGCAGACGCCATCGATGGCTAGCATCCACGTCGACAGGGTGTCTGTCCCGGTGCCGAAGCCGTGAAGCACAGCGATCGGCCATGAGGCATACGACAACCAGTGGATCGCGCGCCAGGCGGAAAGACCGATAAGGCCACGAACAAGGCTGGTGACGGTGATGGCGATGAGCAGCTCAAACGCGATCACCCCGAGGCCGAGCCAGAAGGTTCGGTAGTACGAGGAGAACGGGACCACGGCGGCGAGCCAGCCAAGGTGGGTGAAAGGGTCCACCACGGCGGTGACTATATGCAGGGCGAGGAACACCACCGCCGTCAACGAGAGGTTGCGATGCAGGCCCGTAGTCAGGAAGCGAGGCCAGCTTGGAACCTCGAAGCGAAGCGACGACATGACCCCGAGCACGACCACGGCGCTGAGAAGCGCCAGCGAGACGGCCCCGGCACCCCTGGTGGTGTACCAGAGGACTGTGTCAGGCATCGAAGGCGCGGATCAGGACCCGCCGGAGACGGCGACGCCTGAGCTGGAAGATGAGCCCACAGAGGAGGAGGACGACTGGAGTCCTGTTGAGGTGCTGGTGGAAGTCGAGGTGCTGGCGGTGGCTCCCGACGTGGTGGCGGCCGTTCCAGGGATCGTGTAGGCGCTGACCGCGCCGAGGATGCCGACGCCAGCAACAGCGCCGAAAGCCAGCCCAGCGGTCAGGCGGTTGAGCATCCTGGTCGCAGCGTTGCGAGCCTGGATCCTCTTGGCTGTCGTGTTCTTGTTTTCCATGATCTCCACCTTGGCGCCCTGCACTTGAGGGTTCCTGTGAGAAACGTGGGAGTTTGCTGAGAAGTAACGCGCCGGCGGGCCCGATCATGCAGGCTCCTGACAGTAAACTCTGGATCGACGCCCTCGTAGCTCAGGGGATAGAGCAGGACGGTCCTAACGTCAAGGTCGGGGGTTCGATTCCCTCCGGGGGCACCAAATGAATTTTTCAGACCGCCCGCATGAGCATATGACTGCATGGCGGCACGAAGGGTGGTGCTAGTCCAAAAAAGAGACCGGGCGAATAGGCGCGGCGAGCGAAGCGATGCCGGCAATCAAAACCCGTTTCAAAGCGCCCGCACGAGCACAGGCCTGCATGGCGGCACGAAGGGTGGTGCTAGTCCAAAAAAGAGACCGGGCAAATAGGCGCGGCGAGCGAAGCGATGCCGGTTATCGAAAAGGAGTTTCAGAGCGCCCGCACGAGCACGGGCCTGCATGGAGGCACGAAAGGTGGTGCTAGTCCAAAAAAGAGACCGCGCAAATAGGCGCGGCGAGCGAAGCGATGCCGGCGATAGCTACGGCTTGGGCGTCGTCTGGCCGTTCAGCGGCGGCAGGTAGGGCATCGGGTCGGTCACCTGGTCGTTGACCCGAAGCTCGAAGTGGAGGTGTGGCCCCGTGGACAGCCCGCTCGTGCCTTCGAGGCCGACCCGCTGTCCTCGCGCGACGTGGTCACCGACCCTCACATCGGTTTCGAGGAGGTGTCCGTACAGGGTCATGATCCCGCCGCCGTGCGCCACGATCACATAGTTGCCGTAACCCACCTGCGTGTTGGCCACGGCCACCACGATGCCAGTGGCAGCAGCCGTCACTGGCGTGCCGAAGCGCGCCGCCAGGTCGATGCCTGTGTGGAAGTGCGGGTACGGTCCAAGTGGCGGTTCGAGCAGGAACTCGCTTGAGCCAAACGCCTGAGTCATGTATGCGCCGGCAATCGGCCACGAGAGCGTGAGGCCGGGGAGGGTGGTGCCGACGGGCAGGGTCCGTGTCACCATCGCGTTGCCGGCCCCGACCTGCGCCTGGTTCCAGGCTGCCTGGTATGCCCGCTGGATCAGCAGCTGCTCCTGCTGCTCGAGCAGGCGCGCCAGCGCCGCGGTCACTGCGGGTGGTTGATTGGTGAGACCGGCCTGAGCGGCTGTGATCTGGGACATCAAGAGGCCGAGCTGGGCGGTGATGAAGTTCTGCTGGCTGATCGCAGAGTTCAATGCCGTCAGGTTCGCATTGAGCTGGCCGACCACGCCGTTTTCGGTGTTCAGGTCCGCGACTCGAGCGGCGCGATCGGTCTGCTGCTTCGCGAGGTCGGCTTCCAGCTGCGCCTGTAGGGCGTGGGCCCGCTGTCCGGCGACGATCAGGTCTGCGGCGGCGACCAGCGCGTCGTGAAGGTTGCCTGCGCGAGCGATCTGCACGAGGAACGAGTCGGGTTGCCTGGACATCGCTCGCGCGAGTGCGGCGACCTGCGCCTGCTCAACGTCGATGCGACCCTGCGTGTCGGCGATCTCGCTTTCCAGCTGGGTTATTTGTGATTCGAGGGCGGCGATCTTGGCTTCCTCGCTCGCGATGTGCGCGTTTAGGTCCTGCTCGCTTGCCGCCGATTGCAGCAGTGCCACGCTCAATTGCTGCTGGCTGGTCAGCGCCCGAGCCAGGTCGCCACCGAGGCGCCTGCGCAGCTCGTCGTAGGCAGCCTGGTTTGGGTCAGGTGGGGGACAGACCACGCGCGAGCTCGAGGCGGCGGGCGTCGGGCAGGTCGCATAGCTCACGGTGATTGCCCCAGACACCAGCAATGCCACCAGTGCGCACAAAGTGGCCAGGCGCGCGAGTGTGCGTCTCACGCGCGGATTCGCCTAAAGCCGAGCATCGCAGTCAGCGCACCAAGCACAAGGCCGGCCACCATCACCCCAGCGGCCACATAGCGCATCGAGTCCGGGCCGACACCGGGGAGGATTTGAGAGTACGTCTGCGAGGCGAAGATGGACGCCAGCGCCCAGACGCCTAGCACAGCCGCTCCGGCCAGAGCGCCGGCGAACGCGCCTGTTATCAGCCCTTCGGTGACGAACGGTCCGCGCACCATCCAGCCCCGGGCTCCGAGGAGGCGGGTCACCGTCACCTCCTGATGACGCGCGGCGGCGATCGCGCGCATCGAGTTGGCGGCAACCGCGTACGCGACCACCGTGAAGAGGAGCAGCAGCGCGGCGCCGATGCCGCCGATGATCAGTGCGACCTTGCGCAATCGGGCGTACGTGTCGGGGTCGTAAGAGGTGGGGTACGCGGCGTCAACCGCCGGGTCGCCGACGACCTCGGCCGCGACGGCCGCGACCGACCCCACCTGCGTCACCTGCACGTCGAGGCTGGCGGAGAACGGATTGGAGGCGCTGAGACCGGCCAGCGCATCAAGCCCGGGCCGGTTTCGCGCCTCCTGCAGTGCCTGCGCTGCGCTGATCTCGGTTACCGAGCTCACACGAGGGTCGGCCCGGAGCCTGCTCTCAAGCGTGGCGACCGCCGCGGGTGTGGCGTCGGTGGCGAGATACACCCTGACTATCGACGCCTGACCAGCCTCCTGGCCGGCCACGGTAGCGATCGAGATGCCGACCAGCGCGAGCATCCCGCACAGGACCAGGGTCAGAGCCATGGAGCCAAGGGCGGGCGCGGTCAGCCGGATGTCGCGAGCCCAGCTGCTGAGCCCACTGAGGACAACCAGCCGGAAGCTGTTGTCGCAAAGGGCGGCGAGCCGGCGCCACAGAGGCAGCCTCGCCGCCACGGCGTGACCGTTCTTGTGTGGGCGGCTTGCTGCCGGAACGACACGCCGCCAGAGCGAGAGGCCGAAGCTCTTTCCGTTCGAGCGCGAACGGTCGCGGCTGACCAGCACTTGACCGCCAGGGAGCCGGAGGACGCGGTTGGCGGCGAAGGTCGCATGGTGGGTGGCCACAACAACGGCGGTGCCATTCGCAGCCGCCTCCTCGAGAAGGCGCATCACGATCTTCGCGTTGTCGTCGTCGATCGACGCGAGCGGCTCGTCAGCCAGGAGGACCCGGGGCCGTCCCGACAATGCTCGGGCCACCGCGACCCGCTGCCTTTCCCCGGCCGAGAGCTGGTGTGGATACGCGCCGCGCCGGTGGCCCAGGCTGAGCGCCTCGAGCGCGTCCAGCGCCCGGCGCTTGATCGTTCGGTGCGGGACCTCGGGGTCGCCGATCTGCATTGCGAAGACGAGGTTTTCGAGGGCGGTCAGGCGTGGGAGCAGGCGCTGGTCCTGGTAGACGAACGCGACCTCGCGGCGGATACGCCCGAGCCCGCGCCGCCACCACAGGTGGAGGCCCCTCCCCTCGACCCAAACCTCGCCTCGATTCGGCCGCAGCTGGCCGTGGATCAGGCGGAGGAGGGTGGTCTTGCCTGAGCCGCTCGGCCCGGTGACCTCGAGGATCTCTCCGGGGGCGACAAAGACGCTGATGTCGCTCAGCACCGCCGTACGGCCGAAGAGCTTCGAAACGTGCGTCAGCTTGACGACTGGTTTGGGCGTGACCGAGCCATTGGTCCCCGGCCCATGCGCGGCCGCCACCCCATAAGTCGTGCGCGCGCCCTTGGTGGCTACCGTTTGGAGTCCCACCCTTTCCCGCCCACCAGATTAGTCGAACCAGGTTGCGGGCAGGAGGGGTTAGCGAACCGAGTTGGCGGCAACAATTTGCCGCCGGTCTCGCTGCCTGCGCAGGCCCTTCTCAGCAGGCAGTCAATGAGATGGGAGCGGCCGCGACCGCGATCGAGAATGCGCCGCCGGACGGCGTTGCCGAAACCAGCCGGCTGCCGTCGCTGCTTGGGATGACCGACCGGTCGGAGAAGGCGCCGAGCACCGTCACCTCGCCAGTCACCTCCCGTGGTATTGAGACCACCGTGGGAGCGTCGCCGGCCAGCCCCTGGGCGTGGAGCATGAACGCGCCTGTGTCCGAGTCGTAGTGATAGGTGA
>JAYUFT010000067.1:0-20063 GCA_043738605.1 Candidatus Dormiibacterota bacterium | reverse complement strand
GCTTTGACGTCACCGCCGCGACGGCCGCGGGGATGAAGCGCCGGTAAACGCCGCCGCCGCGGAACGTCAACCGGCCGGCAAAGATTCGATTGCGAGCGGCCAGCGCCTCGACCTGCGCCATGGTTTCGAACTCGGACAGGCCCGCCGGCAGCGCCAGCGAGTCCAGGCGAAGGGAGGCCGGAATGTCGACGAGCAAATCGTCCATGGAGGCGACGCCAATCGCCTCGAGCATCGCGGCCCGGTCCTCGGGCGAGTGCACGAGGTAGGGCAAGTCGCTAAGCCTCGGCGACTTTCTTGTAAGCGACTTCGTCCATCAGATCGGCGGGCAGCTCACCGGCTAGCTCCACCTTGAGGATCCAACCGTCGCCGTAGGGATCCGAGTTGATCAGCTCAGGGTGTGCGGCCAGCTTGTCATTGACGGCCGTAATGCGTCCCGCGACCGGCGAATAGAGATCGCTCGCGGCCTTCACCGACTCGACGACCCCAAAGCTCTCATGTACCGAAAGCTTGCGACCAGGCGCGGGCAGCTCGAGGAAGACAACGTCGCCCAGCTGCGATTGGGCGAAGTCGGTGATGCCGACGGTTGCCGTCTTGCCGTCGACTGTGAGCCACTCGTGAGACTTGGTGTAGCGGCGCTCGGCCATGCGACTCCTCCCCTGCTATCTCGTTTCGAACCGGTGGCTCAGGATTTCGCGGGCGCGACTGCCGATCGCGCCGAGCCGCGATAGAACGGTAGCTTCACCACATCGGCTTGCGCCTCGCGGCCTCGCACCTCTACCGCAACCTGGTCCCCGACTCGAAATGATGGGACTTCCACCATTGCGAGCGCGATGGGGTGGCCCAGAAAAAAGGAATGCGTGCCGCTCGTGACCACGCCACGGCGACCCGCTTCGCCCTTGACGGCAGCGCCGTGGCGAGGGATGTCGCCAGGCTTCGTCTTGATCCCGATCAGCGTGCGGCGCGGGCCGTTCTCGCGGACTTTGGCGATGGCTTCACGACCGACGAACGGCCCTTTGTCCAGTTTCACTGCCCAGCCCAGGCCGGCTTCATAAGGGTTGACGGTTTCGTCCATGTCGTTGCCGTACAGGCGCAGCGCAGCTTCCAGGCGCGCCGCATCCCTGGCGCCCAGGCCGGCCGGGAGCACGCCTTCTGGCCTGCCCTTCTCCAGGATCGCGTCCCACACCTGTCCGACGCGATCGGCCGCCACGAAGATCTCGAAGCCATCCTCGCCGGTGTAGCCCGTGCGCGAGATCATCGCCGTGACCCCCGCCACCTCGCCGGTGCGGAATCCGAAGTAGGCGAGGTCCGAGAGCCCGCTCGAAGGCATCAGCTCTTCGGCCCGTGGTCCCTGCAAAGCCAGAAGCGACAGCTCGAACGTGCGGTCCTCGATCTTCACCCCGGCCGGCGCGTGCTCGCGCATCCAGGCCAGGTCCTTCTCGCGATTGGAGGCGTTGACGACGACAAAGAAGCCTTCCTCACCCCAGTACACGATCAGGTCGTCGACGATGCCCCCGTCGGCGGTGCAGAGCAGGTTGTACTGTGCCATGCCGCGTTGGATGCGCCCAAGGTCGTTGGTGACGATGCTCTGAAGAAAGTCGAACGAGTCGCCGCCCGTGACTCGGAAGCGGCCCATGTGCGAGACGTCGAAGAGGCCGGCGGCTTTTCTCACGGCGAGATGCTCGTCGCGGATCGAGGTGTACTGCTGCGGAAGATCCCAGCCGCCGAAATCCACCATCCGGCCGCCGAGAGCGACGTGGCGATCGTAGAGCGGCGTCCGGCGGATCTCGCTACTCCTCAAATTCGGCGCGCTCGTCGTTATCGTGGTCGAACTCAATCGCGTCCGGATCGATGAAGGCGAGCAGCTCTTCGTCGTGGCGGCGAGTGGCGTCGGCCACCACCTGGGCGACATAGCGGGTGTGGTCGATTGTCCACTCGAGCTTCTCCGCCAGCTCCGCCTCGGTGGGCTCCCGTAGCAATTCGAGGCGCATGAGGAGTTCGGTCCGTTCGTAATCGGAGGCCGCGGTCTCCAGGAGCCGGGCGTCGCGGACCGACGCTGCCTCAGTCGCGATCGCAGCATCCATCTGCGCTCCCACCCGGTCTTCCGCAAAGCTGCCGAAGTCGGTCGCGCCGCTGCCCGCAAAGGAGCGGACCGCCTCGACCAACCCGATCGAGCCTTCCTGGACCAGATCGGCGGCTGAAAGCCCCTTGTCTTTGCGTGCCCCGGCGAGCCGGATAACCATCTGCACATTGGCTGCCACCAGGCGCTCCTCGCTTGGGCGGTCGCCCAGGGCCGCCCGCTCGAGCAGCGCCTGCTGCTCAGCGGATTCGATCGGCCGGCCCGACCGCACGCTGTGGGCCAGCTCGGCCAACGAAGCACCATCGTCGTCGATCGAGTCACGTGTCTCGGATCGCTCGTCGCTCTCGGATTGCGCCGTCATCACCCAAATTTTACGACGCGACGTGGTCCGAACCGGGCGTGCGGGCGCGCCAATGTTCCACGTTTTACACAACACTGCTGTCCAGCGAACGCCATACTCGATCTATGCGCGCAGGGCGGGCGCTGCGAGTCGGGGTCGTGGCCTTCGGGGTGGCCTTTTTGGTTCCACTTCATGCCGCCGCGGCCACGCCCCACGTCGAGCGCGCCGACCTGATCGGCGACATCAACAACATCATGGCCGCCTACATCACTGGGGCAGTGGATCGAGCGCAAACCGACCGCGCCGATGCACTGCTGATCGTGATGAACACGCCAGGTGGAATCTCGACCTCGATGGACGAAATCGTCACCAGCCTTCTCAACTCGAAGGTCCCCGTAATCGTTTATGTGTATCCGAGCGGCGCGCGGGCCGCGTCGGCCGGTCTGTTCGTCGCCCAGGCGGCGGACATCCTGGCAATGGCGCCAGGCACCAACATCGGGTCCGCCCACCCCATTCAATCGACCGGCGCAGACCTGACCGGAGACCTCGGCGCGAAGGTCCTCAACGACGCGGTGACGAGGGTGCGCAACCTGGCATCGATGCACGGCCGCAACGCCGACTGGGCCGAGCAGGCGGTTCGCAACAGCGTGAACATCAACGCCGAAGACGCCGTCAAGATCCACGTCGCTGATCTCGAAGTAGCCGACCCGTTGGCGCTGATGAACGCGATCGAAGGCCGCTCCCTACCCCGGACCAGCGGGACGATCGTCCTGCACACGGCCGGCGCCAGCATCGAGGACTTTCCGATGCCCTACTGGCAGGTGTTCCTCAACGCCCTCATCGACCCGACCGTCGCCGCGCTGCTGTTCCTGCTCGCCGCCTACGGGATCATCACGGAGCTGACCTCGCCCGGCGCGATCCTGCCCGGTGTCGTCGGCGGCATCGCGGCAGTGTTGGCCCTGGTGTCGCTTGCGAACCTGCCGGTGAACATCGCGGGCGCCCTGATGATGCTGCTGGCATTGATCCTGTTTCTTGCCGATCTGAAGGTAAACACCCACGGCATCCTGAGCTTCGGGGGCGTGCTGGCTCTGATCCTGGGCATGGCCTTTCTAATTAACACGGGCCCGGTCGGGCTGGGCGTCAACCCTGTCGTGATATTTGGCTCGGCGGCCATCACGTTTGCGTTTTTCATCTTTTTCGTCGACCGGATCCTGAGGTCACGCCGGCGCCAGGTACTCACCGGCGCGGACGCGTTGGTCGGCGCACTCGGCGAGACACGCGAGGATCTGTCGCCGGAGGGGCTAGTCTTTGTGCGCGGGGCGCTGTGGAAAGCTGTCGCCTCGAACGGCCGAATCGCCGCGGGCACCCTGGTGCGCGTCGTCGGCCGGCAGGGTCTTCAGTTGGAGGTGGTCGCCGGCGACGCCGGCGAGGCGAAGGAGAGGGAATAGTGGACTTTGGCTTGTTGACCATCCTGGCCGTGATCATCGTGCTGGCCCTGATCGTGGCCGTCTCCGCCATCCGCATCATCAACCAGTACGAGCGCGGCGTCGTGTTCCGGCTGGGACGACTAATCGCTCTCAGGCAACCTGGGTTGAACTTCATCATCCCATTTGGGATCGACCGCTTGGTCAAGATGGACATGCGCGTCATCACGCTCGAAGTGCCGCCTCAGGAGATCATCACCAACGACAACGTGACCGCAAAGGTCAATGCCGTCATCTACTTCCAGGTGATCGATGCGCAGAGAGCGGTGACTGAGGTGTTGAACTACATTAACGCGACCTCGCAGATCGCCCAGACAACCCTCCGGGCGGCGCTCGGCCAGGCGACACTGGATGAGCTGCTGGCGAACCGCGACAAGATCAACCAGAACCTCCAGAAGATCATCGACGAGCAAACCGAGCCGTGGGGTATCAAAGTCGCCGTCGTCGAGATCAAGGACGTCGAGCTCCCCAGCACGATGCAGCGCGCGATGGCCAAGCAGGCCGAGGCCGAGCGCGAGAAGCGGGCCAAGATCATCAACGCGGAAGGTGAGTTCCAGGCGTCCCAGACGCTCGCGAACGCCGCCCAGATCATCTCGTCGCAGCAGGGCGCCCTCCAGCTCCGTTTCCTCCAGACCCTGGTCGAGATCGGCTACGAGAAGAACACCACCATCGTCTTCCCGATCCCGATCGACCTGCTCCGGCCGATCCTGGACGTCATTCCCAGGACCGCTTCGGACGCGCCCACACCGCCTCCGGCGCTGCCGCACCAGGGCACCAAGTCGGGCTGACCGGTCTGACGTTCCTCGACGCGGCCAGCGGCGCGGTGCTGCTGCTTTTCCCACTGCCGCTGGTCATCACCGCCAACGCGGCCGTGGGCAAGAGCTGGGCCGGCCACGCCACGGGAATCCTGGCCGGCCTGACCGCGGGCGGAGCCTTCCTGGTCGGTGCGCTGGACCTGGGCGGAGCCGGCCTCGTCCAGTCGGGTCCGGGCGGACAGCAGACCGGGCTCGACATCGGCATCATGGCCACCGGAGCGGTCGCCGCCATCCTGGCCGCGCGGACGGTCCGCGAACGCATCGGGCGGGTGCTGCCAATCGATCCGGACAGCCCCGTCCACGCCTATGCGCTGGTATTGGCCGTGATCTTGTTCGGGACCCAGCTCGCGACCATCGTTTTTGTCGACGTCCTGGCCATCGACCAGACGCTTCCATCGCTCTCGATCGGCGACGTCCTCGCCTCCGAGACGCCTTTCCTCATCATGGCCCTGGCGGGCGTCGGCCTCTTCATCCGGCGCCACTCGGCCGCGACTGCCGAGCGGCTGGGACTGACCCGCCCGAACTGGTGGCAGGTCGCCCTGGCACTGGCGGCAGCCGGCGCCTTCTTCGCGCTCGTCCAGGGCGCCGACTGGCTGAGTCACCAGTGGACCCCGGGGGTTGCGAGCCAGGTGGACAGGACGACGCAGCACGTTTTCGGCGGGCTGAACGGCCCAATCGGAATTGCAGCGATCGCGCTGCTGCCCGGGATCTGCGAGGAAATCCTGTTTCGGGGAGCCCTGCAGCCACGCCTCGGCCTCCTGGTCACCGCCGTCCTGTTCACCTCGATCCACACTCAGTACGGCCTCTCGTTCGATGCGCTGTCGGTCCTCGTCGTCGCGATCGGCCTTGGCTTGATCAGGAAGTACACGAACACCACCACCTCCAGCGTCTGTCACATCACCTACAACCTCCTGGCCGGGATCGGCGTCGCCGGGGGTCTTATCGGCGGGGCGGTGGCCGTCGAGCTTGGGCTGGTCGCTCTCGCCGGCTACGGCCTGTGGTCGAGCCGTCGCCGGCCTGTCCCGGCGGGCGCCTAGCCGGACCCATCAAGTTGAGGTAAGATCGCCAGAGTGCCACCAGATGTAGGATCCGCTGAGGCGGACAGCCCCAAGATGTTGGCTACCACCCTTCCACCGATCATCGCGGTGGTGAACCAGAAAGGCGGCGTCGGCAAGACGACGACCGCCATCAACCTGGGCGCCGCTCTCGCCGAAATCGGCCACTCGATCCTTCTGGTCGACCTGGACCCGCAGGCCAACTCCACCTCGGGGCTGGGCCTCGATCCCGTGAGGGCCCGGTTGAACGTCTACCACACGCTCGTCGGCGAGGCCACCATCGAGCAGGCGATGGTCCCGACCAGCGTCCCCGGCATGCAGCTCGTGCCTTCTCACATCGACCTGGCCGGCGCTGAGATCGAGCTGGCGACGATGAGCGGCAGGGAGACGCGGCTGCGCAAAGCCCTCGACGCCGTGCCGGAGGGAATCGGCTGCATCATCATCGACTGCCCTCCTTCCCTCGGCTTGTTGACGCTCAACGCCCTGAGCGCGGCGACCAGCATGTTGATCCCCACTCAATGTGAGTACTTCGCCCTCGAAGGCTTGCGCCACCTTCTCTACACACACCAGCTGGTGCGCTCCCGCCTCAACCCCAACCTTGGGATCGCCGGCATTGTTATGACGCAATTTGACGCAAGGACCACACTCTCCTGGGACGTGCTGCGAGAAGTTCGCCGCTCGCATCCCGCCCACGTGCTCGAGACGCTCATTCCCCGCAACGTCCGGATCAGCGAGGCGCCGAGCCACGGCAAGTCGGTGATTCAGTACGACCCATCGAGCCGCGGCGCGGCTGCCTATCGCGCCCTCGCAAAGGAGCTGCTGGAACGATGAAGCAACGAACTCGTGGATTGGGCCGCGGCCTCGACTCACTCATTCCGACGCGCGAAGGGGACGTGATGGTCCCGCAGATGGTCGCGGTCGACCAGATCCGCCCTTCCCACCAGCAGGTGCGCACGAGGTTCGACGCCGAGCCGTTGGGCGAGCTGGCCGAGTCGATCCGACGTCATGGCGTCCTCCAGCCGATCCTCGTACGTAGGCTCCCCGACGGTTACGAGCTCATCGCGGGTGAGCGCCGCTGGCGCGCCGCGCGCCTGGCAGGCCTCAGCTCTGTGCCCGCTGTCGTGCGCTTCGACGATGGCAACGATGCGCAGCTCGTCCTCGGTCTCATCGAGAACCTGCAGCGCACGGACCTCGATCCCATCGAAGAGGCAGGCGGGCTGAAACGACTGACCGAAGAGTTCGGGCTGACGCACGAAGAGGTCGCGCAGAAGATCGGCAAGCACCGTGTTTCGGTGTCGCAGTCGCTGCGACTTCTCAACGGTTGTGCAGCGATCCAATCATCTGTGGCCTCTGGCATCATCAGCGCGGGTCACGGCCGCGCCCTCATCGCCCTGGAGTCGCAGGCAGCGCAGGAGCACGGTCTGAAAGTTGTGATTGCGCGGCGCCTGTCGGTCAGGCAGACCGAGAACTGGGTCCGGACCTACAAGCCACGGCGCAAGCCGCGTGGGGACGGCTCAAACGAGCTGCAGTCGCTCGCCGGCGACATCGAGTCGCGACTCGGCCTACCAGCGAAAATCACGGGCTCGATGAATCGCGGAAAGTTGGAGATCAAATACTCGAGCCGCGAAGAGCTTGAACGGGTGTGCGCTAAGCTCGTCACCTAACACGCATGGCCCTATCACCACCTCCTGCGGCGGCAGCTGCGCCGGCCCGACCTTCAACCGCTTCATCGCTTCTACGCGAGCTGGTCGAGGTTGTCGTGCTGGCGGTGATCCTGTATTTCGGGATCAGCTTCGCCGTCCAGGCGGTTCACGTAGAAGGCCTTTCGATGTTCGCGACACTCGACGACAACGATTACCTCATCGCGAACAAGATCGACTATCGACTTCACGCCCCACAGCGTGGCGACATCATCATCCTTCGTCCGCCGAGCGACAACTCCAAGGACTTCATCAAGCGGATCATCGCGCTGCCCGGCGAGCGGCTCCTCATCAGCCATGGCATCGTCTACATCAACGGCCACAAGCTTGACGAGCCCTATCTTCCAGAGGCTTGGAATACGCTGGACACTTGGACCGGCCCCGGCGGCGCCGATGGCACGGTCGTGCCGCCCAACGAATACTTCGTAATGGGTGACAACCGCAATCGGTCGCAAGACTCCCGAATCTTCGGCTTCATCGGCCGGGATCGCATCGATGGGCGGGCGTGGTTTCGAATCTGGCCGTTGAACCACTTCGGCGATATCTACTCTCAACTCCCCGTTCTCGAGACAGGAACCGTGTCAGCGGGATGAGTGGTCGCCGGGTGGGCTTACTGTCACGGAACTCTCAGATGTTGGTCACGTCCTTCGATCGAACTGGTAACGCAAGGGCAATTTACCTGTCCGGTCCTCGCTTCAGTACCCTGATTCAAGTTAGGTTGTGCCGGCTTCCACATGCATCTGGGTAGGGCAATCCACGCCAAAGCGCCGGAACGGACCAATAATCGCAGTGCCGAGGCCCGAAGGGCGCTTGGACTTCTTCAGCGATTACCTAGCTGAGCTTGCCACCAACTACGCGTCGATCGCACTCCTGAAGATCGATTCCCGCGTGAAAGGGCCGATCACCGCGAGCTGCATCGGTGAGCGCAGCACGGAGTTCGCGACCCTGCGGACGTCGACTGCGCTGACATCGTCGACAAGGCGCAGCTCGTCCTCGATGTCCTTGATCTCGCCCATCAGCAGCTCCTGGTACGTGAGCCAGAACGCGACGCCGTTGGTGGTCTCGAGGTCGAGGCGCAGCCTCCCCTTCGTGAACTCCTTCGCGCGGTGCAGCTCCTCCTCCGTCAGGTCCTCATCGCAGAGCCTGTGCATCTCGGCGATAACGGCGCGAATGGCCTCGATCGCCTTCTTTGGATCCACCCCGAGATAGATGCCTAAGTGGCCGGTGTCCCGGTGCTTCTGCGTGAAGCTGTGCACGTCGTAGGCCAGCCCGAGGCGCTCCCGAATGTTGAGAAACAGGCGCGAGCTCATGCCTTCGCCCAGGACCGTGTTGAGGAGATCAAGCGCGTAGCGATCGGGATCCAGATAGCTCTGGGCGCGCACGCCAAGACCGATGTGAGCCTGCTCGGTTCGCTTCCGACGCACGAGCACGTTCGATCCGTGGAGGGGTAGTGGTGGCTCCGGCGTGATCAGCCCATTCGGTTCGGATGGCAGCGTGACGCTGGAGCCGATGACGGCAAGCGTCTCGTCTTCGTCCATAGCGCCGGCCACGCCGATGACGAGGTTTGGCATCCGGTAGTGCGCGTTGGCGTATTCGAGAATGTCATCGCGTGTGAGCCGCTCCACCGACTGTTCGGTGCCGGCGATGTCTCGGCCCAGGGGATGGCCCGGCCAGATGATCTCTTCCAAAAGGTTGAGCGCGTAGTCCTGCGGCTGATCCTGGTACATCTTCAACTCTTCGAGGATCACCAGGCGCTCGCGCTCGACGTCGTCAACGGCGAGCTTCGAGTTCGACACGATGTCGGCGAGCACGTCGAGGCCAAGCTGCAGATGCTCGGCCGGCACGCGTGTCCAGTAGGCGGTCAGCTCCTTGTCGGTCGAAGCGTTGATGAAACCGCCGACACCCTCGATCGCGTCGGCAATCTCCTTGGAGGTCGGCCGCCGTCGCGTGCCTTTGAAGAAGAGATGCTCGATGAAGTGCGAAGCGCCGGCCAGGCGCTCGTCCTCCAACCTCGAGCCGCCCCCGAACATGAACACCAGGCTGGCTGACAGTCGCTCCGGCATCGGTGCCATGACCACCCTGGCGCCTCCCGGGAGGCCGTGAACTCGATGGGGAACGGCCATGGGAGCCGCCAGTATATTGAGGCCACGTCCCGGCCACCTGATTCCGCGGTTGGGGCTATTCGCCCTCTTGGAGTGCACCGAGCGCCGCGTAAAGGGTCATCGCCACGAAGTCGGCGGGCATTCCGTCCGAGACAGCATCAAGGGCCTCGCCGAGATACCGGCGCACGTTGGGCACGCGGTCCACGTCGCTCAGCTCGAGACAATCGCGGATGGCCTCGGCGATCTCCGTCGGCGTTATCTCCTCGTCGCCCGCGCCATCCTCGACCGCGTTGATCAACGCGATCGCCTTCCGGATCCGCTCAGCCGCGGCCCGGCCAGTCATGGCGGCCGGGCTACTCTGCGCCCGGCTTGCGCAGGCTGACCACGACCCGCCTCTCGGGCTCCTCGCCGATGCTCGAGCTGGTCACCTCAGGATCGCCCTCGAGGGCCAGGTGGATCGCCCGTCGCTCGAACGGCTGCATCGCGTCGAGGGTGATGGCGTCTCCGGTCATCTTCACCTGGCGGGCTGCGCGCAGCGCGATCTCGCGCACGGTGTGCTCGCGCCGCTGTCGATAGCGCTCGACGTCGACGATGATCCGCTCGCCTTCGCCGAGGTGACGCCCCACCATCACGTTGGTCACCGACTGGAGCGCGCGGAGGGTCTCGCCGCGCCACCCGATCAGCGCGCCGAGGTCGCGACCGCTGATGTCGAGGGTCGTCGGCTCGCTGCCCGGGCGTGTCGTCACCTGCGCGCGAATGCCCATGTGCTTCAGAAGGCCTTCGACGAGCGTCCGCGCCATCTCCCCATTTCCCTCAGCGGGGGCGGCCGTGGCAGCGGTTGCGGCCTCGATCACGATGACCTCGACCACCGTCTCCTCCGACCCTTCGCTGAGAACCTTGACGTCGACGTTGCGGCGACTCTCGCCAAGCTCGATCAGCGCCACATCGACTGCCTCGTCAAGCGTGCGCCCGCGCCCCTCTGCTGATCTCATTGCACTGCCCTCATCTCTTTTTCTTCTTGCGATTGCGCCCACTTTGAGGCACCGATTTCGAGCCGTTCTGTGGCCCGTTTCTCGCTCCGTTCTGGAACCCGTTTTTCGTTCCATTCTGCGAGCCGCCGGCGATGTCCTTCGGCCCGATGTCGGCCGCGCCCTTGGGGCCACTGGCTAGGTTCTTCGGTTTGATGTCAGGCCCGCCTTTGAGACCGCCACGAGGCTTCAAATCAATCGCAGTGGGTTTGCCGGCCCTGTTTCGGCCCGGCAGCAAGTTTCCCCAGCCGACGACGAAATACTGCTGAATGATACCCACGCAGTTGCCGATGAACCAGTAGAGGCCGAGCCCGGCCGGGACGTTCAGCGCGAACCACCCGATCATCAGCGGCGACATCCAGACCATCATTTTTTGCATGTTCTGGGCCTGGGCCTCCTGCTCGGTCAGATTGGGCGCCAGCGGCATCTGGAGCATCTTGGTCTGCACGAATGTGGTCGCCGCGGCGAGCAGCGGGAAGATCAGATATTCGGGCGAAGGAATCCCTACGGCCGTTCCGAAGAGATGCAGGGACGCCAGGAGATGGTGGTTGGGGTTGTCGTTCAGGTTGGAGATGAAGACAAAGTGCGCTGGACCCTTCGCGGCGTGGGCGAAGCCCTGGAAGACGTAGTAGAGCGCAGTCAGGATGGGCAACTGGACGACGAGCGGCAGGCAGCCGACCAACCCGGCGAAGGGATTGATGCCGTGCTCGGCATAAAGCTTGGTCATCTCGGCCTGTAGCTTCTGCGGCTCCTTCTTGTATTTCTTTCGTAGCTCGCCCACCTCGGGCGCGAGCTTTCGCTGCTCCAGCATCGATTTTCTCTGCGTCACCAGCTGGAACTGCTGGAGCGGTGAGAGGATCAACCGGATGCCAATGGTGAGGACCACGATGGCCAGGCCGTACGCGCCGATGGTGGCCAGCACCGGCACCGCTTGGAAATGGACATAGATGAACGTCAAGATCGCGGTGAGGTTGTCCACAATGACGACCTGCCAGAGGTTTTTTATGGGCTTGAAGACGTCGAGGGGCGAGCTCAGGAAGATGTCAGTTCTCCAGTGAATTGGTCAGACAGGCAATGTCAGGGAACAGGATCGTAGCCGCCCTTGGCGAACGGATGACAACGCGCGATCCGAGCGGCCCCCATCCAAGCCCCCCGTAGCCAGCCGTACTTCTCCACTGCCTCGTACGTGTAGTGCGAGCACGAAGGGTAGTAGCGGCACGACGGCGGAAGGATCTTCGAGAACGACATCTGGTAGCCGCGAATCAGAAGCAGCAGGATCCTGGTCATGGGTTCAGCTTTGAGATCCTGAGCGCTGCCTGGGAGGCCTCCTCGCTCAGGTCGGCGAACGTTACGACGAGCGCCGCCGGGCGAGCGATCAGTACCACGTCATATCGTATTCCCAGGCTGGCCAGTGGCGAATCAGGGCCGAGCAGCTTTTCGCGGGCCAGCTCTCGCACACGGCGCCTCGCGCGGTTGCGATCGACGGAGCTCTTCAGGGCGCGACTGACCGTCACGCCGACGCGGTTTGCGTCACCGGAGCTGGGGACCGCAAAGGCGACGAGCGCCCGCCCGCTATAGATCCGCTTGCCCGCGAACGCGGACTGGAACTCCGCCTGCCGGCGGAGCCGGTAACGCCTCTTCAACGCGAGTGGCGGACTAGGCGCTAAGCCGCAGGCGGCCCTTGCGACGGCGATTCTGAATAACTCTGACTCCGCCTCGTGCGCTCATACGGCGCAGAAAACCGTGCACGCGGCGGCGGTACCGCTTCTTCGGTTGAAAGGTTCGCTTGATGGCCGGATCTCCCTATGCGCGATGCTTGATGTGGACCGCGCCAGTGTATCGAACCCTGGTCTCCTCGATTGCTACACCGCCACTATCACTTCATCAGGTGACGTGCAGCCTTGCGAAGACGATATGCCTTTGCTACAATCCCGGCCCGGAAGCAGACGGAGTAGGGGTAGTAGCTCCAGTCCAGTACAGGTCGCACAAGTCGGTCCCACTAAGCGCCACAGTCGAATGCTACTTAAGCATATAACACCGCTTCCATATTTCGGGATCGACCGGATGTTGGATTTCGGACAGGTAGGCGCCGCCAGCCTGTGGAAATCCGGTCCGCTCTTTTCCACAGGACACAGTTAGGCGGAGCTCATGGGTCGTTGAGCTTCGGTTGTACCTGCGGTCGCCTTTGATGGGATGCCGGGATGGCGTGCGGGCGAGCAAGCGGGAAAAGGATGGAAAAGTGTTGGCCCCAAGTTGTCCACAGCATTTGCAGAGCCCAGCAGGCCTCCTTCCCCAGGTTCGGTGGCGTTCGTCCACAGGACTGAGGCGAAAGGAGGTATGAGTTGAATCAGGACCAAGTCTGGTCCCAGGTCCAGGAGGAGCTCCGGTTCCAGCTGGCCAAGCGGACCTACGACATGTGGCTGAAGAACACATCGGTGCTCTCGGCCGACAACAACACTTATCGCATCGGTGTCCCCAGCAAGCTCGCGAAAGACTGGCTGGCCGACCGCTTTTCAGGGCTCATCCAGGAGACGCTCCAGGCGGTCACCGGTACCGACGTAGATATCGATTTCGTCATCTCCCCGTCCGGCCACCGTCCGGCCATCGCCAACGTCGACGTCGACGTCGACACGCTGACCTCCGCCGGCGACAACGGCCGGGACAACGGGACCGAGCAATTTGCCGACGCACCCCCGATACCGCCCTCTGAGCTCAACGTTCGATTCAAGTTCTCATCGTTCGTCGTCGGTCATAACTCGCAGTTCGCGCACGCGGCCGCCAAGGCTGTCGCCGAAGCGCCTGGCGACAGTTACAACCCGCTCTTCCTGTACGGAGGCGTCGGCCTCGGCAAGACCCATCTGATGCACGCGATCGGCCATGAGGTGCACGACAGGTTTCCGCGCAAGCGCGTCGTCTATCTCACCTCCGAGCAATTCACCAACGAGGTGATCAGCTCCATCGCCACCGCGCGCATGGGTGAGTTCCGGCACAAGTACCGCACGGTCGACGTGCTGCTCATCGATGACGTGCAGTTCCTTGCCGGCAAAGACCGTACGAAAGAGGAGTTCTTCCACACCTTCAATGCCCTCCATGAGATCAACAAGCAGATCGTGATCTCGTCGGACCGGCCACCCAAGGAGATCCCCACGCTGGAGGACCGCCTCCGGTCGCGATTCGAGTGGGGCCTCATCGCCGACATCCAGTCGCCTGATTTCGAGACCCGCCTGGCGATCCTCCATTCCAAGCTCGGCGACAACAGTGCGCTGGTTCCGGAAGAGGTGCTTAGCTTCATCGCCCACAAGGTGACGAGAAACATCCGCGAGCTCGAGGGTGCATTGACGCGCGTCCAGGCTTTCGCCGCCGTGCACCAGCGGCAGGTGGACGAGGACGAGGCTGCCCGACTGCTCGCCGACATCATCCCGGCCGGCACGCGAAAGCCGATCAACGTCGAGCGTATCCAGGCTTTGGTCGCCGATTACTACAACGTCACCCTTGATGACATGAAAGGAAAGCGTCGCGACAAGCACATAGTGTTTCCACGCCAGGTGGCCATGTTCCTGGTCCGCGAGGAGACTCCGTCATCGCTGCCGGCCATCGGCAAAGCGTTCGGTGGACGCGACCACACGACAGCTCTTCACTCGATCGAAAAGATCGCCAACGAGCTCAAAGAAGACGAGCGCCTTCGGTACGAAGTTCAGGCCATCCGCGAAAAGCTTTACGTGCAGTGACAACCCTTTCCACACTTTGTTGGACGGAGGCGGGGAGAAGCAGCGCGTTGGCTGCACCAGCAGGAATACTCCACAGCGAGGGCACAGGACTTGGCATGGCGGCGGCCAGTTGCAAAGCGTTTATCCCCGGTCCGGATCGATCTGTAAATGATCTCGACATCCACAGTCTCCACAGCGCTTACTGTTATGGACTACTGATGATTTCAATTAATAGAAACTCTTACAACGGGGGATAAGTGTCGTGAATGCCAAAGCCATCGCTTCGCAAATGAAGGTCACATGCAGGCCATCTGTCTTGGGCCAGGCTTTGCAAATTGTTTCTCGTGCCATCTCCAGCCGGACAACGCTGCCCATCCTGAACAACATCCTCATCGAGACCACGTCGGAGGGTCTGTCACTCACAGCCACCAACCTTGAGATTGGGATTCGGAAGTTGGTGGCGGCCGAGGTCTCGATGGAAGGCGCCACCACCGCGCCGGCACGATTGCTCACCGATTTCGTCAGCACGCTGCCCGACCAGGACCTCGAGATGTCTCTCGACGTTGCCACCCAGTCGCTGAGCCTGCGATGCGCGCGCTTCGATACGCACATCAAGTGCATCGAGGCTGAAGAGTTTCCACCAGGGCCTCGCCCTGACGAGGGCGACAGGCTCGAGGTCGCGCTGGACGAGCTGGTCAGCGCCGTCGAGCAGACACAGATGGCAGCTTCCACCGACGAGGCGAGACCTGTGCTCACTGGCGTGCTAGTGCAGATCCAGGGCGGGGCGCTCACGATGGCCGCCACCGACGGTCACCGCCTGGCCGTGCGCAAGCTCGCGGCCATCGGTCCGGCCGACCTCGAGGCTAGCCTCATCGTCCCGGCCAGAGCGCTCGCCGAGCTCTCGAGAGTGTTCAAGGGAGAGTCCGGCAAGGTCGAGGTGATCATCTCAAAAGCCCGAAACCAAGTCTTCTTCAAGGCCGGCACGTCAGAGCTGACCTCAAGGCTGATCGATGGGAAGTATCCCAACTACGCACAGGTTATCCCCAGCAAGAGCTCGACCAAGGTGCGGGTCTCCACCAGCGAGCTCACACAGACAGTCAGGGCGGTCTCGCTGTTCGCTCGCGACAGCGCCAACGTCATCAGGGTCAAGGCGCAGGCCGGCGCGCTGGTGCTGTCGGCGACCACCAACGAGGTTGGCGACAGCAAGGCGGAGATGGCCGCCGATGTGGACGGGTCCGAAATCCAGATCGCTTTCAATGCGCGCTACGTCCTGGACGCCTTGGGGGTGATCGCCGAGGATGAGGTGGAGCTGCTCTTCGACGGCCCGCTCAGCCCCGGATTGTTGCGGCCGCCTGGCAAGGAGCACTACCTGTACGTGATCATGCCCGTGCGCGTGGCGATGTCCTAGATGTCCTTACTGAAGTTGATTGCTGCTCCGGCGACTCCAGCTTAGAAACCACCGCAACTACGCTCACCTAGACCTAGCGCCCGGTCCGGGCGTCAACCTGTTCATCGGGGACAACGGCCAGGGCAAGACCAACCTGCTCGAGGCCGTTGCGATGCTCGCTCTGTCGGCGTCGCCTCGGACGCGGCGCGACGGCGAGGTGGTCGGCCCCATCGCCGCAGCCACGCGCATCGAAGCCGAGGTGGAGAGTGGCGGCACCGTGATCGAGCTGGCCATCGCATTGACCATCGAAGGCGATCGAGCGCGCAGGGTGATCGAGGTCGATGGCATCCGCCGAAGGGCTTTCGACCTGCCCGGCCATTTCCGGGTCACCCTTTTCTGGCCTGACGACCTCGGCCTCGTCAAGGGCGGACCCGAGCTCCGAAGACGTTTTCTCAACCAGATGCTGGTGCAGGTCGAGCCTGGGTATGCCCGCGCGCTGGCAGGCCTGAAGCGGGTGCTCGAGCAGCGAAACAGCCTGCTCAAGCGGATGGCTGCCGGCGATGGCGGCGTCGATGTCCTCGAGGCTTGGAACGAGGAGCTCGTTCTTATCGGCGGGGAGGTCTCCGCAGCCCGGGCCCGGGCCGTGAAGGAGCTCGAGCCGGAAGCGGCCCGCTGCCACTCTGAGATCGCTTCTGGGGAGCGGCTGGAGATCGAGTACCAGGGGCCGCCCGCCGACATGGCCGAGGCTGTGCATAACTCCCTGGGCGAGGACCTCAGGCGCGGCTCGACGAGCGTCGGCCCCCATCGCGATGACCTGCGCGTCCTGCTCGACGGGCGCGATGCTCGAGCGTACGGATCGCAGGGCCAGCAGAGAACGGCGGTGGTCAGCCTGAAGCTGGCGGAAGCGGCCCTGGTCGCCGGGCGCACCGGTGAGCGGCCCGTTCTCCTGCTGGACGACGTGCTTTCCGAGCTGGACGGCGAGCGGAGGTCAGCGCTCTTGCGCCAGGTGGCGGGAGCCGGACAGGTCATCATCACCTCGGTCGAGGCCGGGCCGTTTCCGCCTGAGCTCATCTCGAGCGCGAAGGTTTGGACCGTGCTGGGAGGAGAGATTTCAGCCTGTGGATAAACTGGGCAATATCCTCCCCCGCGTGCTGCGCCGGCAGCCCGGCGGCGGGCGTTTGCTCGGGACCCAGGTTGCCTCCGCGTTTCGCACCTTGATCGGGCCAGATCCGGCCCGCCTGTGTGACGCCGTCGAGCTGCATTCGGGCACCCTTGTCGTCACCACGTCGAGCCCTGCCCTGGCACACCAGCTGCGGCTCGATTCGGAGACGATTGTTTCGCGCTTGAACGGGATGGACCTGGGCCGAAAGGTGCGCAACGTTCGTGTCCGGATCGGGCGCGCAGGACCTACTCCGGATGGTTGATGCGTTGTTGCACGTCCCCTCCCTGACCCTCCCCGGCAAGCGGGGAGGACAGTAATGAAGCTTGGAGTTGACCCTCCCGGCAAGCGGGGAGGACGGTAGTGAAGCTGGGAGTCGAACAAGCGCGCGCTGCCGCGATCGGACGTGGCGCGGTACGCGTGGTGGCGGGAGCGGGGACCGGAAAGACCGCAGTGATCGCGGAGCGCTTCCGCCGGCTGGTCGCCGGCGGCGCCCCGCCCGCATCGATCCTGGTGATGACGTTCACCGAGCGGGCGGCAGCGGAGATGCGCGAGCGAATCGAAGACCTTATTGGCGAACCCGCGCCGGCGGTAGGCACCTTCCATTCGATTGCGCTCGGCTGGCTTCGCGCGGACGGCCGGCTGGTCGGAGTTCCGGCGAGCTTCCGAATCCTTGCCGGAGCCGAGCGCTGGATCCTTGCTCGCGAGCTGATGTGGAAGCTGGGCGATCCTGTCCTCACCGGCGACGAGCGGCCGGACGACCTGGTGTCGCCGGCGCTCCAGATGCTGGAGCGCTTGAAGCAGGAGCTCGTCCCGCTCAAGAAGCTCGCCGCCTGGGCCGCGGCCGCAAGTGGCGTTGAAGCAGACCCGGAGGCGGCCGAGCGAGTGGAGCTCATGAAGGCCTGCGTCCGACTTTTCGCTGCGTATGAGCGGGCCTGCCGCAAGCAGAGATTGCTGGATTTCGAAGATCTCCTGACCCTGGCGGTGAGGCTCCTGGAAGAGCAGCCGGCGCAGCGCAGCGCTTACCGCGCGCGCTTTCCGCATGTGCTCGTCGATGAGTACCAGGATCTGAATCTCGCGCAGGAGCGGCTGGTCGAGCTGGTTGCTGAAGAGGGGAGCCTCCCGCGACTTCGTCGCGGGGACCCCAAAGGACGCGATACCAATGGGCCATTCGTGGTGGGGGATGATGATCAGAGCATCTATCGATTCAGAGGGGCGTCGCGCGCGAGCCTCGAGCGCTTTCGCACTCGCTTTCCGGATGCGCTGACGATCACCCTTGGACGCAACTACCGAAGCTCGCGCCGCATCGTGACCACGGCCGCGACGCTCATCGCCAACGACGAGGCACGACTGCCAAAGGAGCTGAGGTCCAGCCGGCCCGGCGAAAAGGTCGAGCTGTGGCTTTGTCCGGACGGCGACACCGAAGCGAGCGCGATCGCGGCTGAGGCGGAGCGCCTGATTGCGACGGGCGTCTCCAGGCCGCGCATCGCCGTGCTGTGCCGCACCAACGCGATCGCGCGTCCGATTGCCAACGCGCTGGCGGCGCGGCGCCTGCCGCACGTTGTGATCGGTGGTCGAGGGTTTTACGACCGACCGGAGGTCAAGGACGTGATTGCGCTCGTGCGGGTCCTGCGAGACCCAACCGATGTGGTCGCTTTGGCTCGTGTTCTGACCCGCCCTCCAGCCGGCCTCGACCCTGCCACCGCCCTGACGACGCTGCGCGACCGCAATGGCGCGGCGCCTCTAGAGGTGCTGAAGGGCTGGTCCTCCTCTGCGGAATTAGCGGCTTTGCTCGGAACGCTGGCCGGGCTGGCGTCGACCCTCGACGTGCGCGAGCTGTTCTTCGAGCTGATGGAAAAGACCCGGTATCTCCAGGTGCTCATTGCCGGTCTTTCTGATGGGGGGAAGCCCCCCCTAGAGCCAAGTGAAGCGGCCAGGGCGACCGCCAACGTAAGTCGCTTCGCAGAGCTGATCGCCGAGTTCTGCGAAACGTCACCTGACCGATCGCTCGAGGCGTATATGCAACACCTCGACCTCGTCCTGCTGTCCGGCGAAGACGAGGAGTCGGCGGCAGTCGATGGGTTCGTCGACGCGATCCAGGTGATGACGATTCACCAGGCCAAGGGCCTCGAGTTCGACGCCGTATTTGTGCCTGGACTGGTCGAGGGTCGCTTGCCTCAGACGGGTCGGTCCCCAAGGTTTGAGCTGCCGCCGGCCGTGCTCGAGCCGCTGGTGCGGGGACGCGAGGATGTCGTCGCCGAGGAACGCCGCCTCCTTTATGTCGCGATGACCCGCGCGCGCGAGCATCTCTACCTGACGCGGGCATCCCACTATGACGGCGGCAGACGATGGAGAGACTCGCGTTTCCTCGCCGAGGTGAAGAGCGCGGGCCCACGAAACGTTACGGAACGGGAGGTCGTTGCCATCTCACGCCCGGGCGCGCAAAGCGGCGTTAAGGATGGGGCCTCATTGATTGCTCGCCGACCCGCTCCCCGCAGGGGAGAGGGAGAGGTTGTGTTGTCCTACTCCGCGATCGCCGCCTACCGCGACTGCCCGCGGCAGTACTGGTATCGGTACGAGCAGCGGCTGCCGGCGGTTCAAAGCGCCGAGGCCGTGCAGGGTGTGGTCCTTCACGAGGTGCTGCGTCGCGCAGGGGAGGCAAAGCGGCGCAGCGAGAAGGTCACGGCTGCGCTGCTGAGCTCGCTGCACGAGGAGGTCTGGAGCGCCACGGCATTCCCTGACTCGCGCCGGGCACCGACCTTCAAACGGAATGGAGCGGCGCAGCTAGAGGCGTATCGAAAGGGTGGTGGCTTCGAGGCGACGCCGGAATTTCTCGAGCAGCCTTTCACCGTCGACGTGGATGGCTGGAGGCTGCGTGGCGTCATCGACAGGGTCGACCGCGCGGAGTCCGGCTGGCGGATCCTCGACTACAAGACGGGAAGGCCGGTGACCCGAGGCAAGCGAGACCTACAGGTGGCGCTGTACGCAATGGGTGCCGCTTCAGCGCTCAATGTCGATTCCAGCGGACTGGAGCTTGGTGTCGTTTACCTGGCCTCTGGCGAGACGATTCTGCTCGAGCGACCTGACGCGCTTGTGGCTGAGGCGCGGAAGCAGGGTGCAGAGGTCGCGGAACGAGTGAAGGCCGGCCGTTTCGAGGCGAAGCCCGACCGCCGGCGCTGCCGCCAGTGCCCTTACAGGCTCGCCTGCGC
>JAYUFT010000066.1:0-2279 GCA_043738605.1 Candidatus Dormiibacterota bacterium | reverse complement strand
TCGTGATGACGACGTCGGATTTCGCGATGTGCTCGCCGATGAGCTCCCTCTGCTTGCGCAGGAACTCTTCGGATTGCTCTTTTGCGTATCCGCCCTGGCCCTCCTGGGCTTCGAGCGGCAGCTCGATGAACGTCGCGCCGAGCGACTTCACCTCATCCTTGACCGCGGGCCGCACGTCGTAAGCAGAGACGACGGCGCCCAGGCGTCGCGCCGTCGCGATTGCCTGGAGGCCGGCCACCCCGGCTCCCATCACCAGGACGCGGGCGGGAGCGACGGTGCCGGCTGCGGTCATCATCATCGGAAAGAACTTGCCCAGGCGGGCGGCCGCAATCAGCACTGCCTTGTAGCCCGCCGCCGACGCCTGGGACGACAGAGCGTCCATCGACTGGGCGCGCGAGATGCGTGGCACCAGCTCCAGGCTGAACGCGGTGACGCCTCGCTTGGCGAGCGCAGTCACTACATCGCCCTGCGTGGCCGGCTGGAGAAAGCTGATGAGGACGGCGCCTTTCTGCAGGAGATCCACCTCGTCGAGAGACGGCGCCTGGACCTTCAGGACGACGTCGGCGTCTTTCAAGAGCGGGGCCGCTCCCTTGACCACCTTGACGCCGGCCGCCTCGTACGACTCGTCGGGGACGAACGCGCGCGAGCCGGCGCCCTGCTCCACGGTGACCTCGAGGCCGGCCGCGATCAGCTTGGCCGCGGTGTCAGGGACGAGGGCGACCCGTCGCTCATCCTGAGCAGTCTCCTTGGGGATGGCGACCTTCACAGATTCAGGACTGTAGCGGAAATCGCCTTGGCAGCCCCCGATCGGACGGCCCACCTTGTCCGTTGCAATAGGCGCGTAACATTCGTAATCCGCCACCAAGAAACGAATTGACCGAGCAAATAATCAACGACCTAACCATCCAGGCCGCGACCGTCAACGGATCCGGTAGCCAGACGGCCAACCTGGTCCTGACGCGGGCGATTTTCAAAATGGGAATCCCGGTCGCCCCCAAAAACGTGTTCCCCTCCAACATCGAGGGGCTGCCGACCTGGTACCAGCTCCGCATCACCCCGGCTGGGCACATGGCCCGTTCGGACAAGGTCGATGTCCTGGTGGCGTTCAACCCCTCCACCTGGCGTGAAGACCTGAAGTCGGTCCGTGCCGGCGGGGCGGTGGTCCACGAGGAGGCCTTCTCGAACGCCGACGCGCGCTCGGATGTCACCTACTACCCGGTCCCCTTCTCCAAGCTTGCCAAGTCCAAGATCCAGAGCGAGACACTGCGCAAGCAGCTGGCCAACATGATCTATGTCGGCGTCGTCGCCGGCCTGCTCGGCATCCCCTGGGAGGCGATCGAGCACGGCGTCAGGCGGCAGTTCCTCACCAAGCCCAAGGCGGTGCAGGTCAACCTCGATGCGATCAAGGTCGGTCTCGACTACTGGCAGGACAACTTCTCGAAAACCGACCCGTACCACCTTGAGCCGATGACAGGCCTGGTCGAGGGCAAGGTGCTGGTGGAAGGCAACCAGGCGGCCGCGCTGGGCGCCCTGATGGGCGGCGTAACTGTCTGCGCCTGGTACCCGATCACACCTTCCTCGTCTCTGTGCGAGTACCTGATCGCATATAGCGATCGCTACCGTATCGATCCCGCGACTGCAGAAAGGCGAATCGCCGTTGTTCAGGCCGAGGATGAGCTCGCGGCGGTCGGCATGGCAATGGGCGCCGGCTGGGCCGGGGCCCGCTCGATGACGTCAACCTCCGGCCCGGGCCTTTCGTTGATGGCCGAGTTCGCTGGCCTGGGCTATTACGCCGAGGTGCCTGTCGTGATCTTCGACATCCAGCGAATTGGGCCGTCGACCGGACTGCCGACTCGGACCTCGCAGGGTGACATCGGCTTTGCCTACACGCTGTCGCACGGCGACACCAAGCACCTCGTGCTGCTGCCTGGGACCGTCGAGGAGTGCTACGAGTTCGCGCGAGACGCCTTCGATTACGCGGAGCGGTTCCAGACGCCGGTGTTCGTGCTGTCCGACCTCGACCTCGGCATGAACCTGTGGATGACGCCGGCTTTCAAATATCCCGAGAAGCCGTTTGACCGCGGCAAGGTTCTGTCGAAAGCCGACCTCGACCGGTTGTCCGGTCAGTGGGCGCGCTACAAGGACGTCGACGGCGACGGGGTGACCTATCGAACGCTGCCCGGCACCGACCACCCCTCCGCTGGTTTCTTCACTCGCGGGTCAGGCCATGACGAGTCAGCCCGCTACACCGAGAATGCCGACGCTTACGCGCGCAACAT
>JAYUFT010000065.1:0-7122 GCA_043738605.1 Candidatus Dormiibacterota bacterium | reverse complement strand
ATGACCGTGTGGCCACGCTGCAGCTCGAGCCCGGGCGGGTCGTCGCGATCTCCATTCCCAACTGGTCGGTCGTACCGGCAGCCGCCAACTTCGGCGATCCAGGCCGGCTTCGCCGGCTCACCGATGACTTCAACGGATTCGCTCAGAAAGAAGCCCAAAAGCGAGGCTTCATGTGGATTGACATCACCTCGGTGAGCACGTCGCGTCAGGGATCGCCGGGCTGGATCTCCGCCGACGAGCTGCACCCCGGCGACATCCAGTACGCAGCGTGGGCGGATGTTATCTGGGAAGCAGTCCGGGAACCCTGGACGGACGCCGCGGACGCCTAGACCTTGATTCTCTTGAAGGACTCCGCGTACTTGTAGCCCGCCTTCTTCCCGACGTCGCGGTGTCGCTTGCGCATGAACTTCTCGTAGTCCCACTCCGCTCCGGGCTTGGCGACCTGGCTCTTGTGCTTCTTCAGCGCCTGCATCTTCAGGTCGAGTGTCTTGCTGATATCGACGAAGAAGTCGCCAGACGTCCAATAGGGCACCCACAGCTCCTTGACCACGTGCGCAGGAAATCCTTCCTTGAGCAGGCTTCGGAAGGCGCGCGGGTTGCGAGAGTCGGGGTAGACGGCGGCGAATGTCGCCTCGCCCACTGCGATGTGGTCGGGGTGCGAACCGCCCATAGGGGAGTCCAGAAGACGGCCCGGCAGATGAGTGATCACGACGTCGGGCCTGTATTTTCGGATCATGCGCACGATGTCGCGCCTGAGCTTGAGGTCGTGTGTGAGGTGGCCGTCCTTGTAGCCAAGGAACTCGACTTTCTTGACGCCAAGCACGCGGGCTGCGGCGCGCTGCTCCTTCTGCCGGATGGCGGCGAGGTCGGAGTCCTTCTGGTCGGGGTCCTCCCCACCCTGCGATCCGTCGGTGACGATGACGTAGGTGACCTCGGCGCCGTCCATAGCCAGCTTGGCGACGGAGCCGCCGGCTGAAAACTCAGGATCGTCGGGGTGTGCCGACACCACGAGGACGCGATCGAACTTTGGAGTTTTGGCTTTTGGCTTGGCAGCCGTTTTGCGCTTTGTCTTGGTTACGGTCTTCTTCGTTGCCACGCCACTGAAGAGTACGGGATGGCTGCGATCAGACGTTCAAGCCGGCAGCGCTACCGCGCGGACTTAGCTTTAATCGGCGCTCCCAAAGAGGAGAGAGGGATCGCCGCCTGGATCGGCTTCCACAGCGCCTCGATCTGTTCTGCCGTCAGGCGCGTACGCGAAGCGATGACCTGGCCGCCGAAGGCTGCGGTCTTGACCGCCGCCCAGCCTGCACTGCCCGAAAGGCGCATGGGCACCGTCACCACCGCCGCGAGGGCGGCCGCTTCTTCAGCCGGCCTCGCACTGCCGTCCATCAAGGCTCGCGACAACGCGTTCGAGACCTCGTCGGTCAGCTGCCAGGGCTGTGCAAGGACCTCGCACTGGCTGCCGCCAAGACGGCCGAGGGCGGTTACGTAACGGAGGACCATCGCCCCACGAGCCCTCGCGCTGGTGGTTGGAATCGCAGATGCAAAGGGTGCATAGGAGGCAGCGAACTTGATTGGCGTCAGGTGGTGCCGTCGAACCAGCGCTGAAACCGCATGCCACGTCGACACCGCTTCGTCATCGGACCGCCCCCTCAGGAAATCAACGAGCGACGTCCCTGCATTCACGAGCGGCGCGACGACGTCCTGGTTGACCGACGGCACCGAACCGGCAACCTGGGTCCAGTCTTCGACGCTCAGAGATCCGAGCCGCCGGACGAAGTCGTCGGAGTCAACCTCTTCAAGAGGGATGACTGCAGCGAAAGGCCCGTAATGCTGCACGACCTGCTCCAGCTTTACGCGAGACTTGGACTCAACAGCAAAGCTGGCTCGCTCGACCGCAGCGAACGCCCGGCAGCGCGTGAAGGTGTCCAGCTCCCGGGTTCCGTCGATGGTCGCCAGCAGTGCCCTGACCACACTCGCCGGTTCGGCGCTCACCTCCCTGGTCACGCTGGCGACGAGCTGCCTGCGATCGAGGATCCGAAGCCATTGGATCGCGGTCAGTTCCTGCACCGCCTTAAGGAATGCACCTACCTCCCCGCTGTTGGGTCCGTATTGTGCGGGCGCTTTCGGAGCGGGAACCGACGCCACCTTTGGTGGTTTGATCGTCTCGATCGCCTTGGTGACCGCAGCGCGCACGCTGGTCCCTCTGCCCCTGCGGCCTGTGCCTTTCTCGAGCGACTTGAGCGGGATCGCCGGCTGCAGCGGAGCCCATAGGACCACCACTTCCGCGCTAGAGAGCTGGGAGCGACGGCTCAGCACCCTGGCTCCATGCACCGCCGTCCTCACCGCCGCCCACCCTGGGTCTCCACTCAGGGTGGCCGGGATCGTCGACAAGGCCGACAGTGCGACAGCTTCCTCGATGTTCAAATGACGGCTCTTCGCCACCGCCTGGGTCAGCGCGCGCGATGCATCGTGGTCGAGCCGCCACGGCTTCGACAGCATCTCGCAGTGAGCAGTCGAAAGGCCTTCGATCGCAGCCAGGAATCGTCTCGTCGTGGGATCGAGCGCGTCCGCCTCCGAGACGGGGATGAGCCTGGCGAACGGCACGTAGTGCGCGGCGAACTTCAGGGCGGGCAGCTGGTGGCGCAGAACCAGAGCCGAGGCTGCCTGCCAGGCGGCGACCACCTTCTCGTCTGTACGTTTCGCGAGGGCATCGAAGAGGGCCTCCCCGGTGCTGGCCATCGATTCAGACATGCCGCCTTCAGTCGAACCTATGGCCGCCTGGATGGACTTTCGTGTTTCGGCGGCCTTGCCGATCGCTTCTTTGGTCACCGACGCCACCAGCCGCCTGGCGGCCAGGACCTGCCTCCATTGCCAGGGACTCAGGTGCGCAGCCGCGTCGATGAAGGCCTCCACCTCGGCTGTGTTCGGCCCAAAGCGCCTGGAGTCGTCGCCATTTGCCTTCTGAATCCGGCCCAGGAGCCCGTGAGTCGGCTGTGCCATGGCTTACCACTCTATCCCGGCACGGGTCCGGTTCAGCCCGGGTTAGGGTTCACCCGCGGGAGTTGGCTTCAGGCAGCGAACCGGTGTCTTATACGATCTCGACCTTCAGCAAGTTGGTCTGGCCTGGGCGGCCGACCGGTACGCCTGCGACCACCACCACCCTGTCGCCGCGGCGAACCAGCCCGCTTCGCACCGCCGCCTCAGTCGCGTTGGCGACCATCTGGTCGGTGTCTTTGCCCGGGCTCACGAGCAGCGGGATCACTCCGGAGTACAGGGCGGTCCTGCGAAGCACGTCTGGATGGGGACTGGCCGCGATGATGGGCACTCGCGGGCGCGCCTTGCTGCAGCGGAGCGCGGTGGTGCCGGACTCGGTCAACGCGATGATCACTCGGGCGCCCAGCTCGTCGGCGCTCGCGGCCGCGGCGTGGGCGATGGCGCTGCCGATCTCCCCGGGTTCTCGCCAGATCTGACGCTGGCGTTGAAAGGCCGGGTGCCGTTGCGCGGACAGGCAGATACGCGCCATGGCCCGTACTGCCTCGACCGGATGTGCCCCGACCGACGTCTCCTGGGAGAGCATGACGGCGTCGGTCCCGTCCCAGATCGCGTTGGCCACGTCAGAAGCCTCGGCGCGGGTCGGGCGGGTCGAGGTGACCATAGATTCGAGCATCTCGGTTGCCGTGATGACAGGCACCCCGGCGCGATTCGCCCTGTCGATCACCTCCTTCTGCACGGCAGGAAGCTCGCCGAGCTTCAGCTCCACACCGAGGTCGCCCCGCGCGACCATGACCGCATCGGCGACCTCGAGGATCTTGTCGAGGTTCCGAATCGCTTCCAGCTTCTCGAGCTTGGCGACCACCTGGGCCTTGCATCCAAGGCCTTCGAGATGTTGCCGGCAGGCAAGGACATCCTCAGGGTGCCGCACGAACGAGAGCGCCACGTAGTCCACGCCCAGCTCGACCGCCAGCTTCAGGTCCTGTAGGTCCTTTTCGGTGAGGGCGGGCATCGCGATCGGCCGGCCCGGCACGCTCACCCCCTTCCGCTCGCCGAGCAGGCCGCCACGGACCACCGAGCACTCGGCCCGCCCTGGCTCGCGACCTCGGACTATGAGCTCGATACGGCCGTCGTCCAGGAGCACGCGATCGCCAAGTCGCAACGCGTCGACGAGCTCGGGATGGCTGACCTCGATCTCGTTCTCTCCCTGCCGCTTGCCACCAGTCAAGAAGACACGCCGTCCCCGCACCAAACGCTGAAAGGCGCTCTCCAGTGCGCCAGTCCGGATCTTCGGGCCCTGCAGGTCGCCAAGAAGCGCGACTGGACAATCGGCGTCATCGGCAGCGGCACGCACATCGATTGCAGCCTGGCGGTGGGTCGCCTCGTCGCCGTGCGAGAAGTTGAGGCGAGCAACATCCATGCCGGCTTTCAAGAGGTTGCGCAGGACGGGCGGCGAGGCGCTCGACGGCCCGATCGTGCAGACGATCCTGGTACGGCGAATCATCGGGCGTACTTGTCCACGCGACGGCCCATCTCCTGCTCGGCGTCGACGACCCTGCGCTCGAGCTCGCGGGCATCGATCACCGCGCCGCCCATGCCGCGCACGAGATCGCGCTGCGTGCGATCCGAGGTCGCCACAGTGATCATGTCGCCCGACTCCGTTGCGGCATACGCGATTCGCTCGATCACATGGTCGGCCGAATGGCCTTTGCGCGTGAACAGGACCTTCACGCCTTCAATCATCTCCTCCGAGTTCATTCGCGCAGCCGAATGGTGGGCGTCGAAAACGACAGTCACGTCCGCCCCGGTGACCATTGCGTAGACGGCCAGCCGCTCAACGAGCTTGTCGCGAGCCACCTCGAGTGAAACGTCGAGCAGGCGCTTGAGTGGCACCCAGGCGTGAATGACGTTGTACCCGTCGACGATGACCCGTTCCATCAGCGCAGGCGAGGCATCTGCCCTGCGCCGATCGAGATCAACCCGTAGTCGATTCCGGCAGCGTCGGTGACCTGCTGCACCACGCTGAAGAACGCATGCGAGACCGAAGGCACAAACCACAGGACGATGAACACGATGAAAATTGCGGACTGCCCAAACGTGGTGGCGAGATCCTGCGCCGGGTACGGGAGCCATGGCCTGATGATGCCGAAACCATCGAGGCCGGGGATCGGCAGCATGTTCAACAGCAACGCGAACGCCTCGATGAATCCAAGGAAAGCGAGCGCTCCGAAAAAGCTCACATGCGATTCCATCCACGCGAGATGGCCCGGAACAAGAAATGGAATCGCGATCAGCAGGCCGCACAGGGCGGTGCCGGCAGGCCCGGCGATCGACACCGCCGAATCCCACAACCGGTTGCGAAGCGCTGAGCGGTTGATGTAAACGGCGGCTCCAGGTAATGCGATGCCCCCCAGGAGGAGAAACGCAATTGGCATCACGACGCTGAGGAACATGCTCGTGTAAAGCAGAGGATTCAGCGTCAGGTAACCGTGACCCACCACACTCCTGTCGCCTCCGAGGTAGGCGACCAGCGCATGGCCGAACTCGTGCACGCAGACCGACGTGATCCAGCCGGCCGTGATGAACACAACCGTAAGGATCGGGACGCCCGCCGGCACGACATCGAACCAGATGAGAGCGCCGCTCCCGACCGTGAGGGCCAGCAACCCGAGGAACACCGGACTGACCGTGACCACGCCCCGGAGGGGTGGAAGTGGTTTGCGTCTGAGCGCCGCGTCAGGTGGCCGAGCCGAACGCGGGTCGCCCGCGAACGAGGGCTTCGCCGCCGTCTGAATGTGGCGCCGCAGGTCGTAAAGGGTCAGGCCCGCCTTCTGGAGCGCGGCCGAGGTCACCGGCGAATCGCCGTAGAGCATCGCCAGGAGAAGGTGGATCGAATCGACCTGGTAGTGACCGAGGGCACCAGCCTCGCGGTTGGCGTTGACCAGCAGCTGGCGGATCGGCAACCCGACTGCCCCGTCCGGCGGCACCAGCTGGGCGCCGATGACTGTAGGGTCTCCGCCAAGCTCTCGAATTGATTGCGCTGCCAGAGTTCCGCGGCTCTCGAGAATCGCCTTCAGCACGTCGATAGGGTCGGTCTGAGCAGCGCCACGCGCCGTGGCCATCGCCGCCGCGCGGTCGAGCACGTCGCGCCCCGAGCTCGTGAGCTGTATGTCGGCGGTGGCCTTCGCGAGCTCGGCCGTGGCGTCAGCCATTCCGAAAGTATGAGAGGGAACCCCCGGTGGTTCCCCTCATCGGCGGGCGCTTCGCGCGCGCCTGCTCTCCCTCCGGTATATCGATGGGACCTGTTTTAGACGAGATTGCTTCTCGCGATGCTTCGCGTAATTAGGGACAAAGCCATGGCCGAGGAAACCCCGGCCACCCCTGCCGCGCTAGCAAACGCACTAAACACAGACGCCTCTTTTTCACTTTCGCTCGTTTCTCTGCCGCATCACCTCATAGAGGAGCGCGGCGGCGGCGGCCGATGCGTTGAGGCTCGCGATATGGCCCTTCACCGGCAAGCGCACGCGCACATCGCACCGCTCCCTGACCAGCCGGTGAACGCCCTCGCCCTCGCTGCCGACGACGAGGCAAACGGGTTGGGTCATGTCGAATTCCCAGGCCAAAGCCTCGCCACGAGGGTCGAGGGCGACGCACCAGATGTTCGACCGCTTGACCTCGGCGATCGCCGATGGCATCCCCGAGACGTGCGCGATTCGAAGCAGCTCGGTGGCTCCGGAGCTGGCCTTGACCGCGGCCGGGGACAGTGGCGCGCTGCGATGCTCCGGAACGATCGCGCCATCGGCGCCCGCGACCTCGGCGCTGCGCAGGATGGCTCCGAGGTTTTGCGGGTCCATGATCGAATCGAGGGCGATGAGAAGGTTCGGGCCGGTCGCGAGGAGCTCCTTCAGGGTCCACTGGCGGCGCGGCTTAAGCTCAGCCGCGACCCCCTGGTGCACGCCCGGCGCGATGATGTCGAGGCGCTCGGGACCGACCACCTCAATGCGCGCCAGCTTGCCCAGCTCCTCCAGCCGCGGGTCGTGGCCCAGACCGGATGCCTGGAAGACCTTGAGCACCCTGCCGGCGCGCGCCGCCTCGAGCACTGCATTGCGCCCATAGATCAGCGGCGCG
>JAYUFT010000064.1:0-2288 GCA_043738605.1 Candidatus Dormiibacterota bacterium | reverse complement strand
TGCCCGAGGGTCGCTTCCTGGTCAGCCGCCATGAGGACCGCCCGGGGGTGGTGGGCCGCTTCGGCACGATCCTCGGCGAGCATGACGTCAACATCGCGAGCATGCAGGTGGGGCGGGACGGCCCGCGCGGCAACGCGATGATGATCCTGGCCGTCGACGACCACGTCGGGAACGATGTGTTGACGCGACTCCGCGAGGTGGACGGCATGTCAGACCTGCGTTACGTCGAGCTCAAGGGAGACTCCGACGGCTGATATCCGGGCGTTCCCCGGAATTCGATATCACCTCACGGGCGCCGGCGACCTTACTGCTCTGGTCTCGCCGCCGTACGACGTCATCCCCGAGCCTGAGCTCGAACGCTATCGCTCGCTTTCGCCCTACAACGTCATCCGCCTGATCCGGCCGGGCACGGACTACGAGGGCGCGGCCGCCACGTTCGATGAGTGGACCCGCGACGGCATCCTCGAGCCGGACCCGCCGTCGATGTATGTGCACGAGGTGTCCTTCGGCGGGCGCCGGCGCCGGGACCTGATCGCTGCGTTGCGGCTCCAGCCGTACGAGGACAACGTCGTCTTGCCCCACGAGAGGACCCATCGCGGTCCCAAGGAGGACCGCCTGGCCCTGCTGCGCGCGACCAACGTGAGCTTGGAGCCCCTCTGGTTCATTTACGAGGGCGGCGCCGGAGTGTCGAACATCCTGGATGCGGTCACCGGGCGCGCTCCGGCGGTCGTTTTTGAGGGCCCCGAAGGGACCGAGCACCGCCTGTGGACGGTTTCCGACCCAGCGTTCCACGCCGCGGTGCACGCTGCTATGCGCGACCTGCCGGTGCTCATCGCCGATGGCCATCACCGCTACGAGACGACGCTGGCGCACTCCCTGGAGGTTGGGGGAGATGCCGACGCCGCCTCCCGATTCACCTTGGCTCTTTTGACCGACCTTGACGATCCGGGCCTGGAGGTGCTGCCCACGCATCGGGTGCTGAAAGCCGGTGTGGCGGTCACCGGTGGCGAGGAGATGCCGTCGCTCGAGGCCACGCTGGCAGCGCTCCCCGGGCGGGTGGCTGCTGGAACGTACCGGGATCACCGCTTCCAGTTGCTCGAATTGGAAGGGGAGATGGCCCTGGTGGAGTTACATAGGCAGGTGATCGACAACATCCTGGGCAGGCGGAATCCGGAGGATTTCCTCATGTACACGCGCGACCCTGCGGAAGCGGTGCGATGGGTGGATGAGGGTGTGGGCGCAGCCGCCTTCTTCCTGCCCCCACCGGACCTGCGCCAGGTTTTGAAGCTGGCCCAAGAGGGCAAGACTCTTCCACAGAAGAGCACGTATTTCCACCCCAAGCCGCCATCCGGCATGGTCTTCCACAGGCTGGATCCAGACCGGCGGCTATAGTAAGGAACCCCTAGAGATGCCGACTTACGGTTACCGCTGTGGCAGTTGCGGCCACGAGTTCGAGATCCAGCAAAGGATCACTGAGCAGGCGCTTGTCACGTGCCCAAAATGCGGGGGCAAGCTGTCCAAGATGCTGTATCCGGCCGGCATCATCTTCAAGGGCAGCGGCTATTACACGACCGACTACAAGGGCACTGGCAATGGCTCTGCCGGGTCGAGCAACGGAGTCGCTCCCGCTGCCGCGTCCGAGGGAAGCTCGGAGAGCAAGCCCGAAACCAAGTCGGAATCGAAGTCGGAATCGAAGTCGGAGTCCAAGGTGGACACCAAAGCCGAGTCCAAGTCCGAATCCAAGTCGAATTCGAAATCGGAGTCCAAACCGGGTTCCACCGACAAGAAGGGGTCCTAAATGTCAAACATCCAAGCCGTTACAGACGCAGAGTTCGAGGCCTCCGTCCTCAAGTCAGACATCCCGGTCCTCGTCGATTTTTGGGCGACGTGGTGCGGGCCGTGCCGCATGATCGCCCCGATCGTCGAGCAGATCCAGGGAGAGCTGGGCACCAAGGTCAAGGTCATGAAGATGGACATCGACGAGAACCCGGCGACCCCGATGTCGCTTGGGATCATGTCGATCCCTACGGTGATCATCTTCAAGGATGGCAAGGCCGCCGAGCGGAGCGTTGGCTACAGGCCGAACATGAAGGGCGACCTGACCGCGAAGCTCGAGGCGCTGCTCGTCTAGCTGGATCCTCCGAGCGCTAACCTAGCTTTCGAGCTGGGGATGATCGGGGGCTGGTGCCTCCCGCGGTCTTCAAAACCGTTTGCGGGGCGCTGCTGAGGCGTCCTGGGTGGGTTCGATTCCCATCCATCCCCGCCAATTTCAGTGGCGATGACAGCCA
>JAYUFT010000063.1:0-2290 GCA_043738605.1 Candidatus Dormiibacterota bacterium | reverse complement strand
TCGATCGCCTGCTCGCCGACGCAGAGTTGCGGCACCGGATGCAGGCAGCTTCTGCCCGCCTGCAGGCGCGACCCGGCACGCGGCGCGCCGCGGACCTGATCGAAGAGGTTGCTGCCGGCTGATGACGCAACCGAAGGCCGATCACGCCGCCGGCGTCAGCCCGTTTCGCACCGCCTGGTTCGAGGTCGCCAAGATGGAGGCCGGCGTGTACCTGGTCTCGGAACCCGGTCACGTCAACTCCTGGCTCATCGAAGGGTCGAAGAGCGCCGTGCTTTTCGACACCGGCCTTGGCGTGGCCAACATCCGCAAGGTCGCCGAGGAGATCACGCCGCACAAGCTCCTCGTCGTCAACTCGCACTACCACTTCGACCACACCGGAGGAAACCGTTTCTTCGAGGAGTTCGCGATCCACCGGCTCGGCGGCGACCTGGTGACGAAACCGTCTCCACCCGAGCTTGCGGAGGGCTACATGGCGTACACGAAGCGGCTCCTCGAGGCCTGGGGGCCGTATCGGGAGGCGGACGATCTTTACTTCCACATGCTCACCTCGGAACGGATGATCAGAGAGCTCCCAAAAGGGTTCAATCCCGACCGTTATGAGGTGGTGCCGAGCATCCCCACGCGCCTTCTCGACGAGGGCGATGTGCTCGACCTCGGCGGCCGCAGGCTCCAGGTGCTCCATACCCCAGGGCACTCTCCAGACTGCATCTGCTTGTTCGATGAGCCCAACGGGCTCCTGTTTGGAGGCGACACCATCAACACCGGCCCGATCTACGCGCAGATGGAGGACTCCGACCTCGAGAAGTTTGCACGGTCGACGGCGCGCCTGGCGCAGATGGCTGACGCCTACCGCCGCGTCTTCGTCTGCCACTTTCTGCGGTTCGACGAACCGTCGGTCCTGGTCAGGGAGATCGCTGCCGGCTTCGAGACCCTGCTGGCCGGCGAGGCGTTCATCCGCGACAACGTCGACTGCTTCAACCAACCGGTGAAGGAGGCGTGCTTCGAGCACTTCTCGGTCTTCATCCCTGCCGGAGAGCCGACCAGGCTGTAACGCCTCGCCGGTTTTAGACCGCGGTCTTGAGCTCTTTCTCCACCCGCGTGATGGCCCGATGCAGGACCGAGACGATCCTGTCGATCTGCTCGTTGCTGATGACGAACGGCGGTGACATCGCCAGCACATCGCCGGTCAGTGGCCTGACGATAACGCCCTCTTCGAGCGCCGCCAGCCACACGCGCCTTGCCGCGCCCGCGGATGCCTCGAACAGCTCCTTCGTGGCCCGATCGCGCACGAGCTCGATGGCTGCGACCAGGCCGAGGCCGCGCACATCTCCCACGATCTCGTGCGAGCGCAGCTCCTGGAGGCGCTGCAGCAGGTAGGCGCCCCGCTCGGCGGCTCTTTCCACCAGATGCTCGTCCTCGAGTATCTGCAGGTTCCGCAAGCCGACGGCGCATGCGGTTGGGTGGCCGCTGTAGGTGAACCCATGCTGGAAAGGGCCCTTGGCAGCTTTCAAGGTGTCGTGAACTGCACGGGTCAGCATCACTCCTGACAGCGGCAGGTAACCGCTCGTCACGCCCTTGGCGAACACCATGAGGTCCGCCTGGACGTTCCAGTGCTCCATCGCAAACCAGCGCCCTGTCCTGCCGAAGCCCGTGATGACCTCGTCGGCGATGAGCAGCAGCCCGTACTTGTTGCACACCTTGCGCAGGAGGGGGAAATAATCCTGTGGCGGCACGATCACGCCTCCCGCTCCCTGCACCGGCTCAACGACGACTGCCGCCACCGTGGCGGCCCCGGCCTTCAGCACCACGTCCTCGAGCGCCTTGACGTAGGCCTCGCCGGCAGAACCCTCTCCGGAGTAGCGGTAAGGATCGGGTGAGGGAGCATGGAGGAAGCCCGGGGCAAGCGGCTCGAAACCCTTCCAGAAGTTGGCCAGGCCCGTGGCGCTGGTCGCGCCGTAGGTCAGGCCGTGGTAGTCGCGAAGCCTCGAGACGATGTTCACCCGCGCAGGCTCGCCGCGCAGCTTCCAATAGAGTCGCGCGACCTTATATGCGGTGTCGTTGGCCTCGGCTCCGCCGGAGGCGAAGAAGGTGACGTCGAGGTCGCCTGGCGCCAGCTCGGCCAGCTTCGCGGCCAGCTCAATGGCCGGCTTGGTGCTGAATCCGCCGTAAGCGGAGCTGAAAGCGAGCAACTTCATCTGGGTCGCCGCAGCGTCGGCCAGCTCAGCCCGGCCGTAGCCCACGTTCACGTTCCAGAGCGAAGCCATGCCGTCGACGTACTCGCGGCCCTCGA
>JAYUFT010000062.1:0-7165 GCA_043738605.1 Candidatus Dormiibacterota bacterium | reverse complement strand
GTCCCGCGGGCTTCGGTGCTCGTCAGCGTGGTGACGTTGTTCAACACCGCGAGCACGATCAGGAAGAGCCAGCGGAAGCTGACCGCGACCCTCTCGCCAACGCGACGGCGGTCCGCGTCGAATTTGGCATCCATGGCACGCGCACGAACGTCCTGCCAGCGGCGAGAGTCTGTGCGGGTTTCGGGTTTGGACGTCAAGGGACGGATTTACGTGGCAAGAACGCCTTGCCGGTCGCCTCAAATGTCAGAGCGACTGAAAACCGCCCCCAGTCCGTTATTCGAATACATGTGCTGCATCCAGCGGGTCCTATCGGTTTGAATAACGCTCACCAATGATGGCTCAGGCAGTTCAAACACGCACTTCCACTCGGGATTCGTCAAATCCCAAGCGGGCCCGCTCACGCCGGGGCCAGCGCGGGCAATCCCTGGTTGAGTTCGCGATCTCGTCGCTGGTGCTCATCCTCCTGCTGATGGGCCTCCTCGACCTGTCCCGCGCGTTCTACTATTCCGTGAACATCCTGGGTGCTGCGCGTGAAGGCGCAAGACATGGTGCCTGGTTCGACACCGCCACCCGAACCAACAAGTACCTCGACGACGACGACGTGATGCTGGCGGTCAAACAGGCGATGGCCGGCTCTGGCTTCGACGGCCTGCCGGGACACCTGCCGCTCCCGGTGCAGGTCAAGTCGGCCGGCTGCCTCGTCGGGGCTGACGGGAACGCCCTCAACAACAAGCCGTACTCATCCGCCGCGGTGCCGGCCAGCACAGGCCAGGTCAACGTCTACGTCTGCTATACGCAGCCCGGGGGAGTTTTCAAGACAGGCACGATGCCGACGGCTCCGCTGGACTCCAGTTATAGGCTCGGCGACATCAACGTCTCGGTCGTCATGAACTTCGCTCTGGTGACGCCTTTTATCCAGAACATGTTCGGCAGTGGGATTCCGCTCGTGTACAACGAGCACTTCACCATCCAGGGCCAGCCATGAGCCAGGCCACGAGACAACGATTGATCAGCTGGTTCCGCAGCCAGCGCTCGCAGGGCATAACCGAGTTCGCGCTGATCGCGCCGGTGATCCTTCTCATGACCTTCGGCATCATCGACTTCGGCCGCGGCCTCTACTTCTACATAACTCTCCAACAGGCCGCCAACGAGGGTGCGCGCGTCGCAGTGCGGGCTTCTTACTTCATCGACCCCAACGGAGCAACGCATACCTGGCCGACCGACGCCGACGTGGCGACTGCGGTCCAGGTGCACGCGGTCACAGAGGTGCTCGCCAACCCATGCCCTAACGGGCCTATCCCCAACGGCGGCAACCCGGTGGGCTCGGCGCAGCTGCCGTTATCGAACACCGGCTGGATCTTCATCACCGACCCCAGCGCGGCAGGCAACGGCGTGCCCAACGGTCCGCGCGGCGGACTTGGCATCTTGCCTGCGCCCGGACCTGGATGCAACACCATCACACCAGCGGTCGGTAACGAGCCGATCAAAGTGACCTTGTGGTTCAACTTCCAACCGATAACTCCGTTGATACAGCAAGCAGTTGGCAATCGCGTCGTTATCACCGCATATGCGGTCTACCGTGCCGAATACTCGAACTAGACGTATGTCAAGGTCTCAGCGCGCGTCGCGCTCGAGGGCCGCGACGACGTTTGCCGGAGGCGAGCTTCGCGTGAAGAGCGCGCAAAGACGCCTTCAGGAAGGCCAGGCCATCGTGCTGATCGCCCTGTTGATCATGGTGCTGTTCGCCATGCTCGGGCTGGCGATCGACTCAGGCCGAGCGTATGTGGACAGGCGCGACCAGCAGTCCGCTGTCGACGCCGCGGCCCTTGCCGCGGGCGACTGGTACGAGAACTTCCAGGACCTTACTGGAAGCGCAGTCCCGCAAGCCAAGCAGATTTACCAGAACAACCTGCACCTGTACGCAGGCCCCACCTCAGACGTGCACTCATTCACCAATGTGGGCGTCGGCAACAACCTCCGGCAGGACACCTGGGTGACGAGCTACGCCGGTGGCTACGTGCTGACCACGGTCGCCACGGACACGCAGTTCAACGGCTATGAGTTTCAACTGAGCACGACCCACGGCCTGCCGCTTGCCTTCATGCAGATCTTCGGCGGCCCGGTCAACGTCACCATCAATGCAACGGCAACCGCGATCGTTGGCAACCAGCGTCAGACGCCTGCGCTGCTGACTCTGAGCAATGGCAGCTGTGCCCTCACTCTCCAGGGCGCCGCCAACCTGACCGTCCTCGGTGACACCTACACCAACGGCACTGCGTGCGTTGACGCCAACCTTCATGAGGCCGGCAACTGCTACGGGGCCGCCGGTTCCAACTGCAACGTCGCCCAGTATTACTGTTACAACTCGACTCCTGGGTTCATACCCTATCCCCCACCATGCCTGGCAGGTGACACCCAAGGCTCGGCGGTGGTGCCGGCGCCATCGCTGCCCGACCCGGGCTACCTGGCGCCCTCACACACGTACTATCCAGCGGCAGGGGCGTACTCCAAGCTCAACCGCGGCACGTGGACCCAGATGGACCCGGGAAACTACGCCAGCTTCAGCCTCACCGGAGGCACGGCCAGCTGCGCCTTCCTGACCGCAGGGGTCTACACGTGGTCCGGCGGATACACATCCCACGCCACCGGCAGCTTTCTGTCCAACGAGCTGAAGGCGCCAGACGAGGAGAGCGCGTCCGCTCCTGGGACGACAGCGCTTGCGCCACTGCAATTCTGGGATCAGAACGGAGTCGGCTGCGCCGGCCATTTCAACGTGGCCGCCGTCGCCGCTGGAGCCGGAAACGGCATCAAGCACCAGAGTGGCTCCGGCAACTGGGGAATCGAGCTGACGTCGGTCCGCTACGACCAGTTCCTGGACCCGAACGTTTTGCCGAACCCTTGCTTTGCCGTGCCGGGATGCCGCCGAGAGAGCGCGCCGTCCGGGTGCAAGGCGGTCAGCACTGCTGACGCCAGCAACCAGGGGATCAACGTCAACATCACCCAGAACGCGCCTGGCGCCCAGTACTACAACGTCTACATCAACCCCAACGGATGCGACGGGGTGCCCAACAACTTCTCCTTCGTCGGCCGCTACCTGGCTCCGGGATTCACCGACGGCGGAGGGCCCCCCGCGAGCGCCGCTGGACCCTATCCGAGTGGGGCCAACAAGACCCTCCTCCTTGGCCAGCTCGGTTGGCCGTGCGGGGTCGCCACGATAAGCATTTGCTCGATCGCCTATAACAACTTGTCGCCGACGGTGCAGTGCTTTGCGCAGGTGCGCGCTCAGCTTTGCCAGCCTCCCGACGACCTGGGCCAGCCGCAGTGTTTCAGCAGCTGCCCGCCACCGGCCGGGCTCCTGTCGCAGGAGAACGCCGCAATGTCGCTGCAGTACCCGCCGTACACCGGTGGAGACGTGGCTGACGAGAACTACTGCGTCCCCTCGCCGAACCCTGGCAACCCGATCGCACCGTGCCAGTCGTCCAAGGTGACCCCAGGTGCCGTGCAGTTCTACTTCCCCAACGGATCCTGCCTGGACCAGAACGCCCAGGGCGCCACCTACGTCTTCGCGGGCGAGCAGTACAACTGGATCGTGATCTACCAGGTGCCGGGTAGCGCGTGCTCGAACAGCTTGAACGGAGGCGCTTCAACTCAATACATCGGCACCATCTACACGCCGTCGGCCGACTGGAGCATCAACGGTGGCGACCGCTCGCCGCTGGCAGGTCAGGTGATCGCGTGGACGGCGAAGATCTCGGGAGCCGCCAGCGTGGGCATCGACTTCAACCCGAACTATGCGCCCGCCCCGCCCGCGGCCCGCCTTATCAACTAACCAGCAGGCCTCTAGCCGCCCAAGCCTTCCTCCGCTCGTTTCAGCTCGGGCCGCCCACCACCTGGCGACGGCCGTACCTCGTAGCCGCGGTCGCGCAGCGCCTCATCGATCCACAGGAGCGCCATCTCTTCGGTGTTGGCCCACGTATCGGCGGTGGATCCTTCGAGGCCCGTGTCGATGACAACGCGGCCGGCGACTCGGAGCAGCCGCCGGATCAGGGGCGCCGCCTCGGGCACAGTCAGCTTCAGCTCTTCGAGAGAGCGCGACAGCATGAAGCAGGCGGCGTTGAACGTCTGAGCGTCGATCGGCTCATTGGCAGACAGCTTCTCGGCCAGCCCGGCTCGGAGATCAGTCGGATCCATTTGGCGGGTATTATGTTGGCCCGAGGTTGGAAAAATGGATCTGAACGAGCCTGTTTTGCTGACGCCCGAGGGGCTGGAGAAGCTCAAGCGCGATCTCGAGGTCGCGTTGAAGCGCCGTGCCGAAGCGGGCGAGCGCCTCAAGGAGGCGTTCCAGCCGGGAGACATCGAAGACAACCCGGAGTACGAGCAGGCGAAGGAGGAGGTCGGCCTCCTGGACAACCGCATCTACGAGCTCCAGGAGATGATCGGCAGGGCGCAGATCATCAAAGAGTCGCACTCCAGCGTCGCCGGCCCAGGTTCAACCATCGATGTGGTGGACACCGAAGGGTCAGCCGAGACGTACCACCTGGTCGGCGCAGTTGAGAGCGACCCATCCGCCGGCCGCATCTCAGTCGAATCCCCTGTCGGGCGGGCCCTCGTGGGCAAGAAGAAGGGCGACAAGATAACCGTCAGCGTGCCGTCGGGCACGCTCACGCTGACCGTCAAAGCGGTCAAGTAAAAGCTCGATGTCCATGCGGACATCGGATGAGGGGACAGCAGCCCGGCAGCTGAATCCGGACGCCATCGCGGACCGCACAACGGTGGGTTTGTTGTTCCGCCAGGCGGCACGCTATGGTGACCGGCCCCTGGTCCACTACCCGGTAGGCAAGGGGTGGGAGACCGCCACCTGGGCGGACATGCAACGTTGCACTCTGGCTGTCGCGTCAGCACTCGTGGAGGCGGGCGTCAAGGCCGGCGACCATGTCGTCCTGATCGGAACCAACAGCCTTTCGTGGCTTTACTGCGACTTCGGCATTCAGGCGGCGGGCGCCGTCACGGTTCCCATCTATTCGGGCACGGTGCCGGAGGTGGCGCAGACAATCGTCGAGAACTGCGATGCAGTGATGGCGATTGCGGCGGATCCGAACATGGCTTCCAAGCTGAAGACAAACGAGACTCTGAAGACCATCGTGACGATGGACACAGAGGTCGGGCAGTGGCTGGCCCAACCGCCACGCCGCCTTGGCGAGGTGGTCGAGCGGCTCGAGGCGATCAGCCCCGGTGACCTTTGCACCATCGTCTACACGTCCGGCACCACGGGTGACCCAAAGGGAGCCGAGCTCGCTCATCGCAACGTGGTTGACGTCACCCGCGCTGTTACCAGGGTGCATCCGATCAGCGAGACGGACTACACGCTTTCGTGGCTCCCGTACTCCCATGTGTTTGAGCGAATCAATGGAACGATGACCATCATCATGATCGGGGGGCAGATCTGGCTCTCGCACGGCGTCGAAGTGCTCGCCGAAGACCTGGAAGAGGTGCAGCCGACAATCCTCCTCAGCGTGCCGCGCGTGTACGAGAAGATGCACTCCCGCGTCATGGATCGAGTTCGCGAAGCGCCCAGTTACCGCCGGGCGCTTTTCAACTGGGCCATCGGCGTCGGCACGCGATTCTCACACGCGGCGACACCGGGACCGATCCTGAAGGCTGAGCACTCCCTCGCCGAGCGCCTGGTTCTCGGCCCGCTGCGCCGGCGGTTGGTCGGCGGACGCTTGCGCTTCTTCATCAGCGGCGGAGCCGCCCTCGCCCGCGAGATCGAAGAGTTCTTCTGGGCGCTCGGGGTTCCCATCCTCAACGGCTGGGGCATGACGGAGACGTCCTCAGGCGCCTGCTCGAACACGCTGACCCAGCACCGCTTCCTCACGGTCGGCAAACCGTTTCCCGGGATCGAGCTGAAGATCGAGAAGGACGGCGAGATCCTGATCAACAGCCCTGGCAACATGCTCGGCTACCACAAGAACCAGGTGGCCACGGCAGAGACTCTGGACCACGGCTGGATCCGCACCGGCGACATCGGCGAGGTCGACGCCGACGGATTCCTCAAGATCACTGACCGGAAGAAGGACCTCATCAAAACCGCCGGCGGCAAGTACGTGGCGCCGCAGCAGCTCGAGTTCGAGATCCAGCGCGACGACCTGGTTGAGCAGGCCGTGGTGATCGGCGAGAGCAAGCCTTACGTGACGGCTCTGATCGTGCCCGATTGGGCTGCGGTCACAAGGCGGATTCCCGGGGGGCCCGAGGATCTGGTCAAGGATCCCCGCGTCATCGCGCTGATCGAGCAAGCAGTGGACGCTGTCAACAGGAGAGTCGGCTCCTGGGAGGCGATCAAGTACTTCACCCTGCTGCCTCGCACCTTCAGCGAGGAGGCCGGGGAGATGACTCCCACCCTCAAGATCAAGCGCAAGGTCGTCGCCCAGAAGTACGCCGACGAGATCGACTCGATGTACACCGGGCGAAAAAAGTCGGTCTAACCTAGAGAAATGGCCGGGCCCACCGACATGTCTGAGCTCCACCTCGCGCTCGACCGCCTGCGCCCCCAGGTCTGTCACTGCGGGCTCAAAGGCGAGTGCCTCGGCTGCAAGGGCATCGAGATGGTGCGCGCCCAGGCCGAAGCGGTCGTGGCCGCCGCCAGCCAGCCCATCCTCATCCAGGTCGCGCAGGAGGCGGCGATGAAGGACATGGCGGTGCGGTTCCAGGGGATGACCGAGCGCCTCCTGAGCGACCCCGAGATCCGCCGGTCCGCTGAGGACATGCAGCAGAAGCTGATGTCCGACCCGGAAACGCGCGAGCTCCTAGAAGAGCTCATGAAGCGCCTCGGTGCCCCACCCGAGGAATGACCTAGCGCTAGCTCGTTCCACTTCGGTGGACGACCGATGCGTCGTCAGTAGTGGCCTTATGCGCTCGGCGCCGTTGCGGCCGGTGTCGCAGCGCGCTTGTGGATCGGGTTGTTCCAGAGCGGTATCGCGCCTGTCTGCAGGCGCTTGATGATCGCCTGCTCCCGGGCCGGCGTGAGCTTCTTGTTGATCACGGCAGCGTCCAGGACGGGCTTCAGCTTGGCGATCAGTCGATCCCGAAACTGGGCTTCGGTCACGTTCTGCGCCGCCGCGATCTGCGAAAGCGTCATGCCCTTGCCCAGGTCCGCCTTGAGCGTCGC
>JAYUFT010000061.1:0-7185 GCA_043738605.1 Candidatus Dormiibacterota bacterium | reverse complement strand
GAGGGACCGGCGGCTTGCAAAGCAAGCCCCCGGGGGTGGGGGCGGCCAGATCCCGGGGGTTGAGCCGGCGGCGCAGCTAGACCCGCTTCGGCCTTCTCCCGAACCCCAAGAACCCGAGCACCAACCCGACCACGACCATCACGCTGCCGATCCAGAACCACTTGATATCCCCGGTCATCACGCTGCCCGGAATGTAGCCCAGGCCCTGTCCGGCGAAGACGGCTCCGGCGAGCAGCACCAGCCCGCCGAGCACGCCGATCCCTGTCCTCATCCCTAGACCCCGCCGTAAACGACCGACTTCTGCTCGGTGTACGAGTTATAGGCCTCGAGGCCGTGTTCCTTGCCGAAACCCGACTGCTTGACCCCTCCAAACGGCAGCTCGTCGTGCGCGATCTGCAGCGCATTGACCCACGTGTACCCGGCCTCGAGCTCCTGCACCGCCCGGCGCGCGTGCGCCATGTTCGCGGTCCAGATCGACGACCCCAGCCCGAACGGCGAGTCGTTGGCCAGACGCAAGGCCTCGTCCAGGTCCTTGATGCGGCGCACCGGCAGTGCAGGCCCGAAGACCTCCTCCTTCCAGACGCGGGCGTCGTCCGGCACGTCGACCAGGATCGTCGGCTCGATGAACCAGCCCTTGTCGTACTCCTCGCCCGTGGGCCGACCCCCACCGAACAGCACCTTGGCTCCGCGGGCGACGGCATCCTTGATCTGGGCCTCGACCTCGGCCCTCTGGGTCTCGCTGTGCATCGGCCCCATCCGGCTGGCCTTGTCCAGGCCGTTGCCGGGCTTGAGCTTGGCCACCCGGGCGAGGAGCTTCTCGAGCAGCGCGTCGTACACACCGTCCTGAACGTACAGGCGCTTGACCGCGAGGCACGCCTGCCCGCAGTTGAAGTAGCGACCGATGGAGATGCCCTTGGCCGCTGCCTCGAGGTCGGCATCGTCGAGGACGATGCACGGGTCGCTGCCACCGAGCTCGAGCGTGATCTTCTTCAGGCCTTCGGCAGCGCGGGCCATCACCTTCTTGCCAGTGGGCGTCGATCCGGTCAGCGCGATCTTCCGAATCAGCGGGTGGTCGACCATCGCCTCGCCTGTCGCCGTCCCCAACACCACATTGACGACGCCCTCGGGCAAACCACCTTCGATGAGCGCCTCAATGCACGCAAGGGTCGACAGCGGCGTAGTGCTCGCCGGCTTGAGGACGACGGTGTTGCCGGCCGCGATCGCCGGCGCGACCTTGTTCGCGGCCAGAGTGAGCGGAAAGTTCCAGGGCACGATCGCGCCACACACGCCGATCGGCATCCGGATCACGAGTCCGTAAGTGGTCGTGTCGGGCAGCGAGACGTGCTGGCCGTGGACCTTGTCGGCGAGGTCGGCGAACCACGCGATGTTCTCGCCGAAGCGCTGCGCCTCGAGTCTCGACTCGAGCAGCGTCTTGCCCTGCTCCTTCGTGAGGATCGGAGCGATCTCCTCCACCTTGCTGAGCATGTGGTGCGCGGCCTTGTGAAGGATCTCGGCGCGCTTGTTGGGAGCGAGCTTGGACCAGGTCCCAAACGCCTTGGCAGCGGCCTGCGCCGCCTTGTCGACGTCGGCAGCGCCGCCGGCAGGTACGACATCGACCACTTCGCCGGTCGCGGGATTGCGAACTTCGTACGTCTCGCCCGATACAGCTTTCGTCCGCTCGCCTTCGATGATCATGGTTGCCATTAGGTGTCCACCCCTCTACATCTGTAGGTTTCTTTCAGTACTTCGATAATTATCCCCGTCGCCGGGAGTGGACCGTTTGGAGGGAGCTGACTTGGTGGGAGTGAATCTAGAGAAGCAAGGCAACGTCGGCATCCTCGTCCTCGACCGCCCGCCGGCGAACAGCTACGACTACAAATTCCTCAGATCGCTGGCCGGAGCGATCGACGATGCACGCAACGACGGCGACATTCGCGCGGTTCTCTTGACCAGTGCTTCGGAGAAGTTCTTCTCGGCCGGGGCGGATGTGAGCGCCTTCGCGGCGGGCAGCGCGCGCTCTCGGATGATGACCGCGATCATGGCCCACGAAGCGTTTCGGAAGATGGAGAACACGCCGCTGATCTTCATCGCCGTGATCGCGGGCCACTGCCTTGGCGGCGGCTTCGAGATGGCGCTCGCATGCGATCTGCGTTTCGCGGCCGAGGGCTCGTACCAGATCGGACTGCCCGAAGTGAACCTCGGCCTGTTTCCGGGCTCTGGCGGCACGCAGCGCCTGCCGCGACTCGTCGGGCTGTCGAAGGGCATCGATCTCATCGCCAATGCGACAACTGTCAAGCCTGCTGAAGCGAAGGAGCTCGGGCTGGTCGACCAGCTGTTCCCGGATGCAGCAGCGTGCCGCGCAGGCGCCATGGAGTACGCGGAGAAGCTGGCAGCGGGACCGACCGTGGCGATCGGCCACGCGAAGGTGGCGATCCAGCAAGGCTTCGGCGCCCCGCTGGACCTGGGCCTGGCCATCGAGCGGGAGGGGATCAGCCGAGTGTTTGTTTCTGAGGACGCCGAGGAAGGGATCAAGGCCTTCACCGAAAAGCGCAAGGCGGATTTCAAGGGAATCTAATGAGTCGAGATTGGGACCAATCGGGCACGGATGGTCGTACCCGGAGCGATGGACACAGCCGAAAGGGCACAAATGGTCCGGGGCTCGCACTGCTGGGCTGGGATTCGTATTTCCAGGAAAAGTTCAAACCATTTGCCGTGGACGGCTATGTCCCTGCGCGGGTCACCGCCGACTTCGGCATGGAGTACCTCGTCCAGGACGCGGATGGCTCGACCCGCGCGACGGCCGGACGCCACCTGCGCAACGATGCCCTTTTGCTGCCCGCGGTGGGCGACTGGGTGGCGCTGCTGCGACGCGACCCCGTGTCTGCGGTGCACGGCGTCGTAGAACGCCGCACCGTCTTCTCGCGAAAGGTCTCGTCCAGGGAAACCAAGGAGCAGGTGCTGGCGGCCAACGTCGACGTGGCGTTCGTGGTCGCGGCGGCCACCGACGTCAACGCTCGGCGCATTGAGCGCTATCTCACGATCGCGTGGCAGAGCGGCGCTATGCCCATCGTCCTGCTGACCAAGGCCGACGTCATCGAATCGACCGACGCCCTCCTCGCCGAGCTCGAAGCCGTGGCGCTGGGCACGCCGGTGCTTGTGACCAGCAGCGTCACCGGCCAGGGCTTAGACGAGATCACCCTGCGGTTGCAGCCTGCTCTCACAGGCGTTCTCCTCGGCCCGTCCGGCGCGGGCAAGTCGACGCTGATCAACCGAATCGTGGGCGAGGACGTGATGCGGACCCGATTGGTCCACAGCTCGGGCGAAGGGCGCCACATGACCAGCCACCGCCAGCTGGTGCTGCTACCGGGTGGCGGAATGATCATCGACACGCCAGGGCTGCGCGAGGCCCAGCTGTGGGAAGGCGAAGATGGGCTGGCCAACCTTTTCGAAGACATCGAAGAGCTGGCATTGACGTGCAGGTTCACGGACTGCGCGCACAACACGGAGCCGGGTTGCGCCATCAAGGCGGCGATCGCCGATGGCACTCTCGAGGTGGTGCGCTTCAACAGCTACCGCAAGCTGCAGCGAGAGCTGCGCGCGATCGCGGCGAAGAGCGACGCCCGGATCCGACTCGAGGAGCGCAAGAAGTGGAAACAGATAGCGATGGCGGGCAAGGCAAAAGCGCGCCCGTAGTACGAGGTGAGGGCCCGCCGGGGTAGACGGGCCCTCAGAAACTGCTTAGTCGCTTATTTGTTCAGCCCGTCCCACCAGGGGATGTTGCCGCGCTGAATGCGGTCGATGACGATGTCCGCCTGAGCCTTCGTGATGACGCGAAGGTGCACGAGCTGCGCCAGCCGCGGCTTCAGGTTGACCACCAACCGGTCGCCGAACTGGTCCTTGTTCAAACCACGCTCCCGGGCCAGTCGCGCCACTGTGATACCGCGCCTGAGGTCAGCGCGAAATGCCGCCGGCGGGATGCGAAGCACGTCGGCCTCAGCCTCGAACACCGCAAACCGCACCGCGTCGCGCACTCCGGCGAGCGGGCTCGCCACCGCCGCATTGGTTGACGTCGGCGCCGGGGTCGGCGTCACGGACGCGTCCGCGAGACTCGCGGTGAGCCCGAGCGTCATGAGGGCGGCCGTGGTGCCGCCGCTCACGAACTTGACTGCCATGGCTGCAAACGGATTCATATCGATCACCTCTTCCTGGATTCGACCCCGCAGGGGATCGGGAAGCTCAAGCTGAGGCGACGCTGTCAGACGCCGGTTGCCTCTCCGTCAGCCTTTTGTAAGGCAGCTCGGCGAGCAGCCGAGCGTTGTCCTCCCCGCTTCCTTTTGGGGTCCCCGCGCCCGTGGTGCGCGGGGGAGGTGCCCGAAGGGCCGGAGGGGATGCCCAGCCTAGGATTGGACCTTACGAATCACTTCAAGCTCCGCCTGCGTTGGAGCGGCTGTTTCCTTTACATCTTCGGAAGCGTCCACCGGCCAACCGGTGTTGGCGCGCACCTCGTCGAGCGAGTGGCCGGGATGGATGGAGTCGAGGTAGGCCTCTCCCCCACCCTCAGGAAATCGGAACACGCACATCGTGGTGACGATCGCGGCCGGCCCCGCGCCAAGCAATCCGTTCTTCTTGCGCCAACCAGGCGTCCCATCGCCATAACCGGGCGAGGTCACAAACGACACGCGATCGACCAGGCGCCTGCGCTCGTGGTTCATGAGCGTCACCCAGCGCCGGCTGAGGATCGCGATGTCGGCTCCTCCCCCACTCCCCGGCAGCTTGACCTCCGGCTTCGATGGATCACCAACGTATGAGGTGTTCAAGTTGCCAAACCTATCGACTTCCGCTCCGCCGATGAAGCCGAGGTCGACGAGCCCTTGAGCCATGAGCGCCATCACGTTGGACATGCGCGTGGCCCACAGCGCGCCGACCACGTTGGGCGGATCGCCCATTGTGCCCAGGTAGCTCTCTGCCGGTCGGTCGCGCATGAGGCCGACCTCGAATAGCCCTCTGGCGTTGGGCGCGTGGTTGTTGCGCGCCACCGCGTAGGCCAGGATCGGCAGGCGCATGCCGACGAACACCAGGTCGTGGTCGCGGATCTCGCGCGCGGCCACGGCCACCATCAACTCTTGTGGCGAATAGTTCGCGGCACCCTCACTCATCGGCAAAGTTCGCGGGTGACGAGAGGGCGCTGCCCTTCACTCGTAATGCCTCGACATCGATCTGCTTCATGTACGCGGCCCTGTCGGGCACGCCAAGCACCCATTGTTCGAGCCATGCCAGGAATCCGTCTGCTGTTCGCGACTCTTTCGCGTAGTCGCGGAAGAATGCGTGGTCGCGCTTGAAGTAGCCCTGCACGGGGGACGGGTGCGCGCCGCCCGGCTCGTGCACAATCGCGACTACCTTCGTCTCAGGAAACAGGATCCGGTTCGGGTCGCTCAGAGTGACGCTCTCGTCGACGAGCTCCTCGCAGGTGAGGACGATGTGCTGCGCCGCGAGCCCAGCCTCTTCGCTGATGCCGAGGGGACCCCATGCGTGCGCGCGACCCATGGCGTCAGCTCGTTGCACATGAACCAGGGCAACGTCCGGACGCACGGCGTTGATGTGCACGAGGCCAGCCGCCACCTTGAGGTTGGGGTTGGTGTCCAGGAGTCCGCTCCCCAGCAGTGTCCGGGCCGGGAGGCTGGGTACGTTCCAGGCCGCGGCCCACAATGCGATCGAGATCGAGAAGTTGGTGTGGTCGTGGACCTCGATCGAGTGAGGAACACGATCCTCCGCGGCGCGGCGGTAGCAGTGGCCGAGCCCCTCGGACACGTTGCCGACCCAGGCCGCAGTGATCCGGCGCACGCAACCCGCGCCGATGAGCTGGTCGAACAGCGCATCGGAGATGGGCCCCACGAGCTCAAGGTCGCGCCGCCCCTGGCGAATCAGCTCATGCCCCGCTGCGAAGGGGATGAGCGGCTCGAGCGCGGTGCCCAACGCGACAGTAGCGCCGTCGGGGACGAAGCGATCGATGGCCTCGGCCATCGTCATCACCTTGCCGGACATCAGCCTGAGGTGGCGCGCAAAGCGGCGTTAAGGATCGGCCTTACTGATCGCTCAGCGCCCCAGCGATTCGATGTAGGAGCGGTGGTTCCGCTCTAGCTCCGGCATCGAGTCGCCGCCGAACTTCTCGATAAACGCATCGGCAAGGGTGAGCGCCACCACCGCCTCTCCGATCACGCCGGCTGCCGGGACCACGCACACATCGCTCCGCTCGTAGTGCGCCTGCACCTTTTCCTTGGTGTTCAGGTCGATCGAGGGCAGCGGCGTTTTCATCGTAGATATCGGCTTGATCGCCACGCGCAGGTCGATGGGCTCGCCGTTGGTGACGCCGCCCGTCAGCCCGCCCGCCCTGTTGGTGCGGTGCGTGAACCGGCCGTCCTGGTAGTCGATCTCGTCGTGGAACTGCGACCCGCGGCGTGCCGCGCCCTCGAAACCGGCGCCGAACTCAACCGCTTTGATCGCGTTGATCGACAATACCGCCTGCGCCAGGCGGCCGTCGAGCTTGCGGTCCCAGTGCACGTAACTGCCGAGTCCAAGCGGCACTCCCCGCGCGATGATGCGGAACGTTCCGCCCAACGTGTCGCCCTTCTCGCCCACCTCGTCGATGTCCGCCACCATCCGCTTCGACGCTTCGGGGTCCGGGCAGCGCACGGGTGAAGCCTCGATCTCCTCCACGGTGACGGTGTTTGGGTTGACGCCGTCGTAGCCGATGTCGACGGTGCCGATCGACTGGGTGAAGCTCAGGATCTCGATCCCGAAGTGTCCGAGCAGCTTGCGGGCCAAGCCGCCGGCGGCCACACGCGTCGCCGTCTCACGGGCGGATGAACGTTCGAGGACGTTGCGGATGTCCGTGTGGCCGTACTTGAGGGCGCCCGCCAGGTCCGCGTGGCCGGGCCTTAGCTTGGTCACCGGCTTCGGGGCGAAGCCCTCCTTCGAGGCGGTCATCTCCGCGGTCCAGTTGACGTGGTCCTTGTTCTCGAGAACGAGCGTCACCGGGCTGCCGATGGTGAAACCACCGCGTACTCCGCTGACGATGCGCGCGAAGTCGGTCTCGATCTTCTGCCTGCCACCGCGCCCGTGGCCGCCCTGCCGGCGTGCGAGGTCGCGGCGCAGGTCGTCCTCCGAGATCTCCAATCCCGAAGGTAG
>JAYUFT010000060.1:0-2310 GCA_043738605.1 Candidatus Dormiibacterota bacterium | reverse complement strand
CGTTGCTGTCGAGGTTGTACTCCTTTTCCTGGAAGGGGTCCGGGGCGCCGTTGAGCGCCGTCGAGCATGCCTTGTTGTTGAGGCAGTCCCGGAGCGGGGTCGGCCCCGACTTCTGGTTCGACGGCGAGGGGAATGCGTAAGTGCCGACGCCCAGAACCGCGTGGTTCAGCGTGAGGGCCGGCGCGCTGGTGCCGAGGGACGCTGTTTTGCTCAGAGCCCAGACCAGGATCTGGTTCGAGCTGCGCGGACCAATGCTGGCGCCGTTGCCGTGCGCCTCGTCGGCCGCGTTGCTGCTGAGGAAGTATTCGGTGCCGCCTGCGTTCGTCGCCTGAGCACCGCCCGGAGGCGCCTGTGCGGGGGCGAGGGTGAAGCCGGAGTTGCCATTGTCCATTCCGTGGGTGTCGATCTGAGTCACGGCCACCGTCGGGTCGCCGTTGGCCAGCGCCTGCTTCGAGAACGCGTAGAGCTGGGCGCCGTGGAAGTCGTTGCCGAAAAACGAGTACTCGTTGGTGGTGATGTAGAAGCCGTTGGCGTCGGCCCCGATGTGCGGGTAGTCGCCAAGGCAGGCGTTGTTGGCGGTTCCGTCGTACCAGATGCCGGAGCAGCCGTGGTTTGGCGTCCCGGCGGTGCCGTCGTCCTGCACGGGCACGGTGTAGATGTTCCAGCCGCCGCTGGGGTCAGCCGTTTTGGAGACCGCCAGGTCGAGGTGGTTGGTACCGACAAATCTGCCGTTGGTAGGCACGACGTCCAGCGTCAGGATGACGTGGAACCAGCGCTGGGTCGCAGCATCGAACAGGCAGGACGGGTCGGTGGCGAACGGACCACGCACGCCCGTTGTGCGGTTGACTGCGAACGGGTAGTTGTAGAAGGCGTTGAGCGCCTCAGGGCCCGAGGCCACTGTGCCGTCTGGTCGATAAACGGCCATGACGTCGTTGATGGTCTCGAGGATCACGCCGTTGCCGGCGCACAGTCCCTGGTCGGGCGGCTCGAGGCTGAACTGGTTGCCGCCGCTGACGCCGAAGCGATTGATGAAGTGGTTGAGCCCGTCGAAGCTGGTGACCAGCTCGGGGTTCGACCCTGCGAGCGTGCCGTTGCCGTCGCCGACCGCGATCCCGGTCACCGAACCGGTCGTCGAAGTGTGGCTCCGGTTGGCGCCGTGCTGGTTGCCCGCGGCGGCCGCGTCGGCCCCGGCGGAGCCTGGGAATTCGGGATTCTGGACGGCCGCGATGCTTGGCGCCGCGCCTGATGCCGAGATGGTTGCCGTCCCCGATGCGGAGATCAGCCGCGTCGTAGTGGCCGAAACGGCGACCGGCGAGCTCACGATGCCTACCGCCAGGACGGGCAGAATTGCCGCTCCTGTCAGCACCGCGCGAATACGCGACCGGAGTCGAAGTTGAGTCATAGACACCTTTCCCCCTTAGGAATGCACACCACTTCGCCGCGGTCCCACTTCGCGACCCGGTCAGGCTAACAAGCTCAAGGCCACTTATGCAATTAGTTAATAGCGCGACCATCGCTCCTGGCTCCCGATCAGGGTGAAGGCAGTCGCTCTTTCGCCAGCGAGACATACATTTCCGGCCTCCGCGTCGTGAGCAACGGAAAGAGATCCAGCCAGTCGCGCCGCTGATCCAGATCCAGGTCCGCGACCAGCACCGCCGGCCGGTTGCGTGGGGCTCGGACCAGGACGCGTCCATACGGATCGGAGATGAATGAGGAGCCGTAGAAGCGCAGCGGAGGTTCGACGCCGATGCGGTTCACCACGACCATGAAGGTGCCGTTGGCGATCCCATTCCCCACGATCACCTTCTCCCACAGCGGCCGGGTGTCGAACTTCGGAACGTCAGGCTCCGAGCCGATCGCAGTCGGATAGACGATCACGTCAGCGCCCGCGAGCGCGTAGATCCGCGCCAGCTCGGGGAACCACTGGTCCCAACAGGTCGGAACCGCCAGGCGCGCCTGGGCCACCTCCACCACCGGGTACGGATCGGCATCGTCGCTGGGCCGGAAGTAGCTGTCTTCGTGGTATCCGTCCGAGGCCGGTATGTGAACCTTGCGGACCCGCGCAATCACATGGCCGGTCGGGCCGACGATGACGGCCGTGTTGTAGCCGAGCCCGCCGTCTGCGGCGCGTTCGTGCAGGGATGCCTGGACGTGCACTCCAAACTCGCGAGCCGCGCGCCGGGCGAAATCGGTTGTGGGCCCATTCGGAATCGTCTCCAGTCGCGTCAGCGCATAGGACTGCCCGTCGGCGCGCACTGCGAAATAAGGCGACAGGGTCAGCTCATGGAGGCAGACCAGGCTCGCGCCTTC
>JAYUFT010000059.1:0-7212 GCA_043738605.1 Candidatus Dormiibacterota bacterium | reverse complement strand
GCTCGCCAGCTCCGGAGTCACGCTGCAGGTCCAGGGCACGTCGCCCGCCTCGGCTCGCATCTCCTACTACTCGGATCTCGGGGGCGTGCCCATTGCGTGGACCGTGATCTTCTATGCGGCAACCCCAAACCTGGGCGTGGTGCTGACCCAGGTCACCGTCCGAGGAATCAACCTCACCACGCAAGTGGCTTCAAGGCTCAGCTCGGTGATCGGCCAGTCGCTGAGCGTTCCCACCGACTTCACCGTCGACCGCGTCTACTCCTGCAAGGGGTCGGCCGGGGCCGTGATGGTGATTGAAGGCCATAGGGCTGCTTAGGGCCCCTGGGTGGCGGTACTTTTCAGGGTCTCGTAGCTAACTAGACCAATTAGGCGATCCCTTTAGGTATCGTTCCCGCCATGTCGATCACCTCGGCCAAGGTGGCGCCCAGGCGCCGTGGTGGGTACCGCCTGATCATCGTTCTCCTCGTCGTACTGCTGCTGGCGGGGGCGGCATTCTTCTGGCTCAACAGTGCCGCGCAGGCTGCAGTCAACGCCGCCGGCACCCTGACCGTCTACCAGCCCGCGGCCTCTGTTCAGCACCACGGGGGCTCGTTCTTCAGCGGCGTATCGGGGGCCGTGATCGAGCCCGGGGACACGATCAAGACGGATCCCAAGGGCCGGGCCGCGCTTCAGCTTCCAGACGGGACCATCATGCGTATGGCGGGTGAGACACAGATCACCCTGACTTCCGCCCACTTCGCCAAGAGTGGCAACCTTCACGACGTCTCGATCTCCCAGAAGATCGGCCGGACCTTCACCAATGTCCAGCATCTCATCGGCGGTGCAACTTTCAAGGTCGCCGGCCAATCCGCCGTCGCTTCGGTTCGCGGCACCCAGTTCGAGGTCGTCATGAATGCGGACGGCACCATGGTGGTCAAGCTTTTCGTCGGCCTGCTCCACCTCGAGGGCACGAACTCGGTCGATCTCGTCGCGCCCCAGCAAGCCACGGTTAACGCTCGGGGCAACGTCGGACCCGCGGGTCCCATTCTGCCCGACCCCAACGATCCGTTCGGACCCCAGATAGATGCCTCCAACCAGACGAGCCAAGGCACGACGCCCGGCACCGAGCAGGACTTCATAGGCCCGCTGATTCACAACGGCGAGCAGCAGTCGTACACGTACAGCTTCGCCGGCAACGGCATCGTCAAGGCGGCGCTCGGCTACAACGGAAGCCTGATGGCGTTGCGGGTCAAGGCGCCCGACGGCACCGTGTACTCAAAGCAGGGACCTCCTCCGGTCGTCGTGCTGGTGCCCATTGCGCCGGCCGGCATCTACACGATCACCGTGGCCGGCGTCAGCGGGCTGGGCGCAGCGGGTGAGGAACCATTCGTGAGCGTTGCCTCGCTCGAGCCGTGTGCAACCGCGACTGTCGCTCAGAACGGGGCGGTGCGTCACGGCTACTCGCCACAGGACCTCGCCGCAGCAATCAGCGTGCCCGGCCTGTCGAATCTCAACCTGAGCTTTGCCGGCGACTCGGTGGCGGGCGGCATCATAACCGGCACAGGTACATACAACGGAGTGGGCTGGAGCGGCACCGTCGTCCTCTTCTGGCATGGCGGGGTGCTCGAGATCTTTCCCGTTGGAGCGAGCGTCTTCAACGTCAGTGTCCCGGCGACCCAGATCGTTCAGCAGATCGGTGCAGCGATCGCACAGGACCCGACCAATATCAACCCCGGCTATAAGGTCGACCGCCTGTTCACCTGTCAGGGCGTCCTGATGATCGACGGCAGAATCGGCGCCTAGCGGCGCTATATGAGAGGGAACCAGAGCCGTTCCCCCTCATCGGCGGGCGCTTCGCGCGCGCCTGCTCCTCCTCCCGGGATTGGATTTATCTACGGATTGATTTCTCCACGCCCCGATTGGGTGTGGCATCCAACAAAGTCATGGCCGGGGGGACCCCGGCCAACCCTGCCGCGTTAGCGACCGATGCTATTCAGACCGACGTCTGCGCACGCGGGGTAGTCGCTGTTTTGCCCGCGACAGCAATCCGGCAGGACTTGGGTCTTTGCTCTTTCCTGTAAGCGCACGCTCGAGGCGGTCCAGCAGCTCACCCGCCGACGAGGGCCGGCGGTCTGGTTCGCGGTCCATCGCCTGTTGGAGGACGGCGGCAAATGGCGCCGGGAGCTCAGGCGCCGACTCGCGCACGCTGGGAGGCGGTTCGTAAAGGCGACGGCTGAGCGTCTCGATCCAGCTCTTCGACGAGAAGGGCCGGCGGCCGGTGACCGCTTCGAAGATGATCGCGGCGAGCGAATAGACATCCGCCCGGCCATCCACCTCGCGACCGACCAGGCGCTCAGGCGCTACGTAGTCCGGCGCCACCGGACCGCCCGTTCCGGGAACTGTGTTGAACGAGGCGACCATGCCCAGGCCGAAGCCCGTCAAGAGGGTGCGCCCGTCATCAGCGAGAAGAATGTTCGCGGGCTTGACATCGCGATGAACGGTTGCCCGCTTGTGTGCGTAATCGAGAGCGTCGGCGATCGGCCGCAGCAATTCGATGACGCCCAGCGGCTCATATCGGACACCGTCGCCGAACACCGCATCGAGCGTGCGCCCATTGATCATCTCGGTCACGAGGTATGGGCAATCGCCGTCGTACGCCAGCTCATACAGTCGCGGAATGGCCTGGTGCTCGAGGGCCACGTACGACCGGAGCTCGAGCATGAACCGGCGCGAGAAGCTCACATCGCGAGCGACGCTTGCCACGATCGTCCTCACTGCAACCTTTCTGTGCAGGCGTGGATGCTCCGCCTCGTAGACAACGCCGAGGCTGTCGGTCTCGATCTCGCGCAGGACGCGGTATCCGCCTACGTGTTGACCATTGCCATTGCTGCTCATGTCAACCCGCTCGCCATGAAAGCTGAACTCTAGGCCACCTCGCAATCGGTCTGGTGTCGGCGAGAGGATTCGAACCTCCACGCCCTTTCGGACACCAGCTCCTAAGGCTGGCGCGTCTGCCATTCCGCCACGCCGACATCCCAGAGATTATTTACCCTCGCTCATCAGAAGTTCTGTATGTCGACTGGTTCGATCTCGTCAGCGGTGGCGAAATCGAAAATCTGTGAGTAGAAGTACAGCTCGCCTTCGATTGAACGCCTGATGTTCTTGGCCTGCCGGAAGCCGTGCTGCTCACCCTCGAAGGGCAGATATGCGTATGGCAGCTTCTTCTTCTCGCACACGGCCACGAACTCCTCGGCCTGGCTCGGCGGCACGACCTTGTCCTCGAGGCCCTGGAAAAGGATCACCGGACAGTTGAGGTCGCCGGCGAAGTTGACGGCCGATCGTTCGCGGTAGAGGTCCGCTCGTTCGGGATAAGGACCAATAAGGGTGTCGACGTAATGCGATTCGAACTTGTGCGTGTCCTTGACAAAGGTGACAAGGTCGCCGATTCCGAAGTGGCTCGCGCCCGCGTTGAAGAAATCTCGCTTGGTGAGCGCGACGAGCGTGGTGAAGCCGCCCGCCGAGCCACCGGTGACGGCGACGCGTTTGCCGTCGGCGAGGCCGCGCTCGACAAGATATCGGGCGGCATTGATGCAATCGTCGACGTCGACCACTCCCCAATTGCCGTTGAGGCGCAGGCGATAAGCGCGTCCGTAACCGGATGAGCCGCCGTAGTTGACATCGACAATGCCAAAACCGCGGCTGGTCCAGTACTGAAACTCGAGATCGAAACTCGACCCAACCGAGCTGGTTGGCCCGCCATGGCTGTGCACGACCAGCGGCGGTTGCTCGCCTGGTGGCGCCTGATAGTCCTTGTTCTTGGGCGGGTAGTAAAGGGCGTGGGCCGTCATACCGCCCTCGGTTGGAAACTCGATCGCTTGGGGAATGCTGAAGTAACCCGGATCGATGTGCGCGGGGTTGGAGACCTTGACGACCTCCTGCGCTCCGGTGTCGAGGTCGACCACGAGGACCCGCTCCGACAACGTAGGTGAGGCCGCGACCAGCGCCACGCGCCGCGAGTTGGCGGCGATGCTCGTCAGCGTTGTGTACAGCAGCTCGACGTGCTTCAGGGTCCCCGTGACGGTATCAATGCGACCGAGCTTGGTGCCGCCGGCCTCCGAATAGAGACAGGCGAGCTCGTTTTCGCTGACGAAGGCATAGCTCGTCATGCCAAATCCCCACTGCGGCGACCCAAACTCTGCCGCACGTCTGCACACCGGCTCGTCCCCGTCGCCGCGGGCTCGGTAGATGTTCCACCAATCGTTGCGATCGGAGACGAAGTAGAGCTCGCCACCCGGCGACCACTCCGGTTGGTAGATCGATTCCGTCGGGCCGCCTGCGATCCTGCGCGCTGAGGCGGCGCCGCCGTTCGCATCGAGCTCTGCGACCCACAGCTCGGACCCGTCCCACGGCATGTTGGGGTGGTTCCACGTCAGCCATGCGAGCCGCGTGCGGTCGGGGCTGAGCTTCGGTGACGAGTAGAAGTCGTTGCCTGACGCAACGATGATCGCGTCTCGCTCGCCGCTCCAATCGAGCGCCACCAGCGTGTTCACTGCCTCACTCGCATCCGTCGTGTGATCTTCACGGACGGCAAAGATCCGTCCTCGTGAAGCGTCCACCAGCACGTCTGCATGCCGGATATCACGCGCCGGTGTTATCGGGGAAGGAACGCCATCACGGTCCTGGCGGTAAATCCGCTGGTCGTCGAAGTTGGCGAACCAGACCGTGCCAGCGTTCACCGCGTAATGGCCGCCGCCATATTCGTGAACGCGGGTCCGGGCGTTGTCGCCGGCCGGCGTGACATCTGTGTTGACGCCTCCGCTGCGCCTGACGATCACCTGGCGGCCCGCCTCGGTCGGCCTCAGCTCGGACCAGTAAAGATCGTTGCCATCCCACCGAGGCATAGAGCCCCTGCCGATGGAGACTGCGCCGTTGAGCAGCAAGTCGATCGTGATGGGCGACGCCCATGCGCCATAGGGCGCGACGGTTCTCTGGCTCACGAAATGGAGCGGACGATCAGCGCGTCACCCTGGCCGCCACCACCGCACAGTGTTGCCGCGCCAAGGCGAAGCCCGCGCCGCTTCAACTCATGCGCAACGGTGAGCACCAGGCGGGCGCCGCTAGCGCCAATCGGATGGCCAAGAGCCACTGCCCCACCGTTGACGTTCACGCGGTCCTCGTCGAGCTCGAGCATGCGGGTGGCGTGGAGCGCGACGGCCGCGAACGCTTCATTGATCTCGATCAGATCCAGGTCGCCGACAGCGAGGCCGGCCTTTTTCAACGCGTTGCTCAGGGCGAGCGCGGGCACCGTGTGCAGCCATGCGTACCGGTCGGCGCTCATCCCGTGCGCGACGATCTCCGCCAGCGGCGTGACCTTGAGCGCACGAGCACGCTCGGCCGACATGACCACGACTGCGGCCGCACCGTCCGAGATTTGCGACGAATTGCCGGCGGTGATGGTGCCGTTCGGGCGGAAGGCCGGCGTCAGCTTGCCGAGCGACTCCTCGGTCGTCCCCGGACGCACGCCCTCGTCACGCTCGACCATAACCGCATCTCCGCGACGCTGAGGAATCGCTACCGTCACCACCTCGCCTGCCATCGCCCCGCTTTCCCACGCCCGCTGAGCCCGCTCATGCGAGCGCGCCGCCCACGAGTCCTGCTCCTCGCGGCTGATCTCGAGCTCGCGGTTTACGTCGTCCGAGCTTGCCCCCATGTGCTCCTTCAGAAAGGTCGACCACAGGCCGTCGTGGACCATGGAGTCGACCATCTCCGTGTTGCCCATCCGCGCGCCGAACCGCGCCTTAGGCATGAGGTACGGCGCCTCCGACATGGACTCCATGCCGCCGGCGACCACCACCTCCACCTCGCCGGCGCGGATCAGCTGGTCGGCCAGCGCGATGGCGTTGAGGCCTGAGAGGCACACCTTGTTGATCGTGATCGCGGGAACCTCCTGGGGGATGCCCGCCTCGATCGCGGCTTGCCGGGCCGTGATCTGCCCGGCGCCGGCCTGGAGGACCTGCCCCATGATCACGTAGTCGACCTGGTCGGCCGCCACGCCGCTGCGCTCGAGAGCCGCCCGTATGGCATGGCCGCCAAGAGTGACCGCCGGCACATCTTTGAATGCACCGCCGAATTTGCCGAAAGGCGTGCGCGCGCCCGCTACGATCACCGATGGCATAAGGCCAGTCTAGGGGGAGGAGAGTCGCCGATATGAGGAACGCCTTGCTGGTCGTGGATCTCCAGAACGACTTTGTCGAAGGGGGCGCGTTGCCAGTTCCCGGCGGCACCCAGGTCGTCGCCCACGTCTCCCGGCACGTCCGCCACTTTCGCAGTGAGTACGCCTTTGTGGTGGCGACCCGCGATCTCCACGAGGATCCGCCCGACCACTTCTCGGACCAGCCCGACTACATCAAGACGTGGCCGCCGCACGGAGTCAAAGGGACGTCCGGGGCGGCGCTCTGCATCCCGATCTTCAATCTGGTCAGGGAGAAGATCATCGGGGCCGTGCTGGACAAGGGCCGGCACGCCGCCGCTTTTTCGGCCTTCGAGGCGCAGGACCCGCGCGGTCACCTGCTCGTTGACGTGCTCAGAGAGCAGCGCGTCGACCACATCGACATCTGTGGTCTCATCACCGAGTACACCATCCTCGCCACCGCCCTCGACGCCCGAAAGCACGAGTTTCAGGTCCGGGTCCTCGTCAACCTGTGCGCCGCCGCGAACCCGGAAGCCGGCCTGCGGGCGTTCGAGGAGATGAAGGCGGCCGGGTGCCAGCTGATGGCGGCCAGCGCCCCCTAAACGTAAGTTCCCCGGCACCGGCGGGTTGCCAGCGCCGGGGTCGTTTGCTTACTTTCGCCGTGTAGTTTTTGCCGGCGGCGTGTCGTACTTGAACGATACGTTCAGCCTGACTCGGTATTTGGTGACCTTGCCGTCTTCGATGGTCATGTCTTGCCTGACAACCTCTGCCACGCGGAGGTCACGCAACGATTTGGACGCGGTTTCGACGGCGCTCTTCGCGGCCGCCTCCCACGATGTGCTGCTGGTCCCCACCAGCTCGGTCACCCTGTAGACGCTGTCGGCCATGGCTACCTCCCCTTCAACGTTGCTGAATCAACGGCAATTGTCGCGCGGAACTCTCACTTTCGTACCCGCTCAATATTGCGCAGGTCGGAGAGGGCGTCGGCCAGCTTGGCCGCGACAGCGTCCGGATGCTCGCCGTCCAGGTAGATGATCTGCTCG
>JAYUFT010000058.1:0-7217 GCA_043738605.1 Candidatus Dormiibacterota bacterium | reverse complement strand
GCGGCCGGCGCGACGGCCGGACCCGAGGGCAAGCACCCGGCAAGCGGCGCGACGAGCCCGGCCAGGCCGATGGCCCCGGCTCCCCTCAGAAACGCACGGCGTCCGATTTCGTGGGTCATGCCGTTATGAGAGGCCGACGATCTCTCCTTTGTCATCGATGTCGATGCGAACTGCGTTCGGGCTCGACGGGAGGCCGGGCATCGTGCGCATGTCGCCGCAGATGGGGTACACAAAGCCGGCGCCAACCGAGGCGCGAACCTCGCGCACCGGTAGCTTCCAACCGGTCGGCGCCCCTTTGAGCTTCGGATCGGAGGAGATCGACAGGTGCGTCTTGGCGATACAGACGCTCAGCTTGCCAAAGCCGTTGCGCTCGTACGAGTCGATCTGCTCAGCCGCGGGCGGATAGTACTCGACGCCGTCGGCGCCGTAAACCTTGGTCGCCACGGCCTCGATCTTTTCCCTGAGGCTCGCGTCCGATGAATAGAGGAAGTGGAACGAGCTCGGCTCGCGAGCCGCCTCGTCCACGATCTCGGCCAGCTCGGTGGCGCCTCGACCACCCAGGGCAAAGTTGTTGCAAACCGCCGCGCGCACGCCCAGCTCTTCCGCAATCTCACGGACCGCAGCCTGCTCCGAAGGATGGTCGGTCGGAAACGCGTTGATGGCGACCACAGGAGTCACGCCATGGATCTTGATGTTCTCGACCTGCTTACGCAGGTTGGCAGCGCCTGCCCAGACATCGTCCGGGTTCTCCTTGACCATCTCGGGCGGCAGCGGCCTACCTGCCACCACCCGGAAGCGGCCTGAGTGCACCTTCAGCGCGCGGACCGTGGCAACGACGACGGCGGCATCTGGCTCGAGGCCTGATGCCCGGCACTTGATGTTGAAGAAGCGCTCGGCCCCCATGTCGGCGCCGAAGCCGGCCTCCGTGACCAGGAACTCGCCGCAGCGGATCCCGATCAGGTCGGCAATCACGGATGAGTTGCCGGTGGCAATGTTTCCGAACGGCCCGGCATGCACGAGAACTGGCGTGTTCTCGAGCGTCTGGAGCAGGTTGGGCTTGATCGCATCGCGCAGGATCACGGTCATGGCGCCCGCGGCAGAGAGCTCTTCCGCGGTGATCGGTTTGCCGGCAGTGGTGTTGCCGATCACGATCCGCCCGAGCCGCTGGCGCATGTCACGCAGCGACGTGGACAGCGCGAGCACTGTCATCACCTCCGAGGCGGCTGTGATGTCGAAACCAGTCGCGCGGATCACACCGTCCTCGCGCGTGCCCAGGCCGACGATGACGTTGCGCAGCACGCGGTCGCTGACATCGAGCACGCGCCGCCACGTGACGCTGTCGCGATCGACGAGCGCCTCGTGATGGTGAATCTGGTTGTCGATCATCGCGGCGAGCAGGTTGTGCGCGGCAGTGATCGCGTGCATGTCACCTGTGAGGTGGAGGTTCAAGCGTTCCATCGGCACGACCTGGCTGTAGCCCCCTCCCGCGGCGCCGCCCTTGATGCCGAAGGTTGGTCCCATTGACGGCTGCCGGATGGCTATGGTGGCACGCTTGCCGATGAGCGACAGGGCCTGGCCCAGGCCGACAGTCGTCGTCGTCTTCCCCTCCCCCAACGGCGTCGGCGTGATCGCCGACACGACCACATACTTCGCCTTCGGATGTGACGCGAGCTCTTCCATGGCCTCGAGCCTGATCTTGGCGACGTCGTATCCATAGGGCTCGAGCAGGTGTGGTCCGATGCCCATCATCGCCGCGATGTCGGGCATCGGCAGCAGGCGAGCCTGGCGCGCGATCGCGAGGTCGGTAGGGAAGGTGACAGCCATGAACCTGCTCCTTTCAGGCCGCCGTGAGCTGAGCCAGGGTCTCCTGGCGCCAGCGTTCGGTCGGCTCGATCTCGTTGAACGTGAACACATGAAGCCCGGCGACCTTCCGTTCAGGCATCGCCAGGTCGGGAAGCAGGCCTGTGGTGAAGCGGCCGGGATCGTAGCCACCGGGCTGAACCATGCGCAAAAACCAGTTGGAGTGGCCGCGAAGGAAGCGCGCCGAATCGACGACGCCGATTCGGGTGGAGATCCGCAAAAGCTTCGCCGGGTCGGCGACTCCCGCAAGGCCGATGTAGATCGGCAGCTGCACGCCACGGCGCCTCACGCGCGCAACCCACTTCTTCACGACGCGAGGATCGAAGCAAAGGTTGCTCACGATGTAGGTCGCGATCCGCCGCTTGTCCCACATCGCCTGGATGGTGAGGTCGTCATCGATGAAGCTGTGGCGCTCGGGATAGCCGGTGACCCCGATCTCGCGCAGCCCATGCGGTTCCGCCACCAGCGCCGCCAGCAGTGAGACGGAATCGGGGAACTGCCCCGCCGGCTCCTTGGCATCGCCGGCGATGACGAAGATCTCGCGCCGGCCGATGGCGACCACCCGCCCGAGCACCTCACGCAGGTGCGCGTCATCTCTGATGAGGCGGGCGGAGATGTGGGGCACGACCTGGTAGCCGTGCCGGCCGAGGCGCTCGGCCAGGTCGATAGTCGCTTCGATGCCGCGTCGTGGCGAGGCCGTGATCGTGATCGTCACGTCGCGAGGAACGACGGCCAGAACCCTGTCTTCAACGTCGTCGGTCGGCAGAACCTCGTAACGGGGCGAACGCAGGAACGCCATCAGTGCCTGCCGGCCGGGCCTGTCAATTCGGCCCCAACGCCGCGCGCCGGCCCCAGCGATCGTCACCACCCCCACCTCACCGCCCACGCCCTAATAAGATACCGTCGCGCTCCGCGCAACGATCTCAAATGCGGTGCTCGGCGACCGAGAAAGGGGACTGCACCAGGAGGGTCACGTTCCGATCGAGCGGAGTTCCGGCGCGGCCCGAACTGAAGCCTGCGCCGGGCTCGTTGCCGGCCAGCTCCCGGTGAAGCGCACCGAGCTTCGAGCCCTCGTGGTCGACCATCGTGCATGCGATTGCCAGCAGGCCGTCGCCGGCCTCGATGATCTCGACGATCCGGCCCTGGCACGGCCAGTCCACGACCGCGCTGGTGGTGACCTCCCAGAAGCCTCGACCCTCACGGCTTTCGTCACGATGGGGGCCAACGCGACTCGCGTGGATGTGGCCGTTCAACCACAGCACGACGTTGCCGAATCTCAGAAGCGTCTCCCGTAATCGGCGCGGATCGGCATGGACCGAACCAGGGTCGTTTCGCCCGCCGCTGCCGCCAGGCGGATGCGACCGCTGATTGGTGAGGCTGTTGAACGGGTGGTGAGACAGGATGACCACCAGGCGATCCTCATTCGAAGACCGGACATTGGTGCCGTCTCGCGACCGGAACGAGGAGTGGACCTCTTCGAGCCGGCGCTCCAGCCAGTGCAACTGCGCGGCCGTAATGCACCCCTCCGCACCACCGCCGGGGCAGGCAGTGTCGAGCGTGATGAATCGCACGGCCGGCGTGTCGTGAACGTAGTACGCGGTGCCGGCGTCGAGGTTCTCCTGCGTGAAACCGTGGCCGTCCGGTTGGTGGCCGGACTGCAGGTGCGCATCGAGGAATTCGCCGAGAATGAACTGACGCCGGTCACGGTCAGGCGTCACATCCACGTAAGGGCCCGACATGAAGACTTCAGGGTTCTGGACGAACTGCTCGACGATGTTGTCGAAGTCGATGCCGTCCGGAAGACGGAATGGTTTTCGCGGGCCGACGGTCGCGGCGGCAAGCGCCCTGTTCACAATCCCGACGCCCTGACAGACCTCCTCATGGTTGCCGTGACAGCCAATCCACGGGAGGTTGAAACCTTCGGCCTGAAATGGGTGCAGCGCGCGCTCGAGCAGTCCAGGCATCTGAGGAAAGCCAAGAGCTTTTTGGTATTGGTCTTCATCCGGCGAACCGTCAGGTTTCCAGAAGAAATCGTCGGGCCAGCCTGTTGATTGCACGCCTTCGTAAGCCCGGCCGCCCGAGTTTGGCTGCACCAGGCCACCGTCGAGAAGCGCCATGAAAGTCGCGAGCTCGTTGCCCTGTACGTTGTCGACGGCGTCACCTGTCATGGCGACGAACTCCAACGGCCTGCCGGTCAACGGGCCTCCGCTGATCCGGTTGATGGTCTGGACCATCGCGTCGATGGCGTGCGCGTTCAGCGCCTCTTGAGCGCGGAACATTGGCAGGAACTCGCGAAAACGCGGGTCGGCGTACTCCCGATTGATGAACTCAAAGCGCGCCGGCGAGTCCACGTCGGTCACGTGCAGGTCGGTGACATGGGCGAAGCACGCGATCGGCGTGCCGTCGGTATTGATGTTCTCAATCGCCAGGTCGCCAAAGAGCTCCGCGCGAATCGAATGTGACTCGCCGTCGACCTCCGCGACCGAGCGATAGGTCGCGATCGACCCGCTTCGCTGAACCGGACCCGCGTCGAGCCGGTGGCGCAGTGTGAGCGCCGGCGGCCGGCCACTCACGCTTCGACTGCGGTTGACTCGTCCCTCGCAATGAGAACCGGGTCTGGGCGCAGGACCAGGCGGACCCTTGTTCCCGGCGGAATTTTCGTCGCATCAGCCGTCGTCAGCTGGGCCAGGACTGTTGCGTCCCCCAGGTCGACGGTGACCCGGCTCGTCGCCCCAAGGAAGGACGTGGCGATGACGTGGCCGACCAGCGGGCCGGGTGTGGAATCCGTTTCGGGGGCCAGCGACACCGTTTCCGGCCGCACGAGCGCGATCGCAGGCCCGTCCGCCGAATCAGGTTGGACGAGCGGCAGGCGCGCTCCACGCACGTCGACCTCGCCCCCTTTCACCACGCCCGCCATCCGGTTGGTGAGGCCCACGAACTCTGCAACGAAGGCCGTCGCCGGCCGCGAGTAAATCTCGGTTGGCGGGCCCAGCTGCTCCAGCCTGCCCTTGTTCATTACGCCGACCCGGTCAGCGATCGCGAGCGCTTCCTCCTGGTCATGCGTGACGAACAGCGTCGTGATTCCAACCTCGAGTTGAACGCGGCGGATCTCGTCGCGGAGCCGCGAGCGCACCTTCGCGTCCAATGCGGACAGCGGCTCATCCAGGAGCAGCACCTTGGGCCGGATGGCAAGGGCGCGAGCCAGCGCCACGCGCTGCTGCTGGCCTCCTGACATCTGGACCGCGTAGCGATATGCGTATGGCGCAAGCCCAACGAGCTCGAGCACCTCGAGCGCTCGCTTCTTGCGTTCGGCTGGGCCGACCTTGCGCATCTGCAACCCGAACGCGACGTTCTCCCACGCCACCATGTGGGGGAAAAGCGAGTAGGACTGGAACACCATCCCCACATCTCGCTTGTTCGCCGGCAAGTTCGTGACGTCCTGCCCCCCGATGACCACCCGGCCGCCATCCGCCTCCTCGAGGCCCGCCAGCAGCCGCAAGGCGGTGGTCTTGCCGCATCCAGACGGTCCGAGCAGGGCGACGAGCTCGCCGGCTCCGAGAGTGAGAGAAAGATCGTTGAGAGCCGAGACGGAGCCGTAACGCCGCTCCAGGTTCTCGAGGCGCACCTCCACGCCTGCGCGAGTCGTCGTCCCCACAGTGTCTGTCACCTCTGGCCTCCTGATAAGTCGCGGGCGAATGTCTGGACTAGTCGCTCCTGAGGTTGCGAACTTTCACGCCGAGGACCGCCGACGAAGGACAGGGCTACGAGGAGGACGAACGCGAACAGCAACGACGCCACCGCCACCGCTATCGACACGCCGGCGTTGATACGACCGACCGACACGATCTCCACCTGGAGGTTGGGGTACAGGAGGTTGTTGGCGATGGTGTACTCACCCAGAACCAGGGCCACGGACAGCAGGCCGGCATTGAGCAGAGCGGACGAAATATTCGGAACGATGACGCGCCACATGACGGTGAACCAACTTGCGCCCAGGCTGCGCGCGGCCTCCGAGAGGGTCTTGACGTCGATCGCCGCGAGGCCTGCGTCGAGCGCACGGTACGCGTAGGGGAGCACCAGGATCGCGTAGGCGAAGCACAGCGTGAGGATGGAGTCGCTGACGTTGATGCCGATCCACTGGTACATCGGCCAGAAGCCGACCACCAACACGATCGCTGGAATCGTCAGCGGAAGCAGCGAGATGCTCTCGATGATCCTGCGAACTCTTGGCAGCCTCAGCCGCACCCAGACCATCGTGGGAACGAGCACGACGAGGATGCCAATCGAGGTGATCACAGCCAGCTCCAGCGAGGCGACGATGCCCGCGACAAGGTCGGGATACGTGCCGATCGCCTTCCAGGAGTCGAGCGTCCGCGGGGCGTCGCCGACGCCGCGCGTCGAAAACTCGAACATGAACCAGATCGGCGACAGGAAGAAGATGCCGGCAAGAACGAGGGTCACGATGCGAAAGACCCGGAGCTTGGCCCTGCGCGACCGGCTCATTGCAGCCACCTCGCGGTGCGCCGCTGCAGCACCGCGTACAGCATGCTGACGATGGCGACGATCACGATCAACACCACCGCCTGCGCCTTCGCGAATCCGGGTTCGTGCAGGCCGACCTCGCTGCTGATCGCGTTGCTGATCTGCAGCGGCAGTATCGGCCCTCCCTGGTTGATCAACGCAGCTGCGGTGGCATACGCCGACAGGGCGTTGGCAAACAGCAGGAGTGTCGATCCGAGGAAGGCGGGTGCAAGCAGCGGGCCGGCGATGTAGCGCCAGTAGTGCCAGGTAGCCCCTCCGAGGCTTTCGGTCGCTTCGCGCCATTGCAGTTTGATGCCGTCGACCGCGGGCAGGAAGATGAGGACCATTAGCGGGATCTGGAAGTACAGGTACACCAGCGCCAGCCCACGAAGGTCGTAGAGCCAGACGCCGCCGGAGTAGTAGTCGAGGTGGTGTGATGACAAGTACAGATATACGGAGCTGGCGGGACCGATCGCCGCGATGAAAGCGAACGCAAGGATCACGCCGCCAAACTGCGCCAGCACGCCGCATGCCGATGTCACGGCTCGCCGAAACGTGCCGCGCGGATTACCGGTGGCGATGGCGTAGGTGAGCAGGGCTCCGAGGATCGCGCCGCCGGCCGCCGTGACGGCAGACAGGATGATGCTGCCGTAGATGGATGCGACCACGTCAGGCCTGGACAGGTTCGCGAAATTTTGAAGGGTAAACCCGCTGTCGTTCGCGAACGCTCCCCCGACGATGATGACGGTCGGCAAGAAGAGAAAGATCGCCACGTACGCGAGGAAGGGGACCGCGCCAACCCAATCAAGGGAGAAGCGCCGGCCGCCCACAGTTGG
>JAYUFT010000057.1:0-2314 GCA_043738605.1 Candidatus Dormiibacterota bacterium | reverse complement strand
CGACCGGCCTCTCTCGAGCGCGCGTTCTCACAGCGCACTTGGCAGGTTTTGCGATCGCCAGCTTCGTCGCGGCCCTGGCCGCGAGCGCCGGCCTGATGGTCGGCGCCATCGCCGGTCAAGAGTCCTTTCCGATCGGCCCAGCAATCGAGGCCGCGGTTTTGCTGGCGTCGATCGCGGTCAGCTGCTATTCGTTGGTGCTGCTGGTCGCCCAGCTCGTGCCGCCGAGGCTGGCGACAGGAATCGCCGGCGCGGTGCTCCTCGCTCTCTTCTTGCTCAACAGCCTCAGTCGCACCTTCGACTCATTGCACACTGTGCGCTGGCTTTCACCCTTTCGTTACTCCGAGCTGAGCACGCCGCTGCCGCCGGGCGGCAATTTCGATGTCCCCGCCACACTGGTTCTCGTCGCGAGCGCCATCGCCGCCTGTGGCCTCGCGGCGCTCGCGTTCCAGAAGCGCGACCTTGGATCCGCGCTGATTGCTCTTCGAGCTTCGGAGCGACCTCCAACTCATGAGCCATCCAGCGCGCTCGTTTGGCGCGTGCCCATCGTCCGTGACCTCTATGACCGGCGGCTCGGCCTCTCGACCTGGGCGGTAGGAGTGGCGGCGGTGGCTGGTTTGTTCGTAGTCCTCACCAGGACCATCGTGCAGCCCCTCCTGTCGATCCCCGGCCTCGCGACGTATTTCGCGGCCATGTTGCACGGACCGATTTACCAATCGTTCCTGTCCTCCCTCTGGTTTGGTGTCGCGCAGCTTCTGATGGCGGGGTTCGCCATCACCCAGGTCGCACGCTGGTCGGCGGAGGACGCCGACGGCCGCCTCGAGCTGATCCTCAGCAACCCCGTGTCACGCACGCGGGTGGTCATCGAGCGGGCCCTCGTGCTGGCACTCGGAGCCTTGATCATTGCGGCGGTGAGCGGCGTGGCGGTAGGCCTCGAGTCGCACTACCAGTCGATCGACCTCGACGGCGGCCGCCTGGCCGAAGCGTCATTGATGTTGATCCCTGTGACTCTTGTATTTGCAGCAGTCGGCGCCTTGCTTGCGGCGCGCCTCCCGCGCGCGACGGTCGGCATCCTCGGCACATTTGCGTTCGCGAGCTACCTGATGCTGCAGGTCGGGCCCATCTTGAAGCTTCCCGAATGGTTGCAGGACCTGTCGGCGTTCAAGCTCTATGGCCAGCCGCTCACCGAAGGGATCGACCGGACCGGCCTCGCGATCATGGTGGCGATCGTGCTCGCCGGCTTCTGGGCCTCGGCGATCGTCATGCAGCGGAGGGATATCGGCTCATAGCCGCTGGCTTACGAAAAGTAGCCAGCAGCTGTGCGTTTCCCTTTAAAATCACCACCATGCCGCGATCAATGTGGAAAGGCGTCGTCTCTTTCGGGATGGTCTCGATCCCCATTCGCCTGTATAACGCGACGGAATCGAGCGCCAAGGTGTCGTTCCGCCAGCTCTGCCCGGATCACAAGTCCCCCATCACCTACAAACGCTGGTGCTCAGAGGGTGACCACGAGGTCGCCTACGGCGAGATCCTCAAGGGCTACGAGGTCGGCAAGGACCGCTACGTGCTCATCGACGACAAAGACCTCGACAACCTTCCGCTCGCAACCGCTCACAGCATCGACATCACCGAGTTCGTGCCGGCCGACGACATCGAGCCGGGCCTCTACTTCAAGAACGCGTACTACATGGAGCCCGAGGAGCTGGGCAAGAAGCCGTATCAGCTCCTGCGCAAGGCGCTCGAAGCCACAGGCCGCATGGCGATCGCCAAGATCGCGCTGCGCGACCGCGAGCACCTGGCGGCGCTTCACTCTCACGGACCTGGCCTGCTCATGAACACGCTGAACTGGCCTGACGAGATTCGCTCGGTCGAAGGCCTGAAAGGCCTCGATGGCGACGTGAAGATCAACCCGAAGGAGCTCGAGATGGCCAAGGCGCTGATCGAGAGCCTTGCCGACACGTTCGATCCTTCCCGCTACAAGGACGAGTACAAGGAAGCCGTGATGAAGGTGGTCCAGGCCAAGATCGACGGCGAGGTGATCGAAGCCCCCGCGGCGCCGCAAACCGCGAAGGTGATGGACCTGATGGAGGCCCTTCGGGCTTCGGTTGAGCAGGCCAAGAAATCGCGGAAGACGGGCGGCCGAGAAGTCCCCGCGGCAGAAGCAAAGAAAGCCCGCCGCAAGGCGTCTTAATTAAATAGGGCGCGATCCTCCCCGCTTGCTGTAGTTCCCACAGACGTTGTTGACACGCTGAATGGGAGGTCCTCCGACGGCGGTGTGGTTGCGATGGTAGTTGTAACGGTGCACCCAGTCGTTTAG
>JAYUFT010000056.1:0-20478 GCA_043738605.1 Candidatus Dormiibacterota bacterium | reverse complement strand
CGGCGAGCTGGCGACCGGGTCAGGATCGGCGTGCGCCCGGAGAAGATCCAGATCCTGCCGGGGGGGAGCGGAGCGACAGCGAATCAGAACACTGTTGCCGCTACCCTACGGAGTGCAGTTTTCGCTGGCGTCAGCTTTCAGTACTTCTTTCAGACCAAGGAGGGCCGCGAGATGTCAGCCTTCGATCGCAACGGAAGCGGGGCCGCCGTCGCCAGGCCCGGTGACGCGGTCCGCCTGGCCTGGGCCCCAGAGCACACTTTCGTGATCCCGTTTGAGGATGAGGCCGAGCCTCAAGACCTTAGCCAAGGCATACCTGTAGGAGAAGCATGAGCACCGAAAAAGAGATTCCGTACTACATGGACCCGTCCTTCCTGCGCGGGTTGACGCAGAGGCGGATCACGAGGCGTTCGGCCCTCCAGGGAGCCGGCGCCGCAAGCCTGGCTGCGTTCCTGGCTGCCTGCGGCATCGGCAGCAAGCCGGCAACGGTGGCGCATACGAACTGGGTGTGGGACAAGGCCACGAAAGCGGGGGTCCTCGACTTCGCGAACTGGCCGCTCTACATCGACACTGCGGAGGTCAATGGCAAGACCACCTACCCGACCCTTGACCAGTTCTTCAAGGAGACCGGCATCAAGGTCACCTACAGCGAGCCGATCCTGGACAACAACAGCTACTTCGCCAAGGTCGCGCCCCAGCTGGCGCAGGGCCATGCGATCGGTCACGACATCATCGTCGTCACCAACGGCATCTTCCTGACCGACTACATGCTCAAGAGCTGGTTCACCGAGCTCGACCTGACCAAGCTCCCCAACTTCACCCAGTACGCCTCCCCCCGGGTGCAGGCCCGGGCATTCGACCCCGGTAACAAGTTCACCATCCCCTGGCAGTCCGGCTTCACCGGCATCGGCTATAACCCCAAACTGACGGGCCGTGAGATCACCAGCTTCAACGACCTCTTCGACCCCAAGTTCAAGGGCAAGGTCGGGATGTTCAGCGAGAACCAGGACCTCGGCAACCTGGTCCTGGTCGGGATGGGGGTCAAGCCCGAGAATTCGACTCCGAAGGACTGGCAGGCGGCGGCCGACAAGCTCAAGAAGCAGCGCGACGACGGCATCGTTCGCAAGTACTACGACCAGACCTATATCAACGCGCTGAAGAAGGGTGAGACAGCGATCAGCATGGCCTGGTCCGGCGACATCTTCCAGGCCAACCTGTCGGCGGGCAACCATGACCTCAAGTTCGTGATTCCGAACGAGGGTGGCGTGATCTGGACCGACAACATGTGCATCCCCGTCGGCGCCGCCCACCCGCTGGACGCCATCACCTACATGAACTGGGTGTATCAGCCCCGGATCGCGGCCACGATGGCGGAGTCCATCGAGTACATCACGCCGGTGCCGAGCGCCCAGACCTTCATCGGGCAGGATGCGACGGCGGCCACCAATGCCGATGACAAGGCTTCTCTGCTCGAGCTGTCCACGGACCCGGCCATCTTCCCGCCACAAGACGTGCTGGCCAAGACCTCCTACTACCGAGTCCTCGACCCGGTCGAGACCACCGTGTGGAACGACATCTTCAACGCAGTCATCCTGGCGTGACCGGCATGAGAGACACTCGGAGTCGATAGCGCTGGAGGTGGCGGTCGGCGCACGCGCTCCCAGGCAGCCAGCGCTCCGGTCCCGATTGGGACGAGCGCTGGCCCCATACCTCCTCATCCTGCCCGGAAGCGGCTGGTTGCTGCTCTTCTTCCTCCTGCCCATCGTCACGCTCGCCATTACCTCGCTGGAGTCGGGCGATTTCATCAACGGATTCAACTTCACCTGGAATTTCGGCAACTACTCAGGGGGGCTGAGTCTCTACTCGACCCAGTTCTTGCACGCGATCGAGTTCGGCGGTACGGCGACCCTCGTGGCGCTCGTAGTCTCGTATCCAGCCGGATACTGGATCGCATTCCACGCCGGCCCGCGTAAATCCGCATACCTGTTGGCGGTGCTGCTGCCTTTCTTCGTGTCCTTTGTCATCAGGACCCTTTCGTGGGGAATGTTGCTGACTGACAACGGGCCTCTGTTCGGCCCCCTCAAGTCCGCCCACCTCCTGCCGCTGGACTTTCATGTCCTCGCCACTCCGGTGGCGGTGACGGCCGGCCTTGCATACACCTTCTTTCCATTCATGCTCCTGCCGGTTTACGCCTCCCTCGAGAAGATCGATCGCGGCCTGGTCGAAGCGGCCCAGGACCTCTTCGCCAGCAAGTTCGAGGTGTTTCGGCGCGTGATCTTCCCGCTGTCAGTCCCCGGCGTCTTCGCCGGCATCCTCCTGACTGGCATCCCGGCAGTGGCCGATTACGTGAACCAGGACCTGCTTGGGGGCGTCGGCACGACCATGGTCGGGCGCGTGATCGAGACGCAGTTCCAAGTCAACATCAACTATCCGCTCGCCGCCTCGCTCGCGTTCATATTCATGCTGGGATTGCTGGCCACCTTGATCCTCTACCAGCGCATCTTCGGCACCGAACAGATCATGGGAGACTAGTAGTGTCCAGCTCCGGAGCCTCGACCGAAATGGCCTCGACTGCCGTCGGCCGCAAGCCGCAATCCCGCGCCCGGACCGTAAATTGGCGGCGCCGGCTCGGATCCCTGGTGCTGCCTGGCTACACGCACCTGGTCATGCTCTGGCTTTTCGCCCCGATCATCGTCATGGTAATTTTCGGGTTCAACGACACCCACGGCAGGTTGAACCTCGTCTGGACGGGTTTCACGCTCAAGTGGTTCGCGGACCCGTTCGGTGTGACCGCTCTGACCGACGCCGTGGTCACGTCGCTGGTGACTGCCACGATCGGCGCATTCATCTCCACGGTGCTGGGTACGATGATCGCCCTCGCCTCGCATCGATACGCCTTCCGCGGCAAGGCGCTTCTGGATGCGGTCATGGTCATGAACATTGCCGCGTCCGAGGTGGTGATGGGCGCGGGGCTGCTCACCCTTTTCATAGCCGGCAATGTGCCACTTGGGGCCGTGACCATCGTTTTGGCCCAGGTCATGTTCTCGATTCCTTTCGTTGCCATCACTGTGCGAGCGCGCCTGGTCGGCTTCGACAACTCGCTCGAGGAGGCCGCCCAGGACCTCGGGGCCTCGCCCCTCACGACATTCATGCTGGTCACGCTGCCGATCATCTTTCCTGGCGTGCTCGCGGCGGCGCTGCTCGCGTTTGCGCTATGTCTCGATGACTACGTCATCACCAGCTTCGTCTCCGGCAACACCCTGACCTTTCCGCTCTGGGTCTATGGTGCGACTCGGCTTGGAGTGCCGCCGCAGGTCAACGTGATCGGCACGTTCATATTCCTGGCGGGTGCCCTGCTCGCAATCAGCTTCGCGGTGATTCGAAGCTGGCGAAATCGCCAGCTGGCGCGCGAATCGGCCCTTTGACGCCCGCCCCCGATGTGACGCTGGCGGTGGTGCGCGGCGTGGTCTGGCCACCCGCCCACCGGCAGGCCAGTGCAGTGGCGGCTTCAGGAGAGCGGATCGTGGCCGTCGGCACGGACGAGGAGATCCTGGCAATGGTGTCGCTTGGCACGCGGGTGATTGATGCCAGGGGCGCTACAGTCATGCCCGCGCTCAACGACGCGCACGTTCATTTCATGATGGGATCGCGGTCGCTGGCCGACCTCAACCTTGCCGGAGCCGACACGCAGCCGGCGGTCGAGCGACGGATCCAGGATTTCGTCGCGACCCACCCGGAGCGCGAATGGGTCGTCGGCCGTGGTTGGTTCTACTCCGCCTTCCCGGGCGGGATGCCGGGAATCGAGGCTCTCGACCGGCTCATCCCCGACCGGCCGGCATACATCGAGTCTTACGACGCGCACACGGCCTGGGTGAACAGCCGCGCCCTGGCGATCGCCGGGTTGAAGGCCACCGACGCCCCAGGCACACCGGCTGGCATCCTCAAAGAGTCGGCCATGCAGGGCGTCCGGCGCCACCTGCCGCAGCCCACCCCGGAGATGGACCGCGAGGCGGTTCGCGCCGGGATGCGCCTCGCGGCATCGCATGGCCTCGCCTCGGTCCAGGAGGCGGGCCATGGCCTCAAGCAGGTCGAGCTGTACCAGGCGTTGCTCGAGCGTGGCGAACTGACCATGCGGGTCCGGCTTGCCTTTGACATGGAGCCCGGGCTGGACACGACTGAGTGGGAGCGCCGACTCGAGCTCTACCGCGAGGCTGCACACGCGGTGCGGTCGAACGATTGGATCGGGACCGGCATTTTGAAAGCATTCGCAGACGGGGTCGTGGAATCGGGTACGGCTTCGGTGCTGCAGCCGTACGCGGACATGTCGCCGGCGGATCCCGGCGCATTCGGCACTCCGTTCTGGGAGCACGGCGAGCTGGCCAACGCCGTCCATGTCGCGGATGCCCGAGGCTGGCAGATCCAGGTGCACGCCATTGGCGACGCCGCGATCAGGGATGCGCTCGACGCGTTCGAAGCCTGCAATCCCTCGGGGCGCCATCGCATCGAGCACATCGAGGCACCGGCCGCCGCCGACCTCGGACGCTTCGCAGCCCTCGGTGTGATCGCCAGCATGCAGCCACAGCACGCGGAGCCCAGTCCCAACCTGCTCGACGCGTGGGCGCCGAAGCTCGGCGCGGCGCGGGCGTCCGGTGGCTGGCCGTGGGCCTCGATCCTGCGGTCGGGCGGCCGGCTGGCGTTCGGGAGCGACTGGCCGGTGGTGCCAATCGACCCGTTCGGCAGCCTTCATGTCGCGGTCAATCGGCAGACCCGCTCGGGCGAGCCGCCTGGCGGCTGGGTGGGTTCTGAGCGCCTGGACCTGGCCGACGCCGTCGCCGCCTGGACCTCGGGCAGCGCCTACGCCGAACGCTCGGAGCCGGCGAAGGGCCGGCTGGGCACGGGAATGCTGGCGGACATCGCGATTCTCGATCGCGACCTCATGGCGACGCCCATGAGCGAGCTGGCCGACGTCAAGGTGGTGGCGACCGCGGTCGGCGGTCGCGTCGTTTTCGAAGCCTCGGTGGCAGACTAGGGCAGTGCCGCGCCTGGGAGGGATGTACGGCCCCGACGTGACCTTCTTGGGCGTCGACCGCTGCGACCTCGACGAGCCTTCGACCTTTGAAGGGGCTGACGTCGTGATCATCGGCGCCCCGTACGACGCCGGCACCTCGTACCGCCCGGGCGCCCGCTTCGGCCCCAAGATGATCCGCAGCACCGACTACAACCCGCACGATTCAGCGCGTCCTCACTTGACGTTGAGGGTCGACCCACTGCGCGACCTGCGCGTGCTGGACGCGGGAGACATCGAGATGCCCGGGGTCGAGGCTCGCCTTCCGCTCGACAACCTGGAAAACGCGGTACGCATCGCGGCCGAGGCCGGGGCGATTCCCGTGATCCTCGGCGGTGATCACACCGTCACGTGGCCCGACGTCACCGGTGTCGCGCGCGCGAAGGGATGGGGTCGCGTGTCGGTGATCCATTTCGACGCACATGCAGACACCGGCGACACGCAGTTCGGCAGCCTGGTGGGACACGGGTTGCCGATGCGCCGCCTGATCGAGTCGGGCGCGTGCCGCGGCGACCGCTTCATCCAGATCGGCCTGCGGGGTTACTGGCCCGAGCCGGAGACGCTGCAGTGGATGGCGGAGCGGCAGATGCACTCGTTCGAGATGCACGAGGTTGGGCGGCGCGGTCTTGACGCTGTGCTCGAAGAGGCGTTCGCGATCGCCGTCGACGACTGCGACGGGGTGTTCGTGTCATTCGACGTCGACGTCGTGGATCCGGGAATGGCGCCTGGCACCGGCACGCCTGAGCCCGGCGGGTTCACAGCGCGGGAGGCGCTGGACGCGGTGCGACGGATCGCGATCGAGCTGCCAGTGGTCGGGATCGACGTCGTCGAAGTGTCGCCTCCATACGACCCGTCCGAGATCACAGCCTTCCTGGCCAACCGCGTGGTGCTCGAGATGCTGGCCGGCATTGCCTTCCGGCGCAAGGGAGGGACATGGGATTCAATCCCCAAGACCCTGCTGGAGGGCAGGACGTGAAGGACGTGCTTGCCTTGCTACAGAAGCAGCAGGATCTCGAGAAGGCGTTTGTCGCGGAGATGGCGGGAAAGCCGGAGCCGTCCTCGGGCTGGACGCCGAGCATGACCATGTTTCACATCGCCAATTGGCGCGAGCGCCTGTGGAATGGGCTGACTGAGGCGGCCGCAGAGCGACCCGTCAATGCGCCTCCCGGCAATATCGACGAGCTGAACGATGGGGAGATGGCGGGCGCTGCCGGAGTGTCCCTCGCGGACTCTGCAGCCCGCTCCGACGCTGCGCTCATCTCGATCATCGCGATGTGGGAGACCATGGGAGATAGGCCTTTCAATTGGTACAGCGCGGAAACCGTCGGCGAAGCGATCCTTCGCAACAGCTACCTCCATCCGCGCATCCACCTGGCTGACCAGTTCCTGGACCGGGGCGTGGCGGAACGAAGCCACCGGCTGACCGAGGAGACCGCGAACGAGCTGCGGGAAGTCGACGCGCCGGGCCGCGTCCTGGGAGCGGCCCTCTACAACCTGGCAGCCGTACGCGCCGCGCAGCTACGCAGTGATGAGGCTCTGGAGCTGCTCGAGGAGAGCCTGGCGATGCGCGAGGACCTGAAGCCAACGGCGGCGTCGGATGAGAACTTCGCGTCTTTGCAGGGCGACTCGCGCTTTCGCGCGCTGACCGGCAGCTAGGTCGACAGGAAGGGTCTTACCAGCTTCGCGAGCTCTTCGAGCTTCTCCAGCGCCTGGTCGCGACCGTCGGGTGGCACGTACCAGATGCACCGCTCGACTCCCGCCTCGGCCGCTTGCTCGATGGCTGCTGCGTCGGCCTTCGGGTAAACGGTGACCGGCAGAGGGCCGCGCCCCGCCGCCCGCGCCAGCTCCTGGAGCTCGGGGATCCGTGGGAGGTCCGCGCCCCGGTTGGGCATCCAACCGTCCGCATAAGCCACTACCCTTTTCAGGACGTTCGGCCCGCTGCCGCCGAGTAGGACTGGCGGGTGTGGTTTCTGGACCGGTTTCGGCCAGCACCATATCGGCCCGAAGTTGACGAGCTTCCCGTGATACTCGGCCTCGTCGTCGGTCCAGATCGCCTTCATCGCCTCCACTCGCTCACGCATCAGTTGGAAGCGCGTGGTGAAGTCGGTCCCGTGGTCCTCCATCTCCTCGCGATTCCAACCGGCGCCGACGCCGAACAGGAAGCGCCCGTTCGAGATGGAGTCGAGGCTGGCGACCTGCTTCGCCGTATGGATCGGGTCGCGCTGCACCACCAGGCAGATACCGGTGGCCACGAGCAGTTTCTTGGAAGCCAGTGCCGCGACAGTCAGGGCGACAAACGGGTCCAGGGTGTGCGCGTACTGCTTGGGCAGATCCTGCCCGCCAGGCCACGCCGACAGCCGGCTGGTCGGAATGTGCGAATGCTCGGCGACCCACAAGGATTCGAAGCCAAGCTGCTCGGCCGCCGGCGCGAGCTCCGTCATCGAGATGGAGTAATCGGTGGGGAAAATCGCGACGCCGAATTTCATCGTTTCAATCGTGACATGGCTGAGGAGTTCCCTCTGCCTGCAGGGAGCCGTGCCGGACGCCGTTACGCCGTTCGGTGGTCCGTCCAGCCGCTCTTGTCAGCCGCTCTTCGAATCGCGCTCGCACTCCGAGCACGGCCGGGACTGCTGCCGATCGAGCCGGCTTCGCGCCGGTCGAGGGCGCTCATCAACGCGACCACCACCTGCGGATCCAGGTGCGTGCCGGCCTCCTCCTGAACCACCCGCCGCGCCTCTCGGCCTCCGCGAGCCTGACGGTACGGCCGGTCGGTGGTAAGGACGTCGTAGGTGTCGGCGACCGCGACGATCCTCGCCTCAATCGGTATCGCGTCTGACGTCAGGCCATGCGGGTAGCCGCTGCCATCCATCCGCTCGTGGTGGTAGAGGACGCCAAGCAGCTCGCGCTTGAAATGACCGCCGCGCTTGAGGATCGCGACGCCGATCTCGGGGTGGGTCTTCATGACCGCGGACTCCGATTCGGTGAGCGGCCCGTGCTTCTCGAGGATCGCGTCCGGAACACCGAGCTTGCCGACGTCGTGGAGTAGGCCGGTTCGGGCGAGGACGCGCAGCTCAGTGGCGGACATGCCCAGCTGCCGCCCAATCTGGACGCAGAGCTGAGCGACGCGCCGGTGGTGGCCCTGGGTCTCGCGATCTTTCACCTCGACCGCAGCCACAAGCGCCGCGATGACTTCGAAGTCCAGCTCTTCGACGTCGACAGAGACCTCGAGCTCGAGCGCGGTCTCGATCACCGACCGCAGCGACTTCGCGCGCAAGCGTTCGACGATCAGCGCGTTCAAAGCCAGGCCGACCGCGGCCAGCATGAGCAGGTGGTAGTACCACCAACCGGCGGTCCAGGGTCGAAACAGCACCATGGCGGCGGCGGCGTCCGCGAGCAGAACAAAAGACGCCAGGAGGAACGCCTGGCTGACAAGGCGGGCGCGCCGGTAGCTGCGCGCCTGCCGCAGCGCGGCGAAGAAGAACAGCCCGATGCTGAGGATCGCAAGGGCCGTGCTGAATGGCGGCTGCGCGAGTGGCAGCGCGGCAATCAGCCAGGTGCGATAGATCGCGATGCCTGCGTACACCACGATGCCGATGACCACGAGCAGCGCCAGCCACCCGGCCGGCCAGAAGGGAAGGCGGCTTTCGAGACGCGCCAGGCCCGGCGCGTAGCTGACGGCAAATAAGATGGCTGGTATGGCCAGGCTCAGGTAGGCCGAGGTGGCGACCGCGCTGCCTGAGTATTCCTCGAAGAGGTTGGGGACGAGGATGCCTGGGGTCGTCAGCCCATGAACCGCGAAGATGGCACAGAGCGACATGAAGCCGAGGCAGAGGAACAGGACTCGATAGAGGCCGATCTGGACCGTGGCGAGCGCGAGGGCGCCGGCGACCAGCGCCGCAAAGATGGATACCGCCGAGACGATGTAGAAATGCTGGTTGGGCACCACCAGCAGACCGCCTCCGTCAATCGCCGCGAGCGGCACGAAAGTGGCGGGAACGAGAAGGCCCAGAGCAATGATGGCGTCGGGCCAGGTGCCGAGCCGCCCAGATCCCCGTCGGACCCATCTCGCTGCCGGCGAGCGCGCAATCACGGTGGCCTCCCCCCTTTCAGAACAGGCTTACCGACTTTGGTAACGGGTGGACGAGTCGCGAACTTGCTTTGGACCCGTGCGGGGGCGCGAAGAGCGCGTCTTGAACTCCCTGTCAGCTAGCACAACGAGCGAACCGGCGACTGTGGTCGCAGGGGCTCGGTAATGCCGAGTAAACGCCCCTCTCCCCAAAGGTGAGAGGGAACTTTTTACTCCTCTACCCTCAACTCCAGGCAGCGAATGCCGCTGAGGTCGATCCAGTAGCGTCCGCGGTTGTGGACTATCCGCATCAGCACCTGCTCGCAGGCAGGACATCTCACGACCGCTCCCGGCGCATTGAGATAGACGTCGACCCGCCCCACCGTATGGACCTTGCCGCAGCCGGCGCAAGTGCTGTTCGCATTGGTCATCTCCATCGTGAAGATCTCGCGGAGCAGGCCCGCGATCGCATTGCCGTCCAGCTTCATGTCAGATTGCTGCACATCAACCTCCTGTGGCTCCGAACCTCTCGGTCTTGATCCAGGTCGCTTCATAGCCTGACTCCAGCAACAGCCTCGCTGCAGTTTCGACGAACGCCGTGGGGCCGCAGATGAACACCGCGGGAGAGTCTTTCCGGGGCCAGGCGACCTCGGCCACCATCTCCCCGTCGACCCTGCGCGAGTACCCCTCCCAACCTGGCGGCTGAGAACGGGTGAGAGTGTGGGAGACCTGCAGCCGCATGCCGCCAGCCGAAAGATTTGCGAGCTCGTCCCTGTAGATCACATCGTCGAACGAGCGAGACGAGTACAGGAGGCGAACGTTGGCGGCGGCACCCGCGGCGGCATGGTGGCGGATCATCGCCATCAGCGGCACGATCCCGGAGCCGCCGGCCACGAGCAGCAGCGGTCTGTCGTCGCCCGCCTTCCAGACGAAGTAGCCGCCAATCGGCCCGCGGAGCTCGATCTTGTCCCCGGCCCTGACCTCACCGACCAGATACGGCGATACCTCGCCGTCCTCGAGCCGCTCGACGGTGAGAATGAGCCGAGAGTCCTCGGGCGCTGACGCGATCGAATAGCTCCGCTGAGCCTGGTAGCCATCCTCGGCGGTCAGCCGGACATCGACGTGCTGGCCGGCCAGGTGACCCGGCCACGCCAAGATATCGAGGACGAGGCTGGAAACGTGAGGCGTCTCCTGGATCACCTCGGCGACCTCGCCGAGCTGCCAGGTCAGTCGCCCCAGTACCGTTGCTCGCGCCATGGATCACCGCGAAGGTGGTAGCCGTTGGATTCCCAGAAGCCCGGCTCGTCCTCGTTCTGCAGCGAGATGCCCCGCACCCACTTGGCGCTCTTCCACAGATAGAGGTGAGGGACGAGGAGCCTCGCAGGCCCGCCGTGCTCCGGATCGAGCGGCTGGCCGTCGTACTCGAATGCGATCCACGCCTGACGGCCCCTCAGGTCGTCGACCGGTAGGTTGGTGGTGTAGCCACCGTCGCTGTAGGCGACAGCGAAGTCGGCAGCGCTGTCGACGAGGTCCAGGATGGTCTCCAGCGATACCCCGGTCCAATTGGTGTCGAGCTTCGTCCACTTGGTGACACAGTGGATGTCGACCGTGAACGTCTCGCTGGGCAGCTTTCGGAATTCTTCCCAGGTCCAAACCTTGGGCTCGTCCACCTCGCCGACGATCGAAAACGTCCACTCTGACAGGGGCACCCTCGGAGTCGGACCGGCGGAAAGGACAGGGAAGTCGTTGACTAGATGTTGGCCCGGGGGCACTCGCGAGCTGCTCGCAACGTCGCGCCTCTGGCCCTTGAAGCCACGAGAGATGAACGCCAAGCTAAACGGCGCGCATCCGGTTGTTCTTCGGGTTGTGCTCGACCTCGGCCAGCCCCAGGGCCTCCATCAACGGCGGCACATACATGCCGAAGCGGCCGCGCAGGCCTTTCTTGAGGCCGTACCAGCCGCCGACCGGATTCTTGGGCGACCGACCCCAGGATTCGACCGTGCCCTCGGCCGCGGGCTTCTGCTCATCGGCGCTGCCCAGCGGCATCCAGTCCGCGTGCTTCTTGAGCATCGCGTGTAGATCGTCCAGGCATCGAAGGTCGTACCTGAGCTCGGTCTTCCCCACCGTGCAGACCAGCGCAGGCGGGTCCAAGGATTCGTCTTTGTACATCTGGTATTCGGACGACCCGCTCGGCGTGGTCAGCTGCCACGGCGACTGCTTCGTACCGGATCCCTTCACCTTTGCCATTGTCCGGACTCCTTATAAGAAATTGACGCGGGTCAGGCGCCAGGCCCTGCCCGGCGGATAGAGCGGGCTGGCGGTCACGAGCTCGACATCCAGGGTGTAGTCGCCCAGAACCACGTGCTCGGTGCCCTCGCGGGTGCCCGGCCCAATCGGCTTGTCGACGACCAGGGCAGGCGCGTCGAGGCGCTGCCGAACGATCATGCCTGGCCACTCGACAAGGTCCACGTCCACAGTCGAAAGTAAGTCTGACTGGCCGCCCCAGGGTGTGACGTAGGTTGCGACCGCCTGGTTTTTGGCGATGACGCGACGGACGTGCAGGTTTGCCTGCATTGAGGCGATGAGGCTCTTCGCAGCTGCGAATGCGCGGGCCAGAGTGGGCAGGCCCATAACACAGCCGTACAGCCTCACGCTCTGACCGTCGATTGACGCGTCGGCGGCAAACAGAAAGTTGGCACCCTCCGCCAGGCCAGATCCAGTTTTGATGCCGATGATCCCGCTCTGGCCGAGCACGCCGTCAACGTTGTAGACGCGTCCGGCGATTGGAAGATCGGCTTGGGCCATTCCCACAATCTCGGCGAACACCTCCTGCTTCATCGCCTCCATGCCAAGCCTCATCAGGTCAGTGGGCGTGCTCACCGATTTTGGCGATGCTCCGCTCGTGTCGGCGAAGGTGGTCTGCGTCATGTGGAGGTCCGCTGCGCGCTTGTTCATCGCCGCGACGAAAGCGTCAATTGAGCCCGAGTCCCAGCGCGCGAGAGTCTCCGCAAAATTGTTGGCGGAGGGAATCAGCAAACCCTCCAGGAGCTGGAACTCGGTGAGCTGCTCCCCTGCCTGCACCGCGACCACCGATTCCTTGTTGGCCTGATCAGTCTGATACGACTGGACGTCAATCTCGGTGATCGTGATCGTCGGCCCCGTTTCATCTTTCTTGAGAGGCTTGTCAGTGAGGATTAACAGGGCGGTCATGACCTTGGTGACGCTCGCGGCAGAGATCGGACTTTCATTTCCCGATGTCGCGAAGAGGCCGAGACCGGCCGTACCGATGGCGGCCGAGCCTCCGCTCGGCCATGGGATCTTGGGGGTCGTGCCGGGCACCGTGTCCTGGGCGTGGAGCGCACTGGTCGCTGCCACCGCCGGTATCGGCCTCAGATAGTTGATGACGCCCACCGCGACCACGGCCGCGACGAGAAACAGGGCTATCTTCCACTTCATATCGGGGGTCTCACCTCATCACATGATGAAGAGTCTCGTGAAATCAGCAGTGCCCTAGTAGACTTCGGAGCTTGAATCTCGAAGCGATCGGACCTTTGGTCGCCGCTTCGATGTTCGGACTCGTATCGGGCTTCAACGACGGCGGCAACTTGATGGGCTCCTTCACCTCAGGCCGTGTGATCAGCCCGCGCGCTGCGGCCCTGCTCTTGCTCGTCAGCCTCGCCGGCCCTCTCGTTTTGGGCACCGCTGTGGCGCAGACGGTCGGCACCAACGTAATCGATCTCAGGCAGCAAGGATCACTCGGTTATGTCCTCATCACGCTGTCCCCACTGTGTGTGGTGCTGGTCTCGCTCTGGTTCGGGATTCCGACCAGCATGACCCTTGCGCTCGTGGGCGCAATGCTCGGCTGGGCGCTGATTGATGGAGAGCGCCGCGTCATCCATTGGTCTGGGGTGGCGAGGGTCCTCATCGGGATGCCGATCTCTGTCCTCGGTGGCGGCCTTCTGGCTCTCCTTGTTTACGGGGCCATCCGTCGCTTGTTCGGGACTCGCCCGCACGCATCGCTCCTTCGGCTCTCGAGGCTTCAGCTCTTCACCGCAGCGCTGCAGGCATTTGCGTATGGCGCCAACGACATGGAGAAGTCCGTCGGGCTGCTCGCGGTCGGTATGTCGTTTTCCAACCAGGGCCATGCCGTCGCCTTTGCCAGTGCCACGCCTATCATTGGCGCATTCGTTTGCTTTTACGTCGGTGCAATCACAGGAGGCTCGCGAGTCGCTGGGCGCGTCGGACTCGGCGTCCTCAAAGTCCGTCCGACCCAGGCCCTCTCGCAACAGCTCGCATCCGGAAGCGTCGTCGCAACGCTGGCCATCGCCGGAGCGCCGGTTAGCATGACCCAGACAATCGACGGGGGATTGGTCGGTGTCGGCGCCGCGCTGCGTGCTTCCTCCGTTCGATGGGGAATCGTCAGAGAGATGCTCGGGAGCTGGCTGCTCACCCTGCCAACGGCTTTGATCGTGGCCGCCGTCCTTCACCTTGCGGTGCGCTTGGCAGGAATCGCGCCATGAGCTTGGGCCGAACGTTCAAGGCGCTCACCAAGTCGAACGATCGGCGATTCGTCGCTCTCCTGAGCCAGCAGGCTGAGCTCACTGTCAAGGCGCTTCAGGTCCTCGAGCGGTTTGGCCCTGAGCCCGGCGACAACACCGACCTCGTGGACCAGCTGAAGGAAATCGAGCGTGAAGGTGATGCGGCCAGGAGGATCCTGATCGATGAGCTGCTGCATACATATGCAACGCCGTTCGACCGCGAGGACCTGTTCGGTTTATCGCGAGCGATCGACGACATCCTGGATGCCGCCAATGAAACGGCCATCGAGCTTGCCATTTACAAGATCGGTCCGCCGGCGGGATTGAGCGAGATGGCGAAGGTCTTGACCGAGGGCGCGCGCCATATCAGCGCTGCAGTAGGACAGCTGCTGGACCACCCGGGCGTCGCTGCCGAACACGCCGTGCGCGCCAAGCGGTCGGAGAACCGGATCGACGGCCTCTACCACCAGGCGGTCGGCCAGCTGTTCGACAGCAAGGGTGAGATGAACCAGATCCTGAAGTCCAGGGAGATCTACCGCCACCTGAAGAACTCGGCCGATCGCATCGACCAAGCGGCGGATGAAATATCGGTGATCGTCATCAAGCGGAGCTGAGCCGGGCGGAACAAACGCGGTGGCTGCCCATGTTTTCATCGGTGAAATGAAAAAGCTCGACGGCATCCACCACATCTCTTCTATCACCGCCGACGCGCCAGGCAACGTGGCTTTTTACGCCGGCGTACTCGGCCTTCGCCTGGTCAAGAAGACGGTCAACCAGGACGACCCCAGCGTCTATCACCTCTTCTACGCGGACGAGAACGCCAGCGCGGGAGCCGACATGACCTTCTTCGAGTACCCCGGGGTGGCGCGAGGACGTGCCGGGGCCGGGATGATCCACCGCATCACGTTTCGCGTCGGCTCTGAAAAGGCGCTCGACTTCTGGTCGAAGCGGCTCGCGAGCCAGGGGATCGAGGCCGAGCGTGCCGACGGCAGTGTTCGGTTCGAGGACCCGGAGGGGCTAGGGCTGGAGCTGCTCGTCGAAGACGTCACCGACGCCCCGCTGATCGCCGAGCATCCGGAGATCCCGGCCGATCTCGCCCTGCAAGGGTTCGCAGGCGTTCGCGCCTACGCGAGTGCGCCGGAGCGCAGCGCCTCCTTCGTAGAGGCGTTGGGATTCCGGCGCACAGGACCGGGCGAGTTCGAGTCTCGCGGCGAGAAGCGCGGTTCCTTTTATCGATACAACTCAGCGCCGGCCGCTCGAGGAGTGAGCGGCGCGGGCACGGTCCACCATATCGCCTGGTCGTCGACCATCGAAGACCATGCCGCCTGGCGCGATAAGGTCATGGCCGCGGGCGCTCGCCCGACGCCCGTCATCGACAGGTACTACTTCAAATCCATCTATTTCCGAGAGCCGAGCGGCGTTCTTTTCGAGATCGCAACACTCGGTCCCGGCTTCACCACGGACGAGCCGCTCGAGCACCTGGGCGAGCGCATATCTCTACCACCGCCGTTTGAGCACCTGCGCGCTCAGGTCGAGCGCACCTTGACGCCTCTTCCCAATCCACGCGCGGCCTCGGGAGCGTCCACCAAGTCGTAATCCGCGGCGGTCATCCGTCCGATCTTCGTGCGTAGCTCCGGCGTGGCCAGACCGCGGACCGCCAGCGTCGTTCGCCGGCGTACGACGTCATCAACGGTGGCCGCCCACTCGGTGTCGACCGCGTGGTACGCCTGGGCCCAGATGTCCGGACCATCCGGGTGGATGCGCTCCATCGCATTCGAATGCAGCTGACGCTGCGCCACGACCTTTCCCGACTCGACGCCGTATATCTGCTCGAGATGCGAGGCGATACCCGGATCCAGGTCCGTGTCACGGACGCCCGCTTCGTCGGTCGCTTCGGGTAGCGCCTCATCAACTCGCCCCTGGCCCGCGAGGCGCGCGTCGGCGATGCGGTTGAGCACGGCGAGCGCGATTCGCCGATGAGTGGTGAGCTTGCCGCCCGCGATCGACACCATGCCGCGCGGCCCGATGCGCACCATCACCTCTCGGTGCGCGCTGGCCGTCGAGCCGTCGCCGATCGGGAGCACGCGCAGCGCGGCGAACGAGAAGCGAACGGCGCTCGCTTGAACCAGGTCGCGAGGCAGCGCCACTGACGCCTCGGCCAGCACCTGGGCGACGTCGGCGTCGCTCACCGCGCAGTCCTCCGGCTTGCCGCCGTAGGGCGTGTCTGTGGTGCCGAGCATGAGCATGCCCTGCCAGGGGATCGCCATCGCGACGCGGCCACCCTCGACCGGCACGGCCAGGCCGGCCCGCCATCCGGGTGGCGCGTCGAGCAGGAGGTGGACGCCCTTGCTCAGGCGCGCCATCGGCTCGGCCGAAGGGTCCTCGAGCCGGCGGATGCCGTCGACCCACGCGCCCGCTGCATTCACAACATGCTTGAAGCCGACCTCGATCGAGCCTTCCGCCGGCCCACCCTGGATCGAGGCAAGCACTTCACCGTTGTGCCCAAAATCCAGGCCGGCAATGCGGGCGTGGTTGAGGGCGACCACTCCCCTGTCGACACCTGCAGCCACCGTCGCGAGCACGAGCCTTGCATCGTTGGTCTGCCCTTCGTCAAATAGGCCGCAGACCGTGAGGCCATCGGTCTTGATTGATGGGATGAGCCGCTGCGCGCCGCGGGCGCCGGTGAGGCCCACGCCCGTGCCCCGAAAGCCGCACAGCGCTCCATACGCGAGGACGCCGGCACCCGCCAACCCAGGGCCAGTCGGCCCGCCACGATATGCGGCCAAAACCATCGGCATGCGCCGAACCAGGCGCGGCGCGATCCTCGCCATCAACGAGGCGCGCTCGCGCTGCGACTCCCACACGAGCCCGATGTCTCCCATCGGCAGGTACCGAAAGCCGCCGTGGATGAGCTTCGTCGAGCCGCTCGAGGTGGCGCCTCCGAAGTCGCCCGCGTCGACAAGAGCCACTTCTAGCCCTGCGCGAGCCGCCTCGTAGGCGATCCGGCTGCCGATGATGCCGGCGCCGATGACCAACAGGTCGAATCGCGCATTGCCAAGGCTCTCCCACACCGCTTCGCGTTGGGCGCTCATGCCCGCCTCAGCCGGCCGCGCGCAGCTTCGCGGCGGGGAACGCCCGCACCGAGATCGATCGCTGCAGCGAGGCTGGCCAACGAACCTCGCGAGAGCTCCGGGTATGCGGGCAGGAAGACGAGGCTCTCCATCATTCGTCGGGCATTGTCTGGCTCAGCTTGGGGCCGGCCGGCAGGCGCGGCCACCGGGGCGACGCTGCTCGCACCACGCGCGCCATCGAAGCCGGCAAGCCTGCAAGCCGCGATCAGCTCGTCGGGTTCTGAACTGAGGACAGGGAAGAGCCAGTACGTGTGCCCTTGCATCGCGCGGCCCGGAAGGCGCAGCCCGACCGGGAGATGGGCCGCGAGCCACGCGCCAGACTCCGCGCGTCGCTGAATGCGCCGGCCGTCGAAGGCGAGAAGACGGTGGGACATCGCGGCCAGCAGCGGCGCCGACGGCTGGACCTCCAGCTGGGGCAACAGGCGGCCCGGCCGGAACGCGCGCACGGAGCTGTTGACGAGCCTGTCGAAATCGCGGCCTGTCGCGCGGTAAAACCACGCCAGCGCCCCGTAGGCGAGCGGTCGCGTAACGAGGCTGAATGCCATGAACTTGAAGACCGTGGCGGTGTAGTGGCGGCGAGACTGCACGGGCCAGCTGCGCTGCCGGTCGCGCATTCGCTGCAGCAGAGATCGGTCGCTCACTTTGATGAGCGCGCCGCCCAGCGCAGTGCCGGTCTTCAGCGCCCCAAAGCTGTACATCGATGCGTCGGTGCTGGGATCGCCGGTATCACCCGCGCCTGTAAATGCCTGGGCGCAGTCCTCCCACAGCAGAAGCCGATGGCGCTTGGCAAACGCCACGGTGGTGCCCATGTCGAAGCGCCCGCCGAAGAGGTGAGCGACAACGATCGCCCGCGTTCTGCTCGTCACCAGGCGCTCGGCCAGGTCGAGCCTTGGCGCGAGAGTGTCGATGTCAAGGTCGACGGGGATCGGAACGAGCCCGTGGGCCTCGATGATGCGAACCATGTCCGGATGAGTGACCGCGGACACGAGGACCTCGTCACCGGCAGTGAGATCGAGTGCGTCGAGCAGCAGGTGGAATCCTGAGCGGACCGACCGGCAGGCGATGCCATTCCCGGCTGGCGACCATCCCCCGGCCAGGCGGGCGCTCAACTTCTGCATGTCTCGCGCCCAGACACAGGCCGACAGGGCATAAAGGAACTGGCGACAGCCGATGTCGAGGCGGTGTCGCGCGTGCAAGGTCAACATGGCCGCAAAGGTCGCTCCGATCGGGTATCAAGGTCAGTCCCGCTCGAGTCTCAATTGACGTATCAATAAGAGAACGGCGCGGCCGGTGCCGCGCCGTCCGTCGCTCGAGCTGCTTACTGCGGGAAACACGCGGCCTGAGGGACGCCCTTGATGTGCGCTGTCACGTCTGACGAGGTGACGTCGGCCAATTGGGTTTGGAAGGTGCCGCTGCTCGCCGACATGGTTCCGGTCGCAGTGGCGTTCGAGGATTGGTAGGCGCTGCTGAATTCGGTGCTGTAGTCGAGGCACCGGCTGGTGCTGTGGTCGGTGCCGCTGCTCGTCACTCCGAGGCCGCTCCAGGCGATATCGAGCGAGATCGGCAATGGCAGGGCGGCGCCGCCTCCACCACCAGCGAAGGGGACCTCGCCGTTTGCGGCGACCGGCGAACCGAAGCCTGGGCAGGTCTCGTTAGCCGTCAAGGTCGTGTGCAGGCGCGCCGTCTGAAGGTCCTTGCTAACGCTGAAGTCGGCGGGATTGATCGTGAAACAGCCGAATGTCACGTTGCCGGCGTCATCGAAGATGTCGAGGCTGACAATCGTGCTGTTGGTGACCGTGCGAGAGGCCTCTGGGCCCTTGGCGCGAAACGTGTTCAAACCCCTGTCCACGATGACGGTGAAGCCCTGCTGTCCAGGCGGGCCTCCGCGTAGCGTTCCGAAGGTGGCCATCGCCTCCTTGTCGGTGAACTTGTAGGCGCCGGGCCCGAGGCCCCCGCCGCCCGCGGCGACAGCCACGGCCGCGAACACCAATGAGACGCCAAACACGATTGAAACCACTGCGGCGAGCTTCTTGACCAGGATCATCTGTCGGTACTCCTTGAAAAACGAGGCGGCCGGCAACGCTGCGGATGATCCGGGGGACTCCGTCTCATAGCCAGTCTCAGAGTTGTGCCGAATTTCGTCTCAATCTCCAGCTCGTTGAGGGGTATCGTTTGCCGCGAACGGGCGGTGGAACTATGAAAGCCATGCGCAGCCTGCTCGACGACCCTCGCGTGTTCGACGCGGTGATCGTCCTTCTCGCCACGTGGTTTTTGCTTTCCGCGTACGTGGTCGCCTGGGCGTACGTGATCGCGCCCTCTGGCGTGCAGAGCGCGGCTTCGGCCGGCCTCGTCGCCGTCAGCGCCTCTTGGTTTGCGCTGACTGGGTTCCTGTTCTTGGCTTTCGGACGGGGGCTCGCCAGTGGGAAACCCTGGAACCGCGCGCTCCCGGATGGCTACGTCGGCACCCTGGCCGCGTGCCTCGTATTCGGTGCGGCGTGGATCGCGGACGCTTCTTTCTGGTCGTTCGTCGTTTCACGGAACCAGATCGGGCTCCAGGCCCTGTTCAGCCCTCCCCACCTCGTCGAGATCGCCGCCGCAGCGGTGATGGTGAGCGGTCCAGTCCGAGCCGCCGCCCGTCGCGGCGAGGCCACAGCCACCGCGGTGCCCCTGATGTCAGTGGCCCTCCTTCTATCTGTGCTCACTTTCGCGACCCAGTTCGCGCATCCCCTGATCGACCTGTGGCCTTCCACGTCCTTCAGCTATCGGGTCGAGCTGCAGTCGATCGGACTCTCCTGGGTCGCCGACAACCTGGGGGTGGCTTCGATCCTGACGCAGTCCGCCATCCTGGTGGCGACAGGCCTCCTGCTCAACAGCGCTTTCCGGCTGCGATTCGGCTCGTTGACCCTGGTGTTTGCCATCAACGGTGTCTTCGTCGCAATCACCAAGCAGACGTACGAGCTGCTGCCGGTGGCGATTCTGACCGGGCTCGCCGGAGACATGTGGCTGTGGTGGGGCCATCGCTGGCCGGGTCGCCGCGGCGCGTCCCTTGGTGCGGCGATCAGCGGTGCCTTCGCGGTCCTCTCGCTGCTGGCAATCGAGCTGCTGCCTGGCGGGCTGGCGTGGAGCTTCTCCCTTGCCTCGGCCATAGTGCTCGCCGCGATGATGTTGGGCTGGCTCATGGGCCGCCTGCTGCCCGCCAGCCTGCCTTTCGCGATGGTGCTTCTGCCCACCCCGATCCCGGGGGAGCCGCCCGAGGTGCACTGGACGAGGGATCCCGAGAGCGCCATCCGGCCTCAGCTGGTGAAAACGGCACTCGACGACCTCGGAACCCCCGAAAGGCTGGGGCGCAGCCCGCTGGCCCTACTGCCAGGCGTCTCCCGCGGCGGCTCCGCCGCGAGCGATCTCCGTTCGCTGCTCGTCGACGTGATCGGCGATCTCGCCGCTTCCCCGGCGCCACGCGACGCCGAGGCGGGCCATCTGCTCCTTGACTACTACGTCAAGAAGGTGGGAAGCCACGAGGTGATCATGGAGCGCCTGCACCTTTCGCGCCCCACGTTCTACCGGCGCCTGCAGCGCGGATTTGCCCTTGTCGCGGAACGCCTGGACGAGATGAGCGAGTTCGCCCATCGCGTCCCGGTCAAGGATTGAGACCCTTTTCGAGACGATCCGAGACTGACCTCG
>JAYUFT010000055.1:0-2354 GCA_043738605.1 Candidatus Dormiibacterota bacterium | reverse complement strand
GCGCGGTGTGCGCCCAGGCGACACCCATGGCTGGTCGGAGCAGGCACGCGACCTCGCCCGACAGCCAGTAGTGCGAGTAGAGCATGTCGTAGCTCAAGTGCTCGCGCTCGGCAAAGGATCGGATCCCAGCCGCAAAAGCGGGGACCTCGCCGTAGAGGGAGTACTTGTCCAGGCTGCGTCCGGCCGGCAGATAAATGACGCGCGAAAGGGGTGCAAGCGACTCGATCGCGGGGTCGTCGGGTGATTGCGTGCGGGTGAAGATGTCGGTGGCGATGCCACGATCGCTGAACGCGTTGGCGACCTCGCGCACGTAGACGTTGAGACCGCCGTTGCCGTTTTGGCCTAGAGAGGCCGTCGGAGAGGTGTGCATGGAGATAACCCCGATCCGCCTTCCGGCGGCGAGGTTGGAGATCAGAGGAGTCGCCTCAGCCACGGTAGGCCGATCTCGCGTCTAGCCAGCGCCTCGATACGCAGCAGAAGGCCGAACGGGAGACCGGGGAGCATGACGCCATATCAGCAATAAAACCTACGCGCTTCCCTCCTATTCCCGCCTGAGGGCCAAAATAGGGGGCAGGCTATGATTTGGCGCGCCATGAAGCTTCACAAGGGATTCACCGTATCGGCGCTGGTGGCTCTGGCGGTTCCCGCCCTGGTGGCGCTCACCGCGGTCAGTACGCTGGCGAACAGCTCCCCCTCCCCTTCGGCGAGCGCTGCGGGGCTGCCGGGTGATCCCGCCAAGGGCGTAGCCCTCTACGGGGCCAACTGCGCCAGCTGCCACGGAGCCAGCCTGACCGGCGGCATTGGCCCGGCTCTGAACCCGATCGAGAAGTTGCCGAATGTGGCGAATCCTCTCGACCCGACCTTCCTCATCGGCATCATCGCCAGCGGGCGCGTTCACCAACCCGGCGACCCCCGCCAGACCGACATGCCGGCAAAAGGCGGCAACTCGGCCCTGACCGACCAGGACGTCAAGGACCTGGTCGCCTACATCATTCAGGTGAACGTGACCGGATCGCCGCCGCTTTCTCCTAATGAGCTCGCCAAGCGCACGATCTTCTGGGTTGGCATTGCGATCGTCGGGATGCTCTTCATCACTCTCCTGTTGTCCCAGTACAACATGCGATGGATCGCGCGCCGGGCAGCCGCGCGCCGCAAGTAAGCGCCCAGCCGGCGGAAGCTGGTCCCCTCCAGGCCCCGCCCCCAGTTCCGACGCCCGCCGGCGGAGCGCCGAGGGTCTTAATCCTCTTCAGTGATACTGGCGGCGGCCATCGCGCGGCAGCCCGCGCTCTCACCGACGCGCTGAAGCTGCTCGATCCGACTTGCGTGGTCACGGTGGCGGACCCATTGATGGCGCAAGGCCCCATGGTCGTACGGCGGCTGGCATCGCTTTACGGCCCGATGATTCAGCGCTCGAGGACCGCCTGGGGTGCTGTCTATCACACGAGCAACACGAAGCCGACATTCGCTGCGATTCGCGCCGTCTTCGGCCCCGGTGTACGGAAGGCGACGTCCGAGCTGATCAAAAGGCACGACCCCGACGTGGTGCTCTCGGTGCACCCGCTACTCAACCACATGACCTACCAGGCGATTCAGAAGAGCGGGCGCCAGCGCGCGCTCATGACGGTCATCACCGACCTCGTCGACTTTCATCGTGGCTGGACGTTCAGCCGCGCCGACCTCGTCGTCGCCCCTACCGAGCTCGCCCGCAAGGTGGCGATCCGGCGCCGGGTACCGGCTGACCGCGTCAAGCTCCTGGGCCTGCCAGTCGACCTTCGGTTTCGACCGCCTGCTCCCGGGGAGAAAGGTGCCCTTCGCCGCCGCTTCGGCCTCGATGAAACTCGATTCACTGTCCTCATCATCGGCGGCGCGGCCGGGGCGGGCGGGTTGTCGAAGCAGGTGGCGGCCCTGACCGAGGAGCCCCACCAGTGGCAGGTCGTGGTGGTGTGCGGCAGAAACGAAAGACTGCGACGCCGGCTCGACAGTCTCGGTTTTGCCACGCCGACGCTCGTGCTCGGCTTCGTCGAGTACATGCCGGAGCTCATGCGTGCCTGCGACGTCATCGTCACCAAGGCTGGTCCGGGCGCCATCGCCGAAGCCCTCGCCACGGGCCTTCCGCTGGTGATCACCGGCTTTCTCCCGGGACAGGAGTCACCCAACGTCGATTACGTCGTCGAGTCCGGCGTTGGCAAGTTCTCGCCTAAGGACGACGAGCTCGTTGAGGAGATACGCGTCCTGGCCGAGGGCGGCCCGACGTGGCGCGAGATGTCGCGGAAGGCCGCCGAGCTCGCGCATCCGTACGCCTCATCCGACATCGCTCGTGAATGCCTGCTGCTGGCGGCTCGCTACAGGGCGTC
>JAYUFT010000054.1:0-2357 GCA_043738605.1 Candidatus Dormiibacterota bacterium | reverse complement strand
AGGTGGTCGCCCTCGGGGATCTCCTCCGCCACCAGGCGGTAGACCTTCTTGTGCTCGAGGAACAGCACCGGGTCGGGGTCGCGGATCGCCGATTTGAGCAGGCCCTTGGCATCCGCGGGCATGCTGGGGACCACCACCTTCAGGCCCGGCACGTGCGCATAGAAACTCTCGATCGACTGCGAGTGGTAAAGGCCACCGTGGACGCCGCCACCAAAAGGCGTGCGGATGACGATCGGGACCGACCAGTCGCCGTTGGACCGGTAGCGCGTACGGGCCGCCTCGCTCACGATCTGGTCGAAGGCCGGGTGGATGAAGTCGGCGAACTGGATCTCGGCGATGGGGATGAGGCCGTTCAGAGCGGCGCCGATGGCCACGCCGACGATGCCTGACTCGGCCAGCGGCGTATCGAGGACTCGCGCCTCGCCAAAGCGTGCGTACAGGCCGTCGGTGGCGCCAAAGACGCCGCCCTTCTTGCCCACGTCTTCTCCCATCACGATCACGCGTTCGTCACGTTCCATCTCCTCGGTGATGGCCGAACGCACCGCCTCGATCATTCTCATTTCTGGCATGACAAATTCTCGATAGACATTGTCACCCTTACCCCGGTTCTCCGGGGCTAGACTGGACCGAAGGGACAGGGGCACCACCGGGTCCTGGGGAGGTACTGGGGATTTCGTTCTCGGCGGACGTCAAGGACGAGATGGCCGGCCACCTGCCGGCGCGACCGTGCTGTCAGCTAAGCGAGTTGCTGGGCATTTATTACGGCTCGCGCGGACGCCTGATCAAGCGGCAGAGCGAGGGCCTCGCGGCCTATTTCTCGCTCCTGCGCAACCCGATTGCGCGCAAGGTTGTGAGACTGGGTCGCGCAGTCGGCCACATGGATGCGAAGTACCAGGTGGTCAAAACCCGAAAGCGCGTGTCGCTTTTCGTCGAGCTCACGCTCCCGCCAAGTCTCGTGCCCGCCTTTACGCAGGCGGCCGCCCGGGCCGTGCCTGACGCCGCCTGCGATCGCAAAGCCATGCTTCGAGGCCTGTTCCTTGGTTGCGGGTCGGTGAACGCGCCGAGCACTCGCTATCACCTCGAGTTCGTGGCCCCAAACGATTCGTGGGCGAAGGTGATTGGGGACGTCGCGTCAGCTGCCGGGGCGCGAGTGGGGATCATGGAGCGCAGCGGCCAGCACGTCGTGTACATAAAGGAGGGTGACGGCATCGTGCGGGTCCTGTCGCTCATGGGCGCCAGCCGCGCGGTGATGGAGTTCGAGAACGTCCGCGTCGTTCGCGAGGTCAGCGGCAAGGTTAACCGGCGGCTGAATTTCGAGACCGCCAACATCGGCAAGACGATCGGATCCGGGATGCGGCAGGCCGCGGCGATCGAGAGGCTCGAGTCGACGGGCAAGCTGGACCGGGTGCCGCCGGCGCTGCGTGAGATGGCCCGGTGGCGCACCGCCAACCCTGACCTGAACCTGGGTGAGCTCGCGGCCCGTATGAACCTCTCGAAGTCGGCGGTCAACCACCGGTTGCGTCGCCTGCAGGAGATGGCGGACAGCGTGGCGGCTCCCGATGTTGGGCCGCTCGCGGATCCGGCCGATCCGAAGCGAGCGCGCCGCTCCGCCTAACATTACGTTCGCCGCCCTCTCCTCACTCAGCCGTGTTGGGCCGCCACGGCGTACTGGAGTTTTTGCCTAGATGACCATCAAGGTCGGTATCAACGGTTTTGGACGTATTGGCCGCAACATCTTCCGGGCGACCGACAAGCTGAAAGGAGACTTCGAGATCGTCGCTGTCAACGACCTCGGCGATGCCGCCACCTTCGCCCACCTGCTCAAGTACGACACCGCCCTCGGCACCTTCGGGCCGGAGGTGTCCGCCGGGGGCGACTCGATCAAGGTTGACGGCCGCACCGTGAAGTTCCTGAGCCACAAGGATCCTGGCGAGCTGCCCTGGAAAGACCTCGGCGTGGATATCGTCATCGAGTCGACCGGTCTGTTCACCGACGCGACGAAAGCCCGTGTCCACTTAGACAAGGGCGGCGCTCAGAAGGTGGTCATCTCCTCGCCCGCGACCAACCAGGACTACACCGTCGTTTTCGGCGTCAACCACACGGGCTACGACCCCAAGAAGCACAACGTCGTCTCCAACGCCAGCTGCACCACCAACTGCTTCGTGCCGCTCGCCAAGGTTCTGAACGACTCCTTCGGGATCGAGCGCGGCATGATGACGACAATTCACGCGTACACGGCCGACCAGAAGCTGCAGGACCTCCCGCACAAGGACCTCCGGCGAGCTCGCGCCGCTGCCGACAACGTCATTCCCACCTCGACCGGAGCCAACCGAGCGGTGGCGGAGGTCCTCCCGGAG
>JAYUFT010000053.1:0-7351 GCA_043738605.1 Candidatus Dormiibacterota bacterium | reverse complement strand
GCGCTTCCCGATCCGAAGCGGCGAGGCCGCCTAGCTCCACAGCGGGGCGCGCGCGCCGGCCTGGAAACAGCCGTTAGGGCACAAACGGCCCAGCCGCGGCCAGGTGGCACCGCCATTCGGGCACATTTGGTTGTAGTTAGACAGGCTTTCGATCGGTTGTAGGTCGGTGGCTTCGGGAACCAAGCATCGTGGATGGCTTCCTTCGACATCCCACGCCTCTTCTGCTCGGCGAGGATCTTGTCCGACGTCATGCCTCGCTGCCTGAGCTCCGTCACCGACAGCTTGTCAAAGTCATCGATCATGCCGACTCCGCCTTCCGATAGAGCTGGCTGCTCATCGGGGCAAACGGCGACCGCGAGAAGACGGCCTCCAGCGGCAGGCCGAAGTACTCGGCGATCCTGAAAGCCAGCTCGAGGCTTGGGTTGTAGTCGCCGCGCTCTAGGTAGCCGACCGTCTGGTAGTTGATCCCCAGAGCGTCCGAAAGCTGTTGCCTGGACAGGCCCCGCTCTGCCCGAAGCACAGCAATCCTATTCTTGATCGGCGGAGCCATACGGCGAATTATTGCACATATACAACAGAGCGGTGTAGTTAAGCATTATCCGGGGTGGTCGCAACTGCCGAGCCGGATGGTGATACCTTGCCTGGGATGGGCGTAGGTACTCCAGAAAGCTTGACCAGGCTCCTGGTGTGGAATTACGCGCTGGCACACGAGCGCACGCTCAAGCTCGTCGGGGATCTGACCGACGAGCAGTTTGGGACGCCTCTTCATCCCTCAGTCCATAGCATCGGATGGCAGCTGTGGCACATCGCTCGCTGGGACGACAGGTTCGCCGAGATCCTGCTGGAGAACCTGCCCGCACTTGCGCGCGAGCACGGAGCGGCGCGCCAGGTGTGGAAGGGCGAGTCGATCGGGGAGCGGTGGGGTTTTCCGGTGGGCACCCTCGGTCTCCGCGATACGGGCACCGACATGAAAGACGAGGACGCCGATCAGCTCACGTTGCCTGCTAAGTCAGAGGTCGTCGATTACGCCCGCCGCGCCTTTGCGTTTGCGGATAAAGTCAGCGGTTCGCTCACCGACGAGCTGATATTGATGGAATCGCCGCGCGATCCGGATCACGAGAGCGTCGGCCAGAACGTGATGTACTGGATCGACCACGTCAACCGCCATCTCGGAATGATGGAAGCGATGAAGGGGCAGCTAGGCCTGACAGGCAGCGCGACCTAGCGCGCGTCAGGCTTGCGCGATTAGCTCGCGCAGCACCAGTGCGAGCACCCCGCCGTGGTGCATGTAGCCGACCTCGGTGTCGTTGTCGACGCGCGAATGCGTCTTGAACACAGTCTTTTTGCCGTCGTCCGACTCCGCTTCGACTTCGACGGTCTGACCCGGCTTCAGGCTTTCGAGGCCGCGAATCGTGAACCGCTCCTTGCCGGTGAGGCCGAGCGATTGGAGGTTTTCGCCATGCGCGAACTCCAGCGGCAGGATGCCCATGCCCACCAGGTTGGAGCGGTGAATTCTTTCCAGGCTCTCCGCGATGACAGCGCGCACGCCTTGCAGGAGCGGTCCTTTCGCCGCCCAGTCGCGCGAAGAACCCGAGCCGTACTCCTTACCCGCGATCACGACGAGCGGCACGCCTTCGGACCGATACTGCTGCGACGCATCGAAGACGGTCGCTTCCTTGCCATCGGGCAGGTGCGCCGTCCAGTAGCCCTCGCGTTCGACCAGCTGGTTGCGCAGGCGGATGTTGCCGAACGTGCCCCGCACCATCACCTCGTGATTGCCGCGCCGCGCGCCGAAGCTGTTGAAGTCCTTGCGCTCGACCCCGTGCTCGATGAGGTACTTGCCCGCGGGGCTGTCGGCCGGGATCGCGCCGGCCGGTGAGATGTGGTCGGTGGTCACCGAGTCCCCCAGGACCGCAAGTGCGCGCGCGCCTTCGATGTCGGTGAGAGGTTTCGGGTCCGGCCCGAAGTCTTCGAAGTACGGAGGCTCGTGAACGTACGTGGATTTTTCGTCCCACTTGAAGATGGGCCCTGTCGGCGCCTCCATCTGCTTCCAGTGCTCGTCGCCCTCGAAAATGCGCGAGTACTCGCGCTTGAACATGTCCTGCTGCACACATCGCTGCACGACCTCGTTGACCTCTGCCTGCGAGGGCCACAGTTCCGACAGCATCACGGGCTTGCCATCGCGGCTCGTGCCCAGTGGCTCCGTCGTGAGGTCGATGTGGACCGTGCCTGCGAGGGCATAAGCGACAACGAGTGGCGGCGATCCGAGATAGCTCGCCTTGACCAGTGGGTGGATGCGGGACTCGAAGTTGCGGTTCCCCGACAGCACCGCGACGACGCTCAAGTCCTCCGCCGTCACCGTCGCCTCGACCTCAGGGCTCGCGAGCGGGCCGGAGTTGCCGATGCACGTCGTGCACCCGTAGCCGACCAGGAAGAAGCCGAGCTTCTCGAGCGGCTTCATCAGGCCCGCGGTCTCCAGGTAATCCGTGACGACACGCGACCCTGGCGCGAGGCTGGTCTTCACATAAGGGCGAACCTCCAGTCCGAGCTCCACGGCTTTCTTCGCGAGCAGGCCCGCGGCCACCATCACGGATGGGTTGGAGGTGTTGGTGCAGCTGGTGATGGCGGCGATGACGACGCATCCGTTCTCGAGCTTGGCCGCCGGCTTCGCGGTAACCGCAACCGCGGCGCGTCCATTAACCGGGCCGCCTTCGTCGGCCAGGCGCCCCAGCGCGTTGGCGCTGGGCTTCGGCCCGTTGCCGAACGCGTTGGTGAAGCTCTCCCACACCTTGGGCAGCGGGGCGCGGTCCTGCGGGCGCTTGGGGCCGGCGAGGCTCGGTTCCACCTTGCTGAGGTCGAGCTCGAGCAGCTCGCTGAACTTAGGGGTCTTGTCGCCGTCGGTGCGGAACAGGCCCTGCTCTTTCGTGTATCTCTCGACCAGCTGGATCTGCTCGCGGCTGCGGCCGGTGACGTCCAGGTAGCGGAGCGTCTGCTGGTCGACCGGAAACAGAGCTGAGGTGGCACCGTACTCCGGGCACATGTTGCTGAGCGTGGCGCGGTCGGGCACGGACAGGCTGGAGAGGCCGTCGCCGCAGAACTCGACGAACTTCTCGACCACGCCGTGCTTGCGCAGCATCTCGGTGAGGGTGAGAACGAGGTCCGTGGCCGTCGATCCCGCGGGCAGCGCGCCGCTGAAGCGGACGCCGACGACGATCGGGGTCGGCAGGTAGGCCGGCTGGCCCAGTATCGCCGCCTCGGCCTCGATGCCGCCCACGCCCCAGCCCAGCACGCCGAGGCCGTTGACCATCGTCGTGTGCGAGTCGGTGCCCATGAGAGTGTCGGGGATCGCGACCTTGTGGCCATTGAGGTCCCGGATCTGCACCACCTTGGCGATGTGCTCGAGGTTGACCTGGTGGCAGATGCCCATGCCGGGCGGGACGAGCGAGAAGTTGTGGAAAGCCTGCTGCGCCCAACGCAGCAGCGCATAGCGCTCGTGGTTGCGCTCGATCTCGCGCTCGATGTTGCGCGTGTACGAGTCGCGCAGGCCGAAAGAGTCAACCTGGACCGAGTGGTCGATGACGAGATCGACGGGAACGAGGGGATCGACCCTGCCCGCGTCCTTGCCGGCTCGCTGCATCGCCGAGCGCATGGCCGCGAGGTCGACGACTGCGGGCACGCCGGTGAAGTCCTGCATCAGGACGCGCGCCGGCAGGAACGGCAGCTCGGAATCGTTGGGCGGTGGCTTGGGCCAGGCGGCGAGGCTCTTGACGTTCTGCTCGCCGGTGATGCCGGCCTCGCTGAGACGGAGCAGCCCTTCGAGCAGGACCTTCACGGTCATCGGCAGACCCGAGGTGTCGGGAAGACCGGCCTTCGTGAGTGCGGCAAGCGGGTAAAAGTCGAGCTCTGTGCCCTTCAGTCGAGATCGTGCTGCGATCACGAACCCATCGTACTAGGGCCGCTTCCGCGACCTGCCTTCCCGCATAACCTGCGAGATGCGCCGCGGGCCGTCCGCGGTCTCGATTCCCTCCAGCGACTGCGGCAGGGCGAGGCGCCAGTTGGGGAACTCGGTGGTGGTGCCAGGCACGTTCGGCCGCTCCTCGACGCCCAGCGCGTCCTCCATCGAGGCGAGCACGATGCGCGAACGCGAACCGGCGAGCGCCGTGTAGGTGGTGGCGGAGACATCGATCGCCGGCGTGCCGTCCGGTGCGTGCGTCACGTCCACGAGTCGCTGGCGCAGGCGGTGCTGCCGGAGGTCCGGCTCGGTCAGGTTCCACGTGCCCGCGAGCGTCGGGAGGTCGTGGGTGCCGACTGCCGCCACCGAGTTCTTCGGCCACTGGTCGGGCGTCGGGCCCTCGAACCACAGCAGGCTATAAGAGAGGGCGCCGCGCCGGCGCAGGCGATTTCTTACGGCCGGCTCGACGAGGCCGAGGTCTTCGCCGATAACGAAAGCCTTGGCGCGGCGGCTCTCGAACGCAAGAAGCGTGAGGAGGTCGGTGGCGGGGTAACGGACGTACGCACCGCTCGCCGCTCCCTTGCCGCTTGGGATCCAGAAGAGGCGGAACAGTCCCATCACGTGGTCAAGACGGATGCCAGCCGCGTGGGTGGTCGCGCTCCTGATCGCCTCGATGAACGGCTCGTAGTGCGCGCGCCGCAGCTTCCACGGGTCGAAAGGCGGCAGACCCCAGTCCTGGCCGTCGGTGAAGAACTCATCCGGCGGCGCCCCGACCCGCATCTCAGGCGCCAGCAGGTCTTGCCAGCGCCACGCGTCGAAGCCGTCGGACGCGAAACCCACAGGCACATCGGTGATGAGTCCGATCTCGTGCGCCGCGCGTGCCATCTGCCGGTCGAGGTGGAACTGCTGCCAGACGTGGAAGGCGACGCGGCGGGTGAGGCGGCGTCGCTCGGCGTCGACGCCCTCTCCCTTTGGATGGCGCAGCTCCGCTGGCCAGCTCCGCCAGGCAGGGCCGTGCTCCTCTGCAAGGGCGTTGTAAGTGGCGAAGTCGCGCAGCGCCTGGCCTTTGCTGTGGGCCCACGGTCCGAGCCGTGGCGGGTCGGGCGCCGCTCTGAAGATCGCCTCCAGAGCCTTGGACTTCAGGCGGAAGACCTCGTCGTAATCGATGAGGCGGACGTCATTCAACTTTTGGGCGGCCGTGCGCAGAGGCTCGAGCTCGGCGGCGACCTGCTCGGCGCCCTCGACCTCCTCGATGCGGATGTACATCGTGTTCCGGAAGCGCCGCGACGAGGCGTAGTAAGGCGATGCCTCGTAGGGAAGGGTCGGCGTCTGTGCGCCTAGCGGGTTGAGGAGGAGAACCTCAGCGCCCTGCTTTCGCGACCACCGCGCCAGGCGGCGAAGGTCGGCCATGTCGCCGATCCCCCAGCTGTCGCGAGAGCGCGCCGCATAGAGCTGCACAGCCCAGCCCCACGCGCGGTCGGGACCAGTTGCGCACGGGTCGGGCGGCAGCTTGAGACGCCTCGAGCGCGGTGGATACTCGCCCGAAGCGCCCATCGCTTTGAGGATCGCGTCCTCGGTTTCGGCCGGCGTTTCAGTGAGCTGTCCCTGGTAGCTCCAGTAGGACGGCAGCACTCCCCATCGCGTCCCGCGCTCGCTCATCTGAGTTCCAGTATCACCGCACCCCGCCTATATTTCCCGCCATGGCGGTGAGCTCGGCGCTGCATGGAGTGGTCAGGAGGCGCGAGGATCCGCGCCTGGTCACCGGCGCCGGCAAGTACACCGACGACGTTCAGCCGCCAGGCTGCCTGCACGCCGTGTTCGTGCGCTCACCGCACGCGCACGCGCGCATCGCATCTGTTGACGTGAGCGCTGCGCTTTCGCTGCCCGGAGTCGTGGGCGTGTTTTCGGCATCGGACCTCGCGTTCGCGTCGGAGACGCCCCGCCCGCGACTCTGCGCCGAGGTTGTGAAGTTCGTCGGGGACGCGGTCGCCGTGGCGGTGGCCGAGACGCGGGAGGCGGCTGTCGATGCTGCTGCCGCGGTCGTCGTCGATTACGAGATCCTGTCGGCTCTGGTCGACACCACTCGCGCGCTCGAGGCGGGCGCGATGCTCGTGCACCCGGACAAGGGTGACAACCTGGCGTTCGAGTTCGACCTGGGAGAGGAGGGCGCCCTCGAAGGCGCCGACGTGGTCGTGCGGTCGCGGCTCATCAACCAGCGACTCGCCGCAGTTCCCATCGAGGCCAACGCAGTGATGGCGGAGCCGGATGGGGAGGGCGGGATCCGCATGTGGACCTCGACCCAGGTGCCCTTTGGAGTTCGCGGCGCTGTCGCGGATTCGCTCGGGCTGCCGGAGGCGAGCGTCCGTGTCATCGCCGGTGATGTGGGCGGCGCCTTCGGGGCCAAGCTGATGACCTATCCCGAGCAGAGCGTGATCGCAGCGATAGCGAAGAAGCTCGATCGACCTGTGCGCTGGTTCGAGTATCGAACGGAAAACATGGTGGCGATGACGCACGGGCGCGGCCACATTCAGAACGTCGCGTTGGGTGCGACCGCCGAAGGCAAGCTCGTCGGCTTCGAGGCCGACGTGATAGCGGACGCCGGCGCTTATGCGGGGTTATCGCCGCCGCAGCTGGTTCTCACCGCACTTCTTGCCTCCAGCGTTTACGCGATCCCTCGCATTCGGTGGCGTGGTCGCTGCGTCTACACCAACACTGCTGTCATGTCGGCGTATCGCGGCGCCGGACGGCCCGAGGCGATCGCGATGATCGAGCGGGCGATGGACATGCTGGCCGCGGAGCTTGCGATGGATCCCGCCGAGCTGCGGCGCCGCAACCTGATCGGTGGACCCTTCCCGTATACGACCGCCACGGGACTCACTTACGACACGGGCGACTATGCGAAGGCGCTCGACCTCGCGCTCGAGGCCGCAGGTTATGAGGAGTTGCGCCGCGAGCAGCGCGCGCGGCGCGAGCGGGACGACCGGGTGCAGCTCGGCATCGGGGTGTGCACCTACGTGGAGATGACCGCGGTGCTGAACACGACCGAGTTCGGCGAGGCCCGCGCTGAGCCGGACGGGTCCATGGTGATCACTGTCGGCACCACCGCCAGCGGGCAGGGCCACGAGACCGCTTACGCGCAGCTGGCGTCACAGATGCTCGGAGTGCCGATCGACAGCGTGCGAATCGTGCAGTCGGACACCGGGGTGGTGGCCCGAGGGTCGGGGACGTCGGGGTCGCGCTCGCTGCAGCTCGGCGGCAGCGCGGTGCGGGGCGCATGCGTCGCGCTCGTTGAGAAGGCGCGGATGGAGGCGGCGCGACGGTTGGAGGCGGGCGCTGAGGACATCGTGCGCATGCCTGATGGGCGCTTTGGTGTCGCCGGCGTGCCTGCGACCGCGCTGA
>JAYUFT010000052.1:0-2388 GCA_043738605.1 Candidatus Dormiibacterota bacterium | reverse complement strand
GTGCCGGCAAATTCAGTGAACGCCCGACCGACCGCATCCACTATGTGGGCGTCGGAGCAGCCGAGCTCGGCCGCACCCAGGCCCAGGTTCAAACGGTGCGCGAGCTGGTTGAACACGTAGAAGCCCGGCGTGGCGTTCTCCACCTCGACACCGTCGAAGTCGAGCTCCGCCGCCAGCCACCCGACTCCGTGCACACGGCCGCCTCGCACCTGCCGGGTCGTGCGCCAAAAGGGATGCGCGGCGATGGCCAGGCCGCCCTGGTCGTGTATCGCATGCACCGTCGCGGCAGCCGACATGCCAGGCTTCACTCGCCGCTCGAGAAACAATCCGATGATGTGGCCGTCGCGGCTCGACACCTCTTCGCCCACGATCACGTGGAGGCGCCTGCGCTTGGCCGCGTGCTCAGCGGCACGAAGCGCTCCTTCAATCGTGTCGTGGTCGGTGACCGCGATCACGTTCAGGCCGGCACGACGGGCGGCGTGGTCGACCAGCTGGGATGGCGACGGCCACCCGTCGCTGGCGGTTGTGTGCATGTGGAGGTCGGCTCGGCCCCAAGGAACCATGGGTGTGCATCCTACGCCCGACGGCCTTACCATCGACCTTTCTACATTCCTTAATTCCTTCTCCAGTCCAAGACACAAGTTGGGAGGTGCCTGCGATGGAAGGCTTGATGCAGGATTACGAGCTCTCGCTTCAACACGTCCTGTGGCGACTGGAGCGCCTCCACCAACACAAGGAAGTAGTCACCAAACAGGAACAGGGCGTCCACCGGACCACCAACGGGAAGATGGTCCCGCGCATCAACCGTCTTGCGGGCGCCCTTAAGCGACTTGGCATCAGGCCGGGCGACCGCGTCGCGACGCTGGCCTGGAACAACTACCGGCACCTCGAGCTCTATTACGCGGCGCCTTGCATGGGCGCCGTGCTCCACACCCTCAACCTTCGGCTGTTTCCCCAGCACCTCGAATTCGTGATCAACGATGCCGAGGACAAGGTTCTGTTTGTCGACCAGACGTTGCTGCCGCTGCTCAAACCGCTCATTGGAAAGATCCCGAGCGTCAAGCACTTCGTGGTGATGGGCAATGGCACGCCGCTGGGCGATCACGGCCTCGGCGAGACGCTCGATTACGAGACCCTGCTGCAAGCGGAGAGCGATGCTTACCCATGGCCGATTATCTCGGAGCGGATGGCCGCCGCCATGTGCTACACGTCGGGCACCACCGGCAACCCGAAAGGCGTCGTTTACTCGCACCGATCTCAGTTCATCCACACGATGGGCGTCCTGCAAGCCGACAACCTCGGGCTGACGGAGAAGGACGTGGTGTTCCCGATCGTGCCGATGTTCCACGCCAACAGCTGGGGCCTGCCGTACGCGTGCGGCATGGCGGGATGCAAAGTTCTGTTCCCCGATCGATTCATGGGCGACGCCAAGTCCGTCGTGGATCTAGCGGAGCAGGAAGGGGCCACGATCCTCGCGGGCGTCCCGACGATCTGGATCAACACAGCTGCGCTGTTGAAGCAGACGGGCCAGCGGCTGCCAAAAGTTCACACAGTCATCTGTGGCGGCTCCGCGATTCCTCGCTCGCTGATGGAGTCGATGGACGCGATCGGGCTGCGCATGTTGCATGCGTGGGGCATGACGGAGACATCGCCTCTCGGCAGCGTCGCGCGGCCGCGCGGCGGCACGCCCACTGAAGACGAGCTCGACAAGCGCCTCACGCAGGGAATCGTCGTGCCCGGAGTGGAGATTCGAATCGTCGATCCCGGATCAGACGAGGTGCTGCCCTGGGATGGCGTTGCGTTTGGCGAGATCCAGGTGCGCGGACCGTGGATCGCTCGTGGCTATTACAACGGCTACGACCCCGGCAAGCTGACCGAGGACGGCTGGTTTCGCACGGGCGACGTAGCGAAGATCAGCCCGGAGGGATATATACAGATCGTCGACCGCACGAAGGACGTGATCAAGTCGGGCGGCGAGTGGATCTCGTCCGTCGACCTGGAGAACGCGATCATGTCCCACCCCAAGATCCTCGAGGCGGCCGTTATCGGCCTCGCGCATTCCAAATGGGACGAGCGGCCTATCGCTTACGCCGTGGCCAGGCCCGAGTTCAAAGGCCAGGTCACTCAGGAGGAGGTCATCGATTTCCTCAAGGACAAGGTCGCCAAGTGGTGGCTGCCAGACGAGGTGAGATTCATCGATGAGGTGCCCAAGACCTCGGTCGGAAAGTTCGACAAGAAAGTGCTGCGAGCCAGCGCGGTGCCCATCAAGGAAAGCGCGGCGCCCGCCGCTAGGACGTAATGCCACACCACACCCAGGTGCGTGAACACACGATTCCGCGCGAGACATTCCACTACAAGTGGGACAACTCGCTGCCGCCCGCGGTCGAG
>JAYUFT010000051.1:0-20841 GCA_043738605.1 Candidatus Dormiibacterota bacterium | reverse complement strand
CGCCGCAGGCGCCGACAAGGGCATCGAGAAGACTGCGGTGCTGAATCGCGACGACGCCAGCTTTGAGAAGCTGTCGCGCCGGTCGATCGCGCGCCGTTGGTCTTACGGACTCACCACTGCAGCAGACCTGCACCCGCTCGACCTCAGCGTCGGCGGCTCGGGCTCACGCTTTCGGATGAAGACGCCCGCCGGCGAGACCGAGGTGACGCTATCGGTGCCTGCGAAGTTCAACATCTACAACGCGTTGTGCGCCGCCGGGGTCTGCCTCGCGCTCGGAGTTCCCATCGACGGGATCGGCACCGGCCTCGCCGGCTTCGAAGGAGTACGTGGCCGGCTCGAGCCGGTCGCCCTCGGCCAGGATTTTCGGGTGTTCATCGATTTCGCCCATTCCTCCGGCGCCCTGGCCAGCGCGTTGGCCGAGCTACGGCCGTTCACGGCCGGCCGGCTGATCGTCGTGTTCGGCTCGACTGCGCGCGCCGACCACGACAGGCCGGGTATGGGCCGCGCGGCCGCGGAGTTCTCCGACTTTTTCGTCATCACGACGGACGACCCTCTGGCCGAGGACCCCGTGGAGATCGCCCGCGAGGTGCAGTCGGGAGCCGAAGGCAAGGCGCCAGGTCGCGACTACGAGGTCGTGATCGATCGCCGGGCAGCGATCCGGCGCGCGATCGAAATCGCACGACCTGGAGATTGCGTGCTGCTCGCGGGCAAGGGCCACGAGCGATCGATGCAGATGGCCAAGGGCTCAGAGCCCTGGGACGAGCGGGCCGAGGTCGAGGCGGCGATCAGGGAGAAGTTGGGCTTGTCCGTTTAGCGCTGGCCTACCGGATGCTCGCACTGCCGCCGCCGACCATCCGGACAATCTCGATCACGTCGCCGTCCCGCAGCGTCGTGGTGGCGTAGGCGTCGCGTTCGATGATCATGCCGTTGTGCTCGACCGCCACCGCCCGTTGGCTGACCCCGAGCATCTGCAGGTAGGCCGTCAGCGGGGTCGGGCCATCCAGCTCAATTTTTTTGCCGTTGACCTGGAGCGTGATCATTGGAACAGCCGGATCGCTGCATAGCCGGCGGCGCCGGCAGCTTGTAAGTCGGCGATGCGTTCCTCGGTCACGCCGCCGATTGCGAGGACGGGGATGCGCACGGCGCGCGCCACCGCTGCCAGCGCTTCGAGACCTTGCGGCGGCGTGCCTGCATGGCTCTCGCTCGGCCACACCGGCCCGAAGATGACGAAGTCCGCGCCGTCACGTTCCGCGTCTACGGCGCTTTGTAATGAGTGCACCGAGCGGCCGATCAAGCGCTGGCCGAGGAGCGCCCGCGCGTCTTGAACAGCGATGTCTCGCTCGGGCAGGTTCACGCCGGCCGCGCCACTCGCCAGCGCGACGTCGCACCGTGAGCTGATCACGACAGGCACCGGCGAAGCTCCTACCAGCTCCATCGCGGTCGCCTCGAGCTCGCGCGCGGTCATCCCGAGAGCGCGAAGCTGAATCACGGTGGCCCGGTTGGCAGCGCGCAGGCCTTCGCGCGCGCTCGCGACGACTGCCATCGCCACCGGCAAAATTAATTGGGTCGCGAGATGCCCTCGGTGGGTGAGCTCGCGCTGGCGTGACCGCGCCTGGGCATGCGGCCCGCGACGTACGCCTTGCGGCCGGCCTCGACGCCCTCTTTGATCGCCTCGGCCATGAGGCCAGGGTCGCGCGCGAGCGCGACCGCAGAGTTGACGAGGACCGCGTCGGCACCAAGCTCCATCGCGAGCGCAGCGTCCGAAGGCGCGCCGATCCCCGCATCGACGACCACTGGGACCGTCGCCTCCTCGACGATGATGCGAATCTGTTCCAGCGTCTGAAGGCCTTGACCCGACCCGATCGGCGACCCCAGCGGCATCACCGTGACGGTACCCAGCTCCTGCAGCTTTTTGGCGAGAACCGGATCCGCGTTGATATAGGGCAGGACCTTGAATCCTTCATCAACGAGAATGCGCGCTGCTATCAGCGTCTCCTCAGGGTCGGGGAAGAGATAGCGCGGGTCGGGGATGACCTCGAGCTTGACCCAATCCGACAGGCCCATCGACCTCGCGAGGCGAGCGATCCGAATCGCCTCTTCTGCCGTGCGGCAGCCCGCGGTGTTGGGGAGGATGCGATAGCGCTTCCAATCGATGACGTCGAGGATCGTCTTCTTGTTGGGATCGTCGAGGTCGAGGCGCCGAAGAGCTACCGTCACCAGCTCGCACCCCGACGCCTCCAACGCGGCGAGCATCGAAGCGTCGTCGGTGTACTTTCCGGTGCCGAGGAAAAGCCGCGAGCGCAGCTCGACTCCGGCGATGACCAGCTTGTCAACGGCGGCAACCGTCTGCATGGATCCAGCTTACCGAGTGCGGTGGTGGGTCCGGGTCGGTCTAGGGGAGGTCTTGTTGAACGACCAGTGTTTTGTCGCGCCCGTAGGTGAGCCGCTTCACCGCCTGCGCGATCGGCAACCAGACCAGCTTGTCGACCTCGATGCCGGGGCGGAAGCGTCCGCTGCGCACTTCCATGACCCAGTAGCACGCGACCTTGTCGCGGCCGCGGCGGTCGACGTATGCGGTGCACCCAAGCGGGCGCACGAGCTCGCATTTGAAACCGGTCTCCTCGCGAACCTCGCGCAGCGCGCAATCTTCGGGAGTCTCGTCAGGCTCGACCTTGCCTTTGGGCAACGTCCAGTCGTCGTAAGCCGGTCGATGGATGACGGCGATTTCAGTTTCGTCGGATGGACCGATCCGGCAGACGACACCGCCCGCTGCTCGTATCACGGTCACATCCGTCACATCCAGAATCTTTGTTGCCAACATTGCTCCTTCGTCTGCTGAAACGCCGTGCTGGGACGTTGAGGAATTCGAGTCGTTGGCGAGAGTCTAACTTGCGAGCCCCCCGCTTGACATCTGTTTTAGCGCTAGCCGCGAAGACCGGCGGTGTGGAGAATCGCGAAAACAACCCACGCAATGGCAGCCGAGGCCGGAATGGTGACGATCCACGCGGCGGCAATATTCGCCCCAAGACCCCAGCGCACTGCTGTGAGCTTTCGACTCGCACCCGCGCCCATCACTGCGCCGGTGATGACGTGCGTGGTACTGACGGGCAGGCCATAGAAAGTTGCGGCCTGGATCACGCTGGCACCCATCAGCTGGGCGGCCATGCCGGTTGCCGGCTCCAGCTTGAGAATGCTCCAGCCCAACGTCCTGATGATCCTCCAGCCGCCGGCGTAGGTGCCGAACGCGATGGTGACGGCCGAAAGAACCACCACCCAAAGTGGCACCTCGAACTTGGTCAGGTCGCCTGACGCGATCAAGGCCAGCGTAATCGCAGCCATTGTTTTCTGAGCATCGTTGGCGCCGTGCGAATAGGAAAGGAACGCAGCGGTAAGGATCTGGAGGCCACGGAACGTGCGATTCACCGGAGCCGGTCGAAGGTGCAGCCGGTAAATGACCAGCACAAGGATGATCGTAAAAATTGCGGCCGCTAGAAATCCGACCGGGGGCGAGATGACGAGGCTGATCACCTGCTTGCCAAGCGCCGACCACTTGACTCCGCCCCACCCACCGGCCGCCGCGATGCCGGATCCGCACAGTCCACCTATCAGCGCGTGGGTGGAGCTGCTCGGCAGGCCCAAGCCCCAGGTGATCAAGTTCCATGCGATCGCGCCTAACAGCGCTGCCATGACCACCACGAGGCCCGGTTTGATCGCCAGCGTGCTGGCAATGGTGTTCGACACTTTCGCCTGGAAGAACGCGACGGTGACCACCGCCCCGATGAGGTTGAACGCCGCTGCCAGCCCGACCGCGGCGCGAGGAGATAGCGCTCGAGTCGAGATCGAAGTGGCGATGGCGTTGGCGGTGTCGTGGAACCCGTTGGTGAAATCGAAGGCGATCGCGATTCCGATGGTCACCCAGAGGAGGATCGCGGTCTCACGCATTTTTGATTGAGATCGTCTCCATGACGTTGGCAGCGTGCTCGCAAGCGTCCATGGTGGCTTCCAAGAGGTCGTAGATGTCTTTCCACTTGACCAGCTCGGCGGCGTCGTTGACTTTCGAGAAAAGCTCCCCGATCGCCTCGCGCGTGATCCTGTCGCCCTCGTTTTCGAGCCGATGAATCTCCAACCTGTGCGGCTTGAGCTCGGCGAAGCCCTCCAGCCGATCGAGGGCGGCTGCGATCTCGGTGCCTGCTTTCGCCAGCAACTCGCCCATCGCCTTGACGGCGTCCGAGATCACACGTATCTGGTACAGGTCGATCTTGTCGCCGGTCTCTTCAGCCAGGTCGACGATGTCGTCAAGGCTGGAGGCGAGAAGAAGAATGTCTTCTTGCTCGATTGGAGTGACGAAGGTGCTGTTGACCAGGTTATGAATCTGATGCGTCGCCTCGTCGCACTGATGCTCCAGGTCACGCAGACGCGCATGGCGGCTCTTGCCCTCGAGCAGCGACTTGCTCAGCTCGGCGAGTGTTTCGCTTACGAGGTCCCCTTGCTGGCGGAAGAGGTCGTAGAACCTCCGTCCGCCTTGCGGTATCAGGCTCGGTGTCATTTCAGGTCAGGCGTTCTTGATCGAGATGGTTTCCATGATCTCGGCGACTGATTCGCATTCATCGAGGGTCGACTCGAGCAGGGCGTAGAGGTCCTTCCATTTGATCAGGTCGGCCGGCGTCTCGTGATAGGCCTCGAACAGCCTCTGCAGGGCGACTCTGGTGATCTGGTCGCCCTCGTTTTCGAGACGGTGGACATTCTGCAGGACTGGATCGAGCCCCTTGAAATCCTCCAGCATGGTCAGCGCCTTGGCAAGCTCAACGCCGGCTTTGGCCAGACACTCGCCGAATTCCTTGGCCGAATCGGTGATGTCATGGATACCGTAGAGTTCGATCTTGTCCGCGACTTCCTCAGCGAAGTCGACGACCTCATCGAGTGCGTGCGCCAGCAGCAGGATGTCCTCGGGTTCGATTGGAGCGCTGAAGGTGCGGTTCGTCAGGTTGTAGATCGCGTGCGTGACGTCATCGCACTCGTGTTCGAGCTCTCTTAGGCGAGGATGGCGCGAGCGCCCTTCGAGCAGCGACTTGCTCAGCTCCGTCAACGTTTCGCTGACCAGCGCGCCCTGCTGCTGGAACAGCTCGTAGAACCGCCGTTCGCGCGGAACCAGACTTAGCCTCAGGCCCTCACCACCCCAGGCAAAGAGTAAGCGAAGTCTTAGAGCTGGCCCGCCAATCGAATCTGGCGGCGCAGGACCCAACGGCTTGCGAGGTTGATGATCAGCACCATCGTCACGAGCACGAGAGCCGCGCCCCACGCCTGATCCTGCAACTCTTTGTACGGAGTCAATGCGTCGCGGAAGACGATGAGGGGCAACGCCGACATCGCCTGTGTCGGATCGACGCTCCACAACGGGTTGCCGAACGCGGTGAACAGCAGCGGCGCAGTCTCGCCGGCCGCTCGGGCCACGGCAAGCAGCGCACCTGTGGTGACGCCTGCTGCGGCCGCGGGCAATATCAACTGCAGCGATACGCGCCATCGCGGCAGGCCAAGCGCCAATCCCGACTCGCGGAGGCCACGGGGTATGAGGCCGACTGCACTCTCGGTCGTGCGGACGACAACTGGCAACATCAAGATGGCGATCGCCACAGACGCGGAAATGGCCGAATAGTGGTGAAAAGGCACCACCAGGGCCGCGTAGGCGAAGAGCCCGAGCGCGATCGAGGGCGCTCCTACGAGCACGTCGCTCGCGAGCCTCACCCAGCTCGCCCACCGAGCGTGTCCATATTCGGCGAGGTAGACACCGCTGATGACGCCGACTGGAATCGAGACCAGCGAAGCCATCCCGACCATCGTCAGCGTGCCTACGATCGCGTGGGAGATCCCCGAGCCTGGGATACCCACCGGACGTTCGACATTCAGAAAGAACTCAGGGTGGCTGACCGCGGGAAGGCCCTTGGTGATCGTGTACCCGAGCACCAATGCCAGGGGAATGAGGGCGAGACCGGTGAGCGCGTAGATGACGCTGATCGCCGTGGCGTTCTTGAAATGGCGCCACAGGTTGCGATTCATGCCGTCATCCGTGCCTGCGTCGAACGTACCAGCAGCAGGGCGACGAGATTGACAGTCAGCGTGACCAGGATCAGCACCAGCCCAAGCTCGACTAATGCAGCAGGGTAGAGGCTGCCCGTGGCTTCCGAAAACTCGTTGGCGATCTTGCTCGCGAGCGTGTATCCCGGGGCAAAGATGGTTGGCGGGATCTCGTCCCGATTGCCGATGACCATCGTCACAGCGATCGTCTCGCCGAGTGCCCGGCCCAGCGCCAGTACGGTGGCGCCGAAGATCCCGGCGCGTGCTGTCGGCAGCACCACCCGCCAGGTCGTCTCCCACCACGTGGCGCCCAACGCCACCGAGGATTCGCGCAGCCCACGCGGCACGGCCCTGATCACGTCGCGCGAGACTGCCGCAAGCGTCGGGAGGATCATGATCGCGAGCACCAGGGACGCTGTGAAAAAGCTGTACTGGCGCGGAGGGCCGGCAAGTAAGCCGATGAAGCCCAGGTGCTCGGTGATCGGCGTTTCGATGTGCTGCAGCGAGAAAGGGGCAAGGACGTAAAGCGCCCAGATCCCGTAGACCACGCTCGGGATCGCCGCCAGCAGCTCAACCCCGGTGCCCATCACGGCGCGAATGCGCTGTGCGCCCTGCTCCGCCAGCAGGAGCGACACCGCCACGCCCACCGGCAGCGCGATGGCGAGAGCGATGGCGCTGGTGACGACGGTGCCGTAGATGTAGGGGAGCGCCCCAAAATCGAGGGTCACCGGATTCCATGGCGATCGAACCAGGAAAGCCGGCCCGAAATGCTGAATTGCCGGCAGGGCCTGCTGCAGGAGGGTGAGCACGATAACGATCAGGGCCGCCGGCGCCGCACCGCTCACGACCGCGGTGACGGTGCGATACCTGTCCGTTGTCCTTGGAGCGGCGGCGAGAAGCTCGGTGTCTACTGCCGCGGCCACGGGCTAGGCCTCTTGAGGAAACGGCATGTCGGCGGGCGCCTTGCGATCCATTCGATAGCCGATGCCGCGCACTGTGACGATCTCAAACGGCGACCGTCCTTCGAACTTCTCTCGCAGCCATCTGATGTGAACGTCGACAGTCTTTCGGTCGCCGTTGAACTCGCGCCCCCACACGTTCTCGAGCAAGACGTCCCGCGTATGCACGCGATTGGGGACTGCCAACAGGTAAGAGAGGAGGTCGAACTCCCTGGCGGTCAGCTTGACCTCCTGGCCATCGAGCATCACCCGGCGCGCAGCACGATCGATGCCGAAGGTGCCGATCGAGTCCAGCTCGGGGATCGACTTGGGCTCATTGGCTTCCGGTTGCGCCCGCCGCATGACGGCGTTGACACGCGCCAAGACCTCACGAATTGAGAACGGCTTCGTGATGTAGTCGTCGGCGCCAAGCTCGAGCCCGACGATCTTGTCGACCTCGGCGTCCTTCGCGGTGATCATGATGATCGGCACGCGACTGCTCTTGCGAAGCGCCCGGCAGAAGTCGAAGCCGCTCATGCCCGGGAGCATCAGGTCGAGGAGGATCAGGTCCGGCCGCGACGTGCGCGCGGTGCGCAGACCGGAGCCTCCATCGCTAGCCTCCAGCACTGAGAAGCCGGCGGTGACCAGGTTGTACTTGAGCATCTCCCTGATCCCCTCGTCGTCTTCGACCACCAGCACACGGCCCGATCCGCCGTTGTGGGCGGGTCTAGTCATCCGAGCTCGACGACCTGACCTGTCTCCAGGAAGACGATGTCCTCGGCGACGTTGGTGACGCGGTCCGCGATGCGTTCGAGATTGTGGGCGACCAACAACAAGGTCACCGCACGGAGCGCTCCGTCGGAGTCGGTCTTGCCGCTCCCGATCTCAGTCACCAGCTCCTCAAAGACGCGGTGGTACAGGCGGTCGATCTCGTTGTCGCGGCCTGCCACCTGGCGCGCGTGGATCTCGTTTTCCTCGATGAGCGCTTCCAGGATGTCGTGCACCTGCCCGATGGCGAGCTCGCCCATCAGCCCGAACTCCGCGCGGAGGGGCTGCTCCGGCAAGCCAACCAGCGTTCCTGTCATGCGCGCTATCCGCACCGCGTAGTCACCCATGCGCTCGAGCTCGGTGGCGATGTACTGGATGCCCATGAGGTGACGCAGGTCGCGAGCCACCGGCTGTTGCGTCGAAATGACCATGAACACCTGCTCGCGAATCTGGCGGAACAGCTCGTTCAGATATTGGTCCTGCGTTCGCACCTTCTCAGCGGCCCCACCGTCGCGCCTACGCAGGGCGTCAAGGGCAGCTTCGATTTGCGATTCGACCAGCGTCCCCATACGGACGAGCGACTCGCGAAGGCTGGCGAGCTCCTTTTCGAATGTCAGTCGCGGCACGTCGTTATCCGAACCGGCCCGTGATGTATGCCTCTGTGCGGCTGTCCGTTGGTTGGTTGAAGAGAGCCGCGGTGGGAGCGAACTCGATCAGCTCTCCATACCTGTGGTCGCTGTTCATGAGCATGAACGCTGTGAAATCCGACACCCGAGCTGCCTGCTGCATGTTGTGGGTGACGATCACGATCGTGTAGTCGCGTGCCAGCTCCACCATCAGGTCTTCGATCTTCAGGGTTGCCACAGGATCCAGCGCGGAGCAAGGCTCGTCCATGAGGATCACCGAGGGACTCACGGCCAGGCATCGAGCGATAACGAGCCGCTGCTGCTGCCCGCCAGACAGCGAGGTCGCCGGCGCGTCGAGGCGGTCGGATACTTCGTCCCACAGCGCAGCGCTCTCGAGGCTCTGGCGCACGGTCTCGTTGATCTTGGCCGAGGCCCAGCCGAGCAACCGAGGCGCGAAGGCGACATTGTCCTTGATCGACATCGGAAAAGGGCTCGGTCGCTGGAACACCATGCCAACCTTCTGGCGCAGCAGGAGCAGCTTGCTCGTGGTCAGGATGTCCTCGCCGTCGAGGATCACCGATCCGTGTGCCCGCGCGTTCGGTACGAGGTCGTACATGCGGTTGAACACCCGCAGCAGGGTCGTCTTGCCACACCCGGATGGCCCGATGATCGCGGTGATCCGCTTCTCAGGAATGTCGAAGGTCACGTCCTTGAGCGCCTGGGTCTTTCCATAGAAGAAAGAAAGGCTGTCGACCTTGAACTTGGTGGGGGCCGCTCCGCGCACTGTGCGGAGCTCTGGCCGGCCTATATGGGCCATCGGCTGGATCATAGGTCTATAGTCCGCCACCCCGACTCAAGGATATCCACGGTCAGGTTAAGGGCCGTTTATGGGTTCGTTAAGAGTTCCTGGGGAAAGCGATGGTGAACACCTGGCCGCCGTCCCGCGCCGTCTCGGTCCAGATCCGGCCCCTCAGCACCTGCACGAGGTGCTTGGTGATCGCCAGCCCGAGCCCAAATCCGCCAGCTTCACGGGGACGAGCCCGGTCGACTTTGTAAAAGCGCTCGAACACACGGCTCCAATGCTCGGGAGAGATGCCAGGGCCATGGTCGCGCACGCTGATGCGAACCTCATCGCCCGCGATCTCCGCGCGCACGTCGATCGCGGTTCCGGGAGGCGAGAACTTGGCGGCGTTGTCGAGAAGATTGCCGAGGGCCTGGACCAGCTTCGGCCGGTCCGTAGTGATCGTCAAAGCTGCGGGGATGTCGGTGTTGACGGGTCTGTCGATCTTCAGCCGTGCCACGCTCTCGCCGACGAGCTCTGCCAGGTCGAACTCCGTCGCCTCGACCGCCATGGACCGGGCCTCGATCTCTCCCAGCTGGCGAAGGTTGTCGATGATCTTCGTCACCAGGTCGGCTTCCTTGACCGCCCTTTCCGCGAACCGTTTGCGATCGGTGGGCGCTGGATCGCCGATCAGGCTTTCGGCGGCGAGTCGAAGGGACGTGAGAGGCGTCTTCAGCTCGTGCACGAGGTTCGCGACGAACTCCTCCCGAACAGTCGCCAGGCGCCGCAGCTCGGTCATGTCGATAAGGAACATGAGCGTCTGGCCCGGCCGCGGGCCAGGAGCCAGCGTGCACCGAACCATGCGGCGGTGATGCACGAGGTATGTCTCGGCGTGCGCTTGGCCCTCGGCCAGCAGGTCCACCAACCTGCCTTCGAGCGTGACCTCGACCAGACTGTCAGGCAGGCGTGCGCGGTCGATCTCGAAGAAGTCGCGAGCGGCCGCGTTGGCGTCGATCACGCCTCCTTCGACGGCGATCAGCAGCGCCATCACGGGTGCGTCCTCCAGGACCTCCGCAAAGGGGTTGATGGGCGGCACAGCGGGTTTGACATCGTCGAATCGGCGGCGGCGATCCCAGATCACGGCCGGAGTATATGAGCGGATCACCGGAGGGGAGGCTTAAGGTCCGGTTAACCCCCCCTTAAACGGCTGTCCATAACGTGGGGAGCGTCATACATCCGCGTCTGGTTAGGAGGGGTTCGATGTTTTCAGTGAGACCAATGGGACGGGCGCTGCTCGTGGGGTTGGCGGCAGCCGTCGTCGCCGCTGCTTGCGGCAGCACCACCACAACGACGTCTCCCGTCGGAACCGGCGCGCTAACCGGCGCGGGGGCAACGTTTCCGGCGCCGTTTTACACCAAGGCTTTCTTCACGTATACGCAGCAGTACCCGCAGGTGACCGTGAACTACCAGTCGGTCGGTTCGGGTGCAGGCATCCAGCAGTTCATCAAAGGCACCGTCGACTTCGGAGCGAGTGACGTGCCTATGGGCTCGGCCGACATCACCTCAGCCGGTGGCCCTGACACCTTGACGCAGATCCCCACGACCCTGGGCGTGATCGCTATCGCCTACAACGTGTCAGGCGTGGCGAAGCTCCAGCTCGACGGGCCGGCTCTGGCCAACATCTACCTCGGCCACATCAAGAAGTGGAACGATCCGGCGCTCGTCGCGCTCAATGCTGGCGTCACGCTGCCCAATAAGGAAATCCAGGTGGTTCACCGCTCGGACTCGAGCGGAACCTCTTATCACTTCACCGATTACCTCGGCAAAGTGTCTGACGAGTGGAAGACCAAGGTCGGAGTCGGCAAGGCTGTCAGCTGGCCCGCCGGGATTGGCGGCAACGGCAACCAGGGCGTCGCGCAGGCGGTGACCTCCACTGCCGGAGCGATCGGCTATGTCGAGCTGGCGTACGTCGTTCAGACGAACATGACCCAGGCTTTCCTCAAGAACAAGGACGGCAACTTCGTGCAGGCCAGCGTGGCGGGCGCGACCGCTGCCGCGGCGCAAAACACAAGCGTGAGCCCGACCAACTTCTCGATCACTAACGAGCCAGGTGCTGACAGCTATCCGATCTCTGCCTTCAGCTGGCTCATCGTCAAAACTTCTTACAGCGATGCCGAGAAGGGCAAGGCGCTTGTTTACCTCTTCAAGTGGTTGGTGACGGACGGCCAATCAGTTGGCACCATTCTTCAATACGCACCGCTGCCTACAAGCGTGCAAACGCTCGCCGAGACAAACCTCAAGCTGATCAAGGCTGGAGGAACTGCTGTTCTGAGCTAGACGACAACCAAAGCGATTCGGCGGCGCGGGTGTTGGGCCCGCGCCGTTTCTATTGGAGCGGCTTGCGGTTGGGGACACCAGGGCGCCGCGGGTAGGCGTCCGGGGTCGGCCGGACCTTCTGGATTACCACCACCGTCCCGGCGCGGCGAGCGTCTGACGGTGAAGCGTGGACGGCAACCAGTGTGCCACCCATGATTTCGATCGCGCGCTCGCCCGCGCCGGTGCCTTCGCTCTCGGTTTTCTGCGCCAGCAGCCGCCCTCCGACTCGAACCAGGCCCAGGCACAGCTCGGCCAGCACCGGCAGCGGGGCCAGCGCCCTCGCTACCGCGACGTCGAATGCCTCGCGCAGGCGGGGATCGTGTCCGGCTTCCTCCGCGCGCCGAGCGACAACCTCGACCCCCTCCAGGCCCAGCTGCGCGCAGGCGTGGACGAGGAACGCGGCTTTGTCCTGGTCTGCCTCGATCAGGGTGATCTCGAGATCCGGCCGAACGATCTTGAGCGGGAGGCCTGGGAGCCCGCCACCCGAGCCGACGTCCACGACTTTTCGGGCGTCTCCCAGGTGCTCGACCAGCACCAGGCAGTCCTCGATCAAACCGGGATCCGGCCGGGCAATAAGCCCAGGCCACTCCGAGATCATCCTTGCGAGCTCAACCAGCTTAGAATCGTTCACGAGATGCCCATATACGAGTATCGGTGCGAGAGCTGCTCGGGCAAGTTCGACGTTTTGACTCGGTTCGCCGAGAGGGACGAGGCGCAGGCGTGCCCTTCATGCGAATCGACCAAGACCAGGGTGCTCGTCTCGAGCTTCGCCTTTGCAGGCACCGGCGATTCGTCCTCAGCCTTCGAGGCCGGGGGCGGAGAGAGCGCCGGCGGTTGCTGCGGAGGCGGATGCGGCTCCTGCGGCTCCAGCCCCAACTGACGAAGTAGCTTGCTGTACCCGGTGACGTACCGGGTCAACGCCGCCGGCCACATGGAGGTGGGCGGGTGCGACCTCGTCCAGCTGGCGCGCGATCACGGCACTCCTCTTTATGTTTACGACGAGGCGACGGTGCGGCAGCGATGTGCGGAGTATGTCGCCGCAATGGGCCGCGGTGGGCATGTCCTCTACTCGGCCAAGGCTTTTGCCTCTCCTCATTTCCTGCGCGTCGTCGCGGAGGAAGGACTTGGTCTCGATGTCGTCTCGGCCGGTGAGCTGGACCTCGCATTACGTTCGGAGTTTCCACGCGCCCGCATTCATTTTCTTGGCAACAACAAGAGTCGTGAGGATGTGGAGGCCGCGTATCGCGCCGGCGCCACCATCGTCATCGATGGTACGCATGAGTTCGAACTACTCCAGGCCGTCGTACCCGAAGGCAAGCGCACGCCGGTCATGCTGCGCATCTCGCCTGGAGTCAAGCCCGACACGCTCGACCACATCTCGACGGGGCAGCTCGACTCGAAGTTCGGCTTCTCGATCGAATCCGGCGCCGCGCGCAAAGCGGTGGAGCAAGCGTTGCGCCACCCGCGGCTGGACGTGGTGGGGTTGCACTCGCACATCGGCTCGCAGATTCTCGCCCTAGGCGCCTACGAGAAGGCGATGGATATCATGCTCGACCTGCTGGTCCAGCTTCGCGACGAGCTGAAGTTCGAGCCACAAAAGCTCGGAGCCGGCGGTGGGCTGGGGATTGCCTACACGCACAACGACGATCCACCGACTCCGCGCGATTTCGTCGAGACCGTGCGCCACGCGCTCGAGAACGGATGCGCATCGCGGGGATTGAAAGTCCCCGAGCTCGTGGTTGAGCCCGGGCGGTCGATCGCCGGTCCGGCGGGGGTCGCGCTGTACACGGTCGGTTCGATCAAAGACATCCCTGGGGTGCGGCGCTACGTCGCCGTGGACGGTGGGATGGGAGACAATATCCGGCCCAAGCTGTACGGCGCTCGCTACGAGGCGGTGCTGGCGTCTGCGCCGGACCGAGCGCCCGCCGGCAAGGTGACGATCGCAGGCAAATATTGCGAGTCGACCGACATCCTGATCACCGACATCGAGATGCCCGAGCTGAAATCAGGGGACATCCTATGCGTGCCTGCGGCCGGCGCCTATTGCCTGGCGATGGCGAGCAACTACAACGGGATGCCGCGCCCGCAGGTGCTGATGGTCAACAACGGAGAGGCAAGGGTGATGCGGCGCCGCGAGACGCTGGACGACCTGGTCGCCGAGGAGGTCTTCTAGAGAGCGACCGAGATCTTCACGGTGGCGGTTCGGCCGGCCGCATCACGAGCAGTCACGTGATCCGTCCGCACGACACCTGCAGCGGTTCTTACGCCAGTGGTGAAGCTGCCGTTGCACAACGCAACCGTTGTCCACGTGAGCATTAGGGTGCTGCCCCTGTAGTACATCAACGTGACCACCTTGTACGGGCTGAAGTTGGTGCCGCTAAGCGTGACCGAGCGACCACCAACGACCGTAGTGGGATTGGCTGTCAGGGCTGCACCCGACTTTGGGGTCGGGCAGGGATTCGACGTCGGCGTCGGGCTTGTGGTTGGTTTCGAGCTCGGGCGGCCGCTCGCGGACGGAGACGAGTTGGCCGTTGGCGTCGCTGTGGGCAGCGTCCCCGGCGGCACCACGGTCAGAGGCAGGTGCAGCCGGCACGAGTTTCCCCAACAAAGGGACAGCAGATGGTCGCCGATCCCGATGTCCAGGGGAATGGTGATCGACTCGGTGAATGCGCCGCCGCCGTCGGCGCGGAACCAGAACGAGTGCAGCTGGCTCTGCAGCTGAATCTGGCCGACCTGGTTGGCGGGCAAACGATCCGCGCCGACCGTGAGGCTCGCACCTGGTTCCGTAGTCGCCGAAGACAGAAAGAACGAGTACGTGGACGTCGACAGCGCCCCCAATACCGAGTTGACGACGCCGGCGATCAGCGCCAGCACCGCGAGGATGGCAATGACGATGAACGCAACGCGGCGCTGGCGCGCCCGCCGTTTGGCGGCCACCGCCGGGGCCCAGGCCGGAGGCGGCACGGTGGTCGGAGGCGGCGCGAACAGCCCCCCGCTCTCTTGAGTTAACGGCCCCACGGGGATGGTTCGCTCGACGACCGGCGGCAGCGCCATCGCCACCGTCCGCTCGACGCCGACAGCGGCCTTGGCTCCGAGCGCCGCGGCCAGTGCGTTTACGAACGCCTCGCAGGTGGCCCATCGCGATCCGGGCGCTTTGGCCAGGCCCCGCATGATCACTGCGTCGACCTTCTCGTTCAGCTGTGGATTGAGGGTGCTCGGCCGTGCCGGCTCCGAATGCACGTGGGCGTAAAGCAGCTCGATCACCCCTAGGCCTTCGAACGGGATCGATCCCGTGAGCATCTCGTAAGCGATGGTCGCCAGTGAATAGCGATCAGCTGCGGGCCCCACCTCTTGGCCGGTCACCTGCTCGGGCGCCATGTAGGCCGGAGTGCCAGTGGTGACGCCCGTCAGCGATTGCAGCGAGGAGCCCCGTAGCAGTTTTGCCAGGCCGAAGTCGGCCAGGACCAGGGTCTCGTCCTTCTCGAGCAATACGTTGGCGGGCTTCACATCGCGGTGCACGATTCCTTGCGAGTGCGCGTAGTCGAGGCCGGCCGCGATACCGTGGAGGAACCTCATGGCCGTGCCCCACGGAAGGAGTCCCTCGTTCATTCTGCCGGCGAGGTTTCCCCCCGGGACGTACTCGACGATCATGTACGGCGTCCCCTCGTACTCGCCGAAATCGAAGACGTTGAGGATGTTCTGGTGTCGCATCCGTGCAATCGCCTGCGCTTCGTGCCGGAATCGCGCGATCGAGTCGCTGTCGGGCGATATCGCGTGCATGACTTTGACTGCGCCTGTCCGCGCAAGTTGAGCGTGGTAAGCACGGTAGACAGTGCCCATCGCACCCTCGCCAATGAGCTCCAGGACCTCGTACTGCCCTAACTTCGTTCCCGGCTCGATCGGCACGAGGCCTGATTATGCGGTTCGGTACCTACAGCGGAACGCGCTTAACGGTCTGCTTTCCAGCCGCCGCGCCCGCCCCTCCTGACCGCCACGAGGCCGGCGAGGATGCTGACCGCGATCTCGCCAGGCGCTGATGCCCCCAGGTCCAGGCCGACCGGGCTCTGGATGCGGGCGATGACCTCCTCGGCTACGCCTTTGGCGCGCAGGGCTTCGAGGTGGTGGCCGGTGTGGCGGCGGCTGCCCACCAGTCCGATGAACCGGGGATCGCTGGGCATCAGCGCCTCGAGCGCCTGGACCAGGTCAGGGGCATCGTGGTCGGTATGCACCGCGTAGACCACTGAGCCGAGCGCCGCGCCGAGGTCATCAAGCGATCCGATGGCCGCAGGCCAGTCCGCGCCTTCGAGCCGCTCCTGCCGAGTCTCGACCAGCACGGTTCTGAAACCGGCCTCGGGCGCCATGCGCAAAAGGGCCCTCGCCACTGGCGTCGCGGCGAATACGACCAGCGTCGGGGCCGGAGCGTGTGGCTCGATGTATACCTCGATCGAGCCAAGCTCGTGCCGGTACGTTTTCAGAACGGGGGCGCCACTCTCTGCAATACCGGCGGCGTCGGCCAGCGCGGCCGCATCGAACTCGCTGCACCCCAGCGTCCCGGCCAGCGTGGCGGTGCGGGAGAGCAGAAGCTTCGCTCCCGGCTGGGAGGGAGGCCGGCCGTCGAGCCTGATGACCGTTGCCATCACCACCTCCTCGCCCACAGAGAGACGCCGAGCCAGCTCCTCCTCGACGCTACGCATTGACGCCCAACCGGGTGAGCACAGACGAGACGATCGCCCGCGCGCGCGAGACCTCATCGTCGGTCGTGGCATAAGCGGTGGTCAGCCGCACGCTGCCCAGCGCTTCATCGAGGCTTAAGCCCATGGCGAGCAGGACATGCGATGGATCGAGCGAACCCGACGCGCATGCCGAGCCACTTGACGACGCCACACCGGCCAGGTCGAGAGCCAGCAGGACGTCCTCGCCTCGCCGCTCGGCGAACGTGCAGGTGGCGAAATTGGGCAGCCGTGACTCGCTGCCCGTCATGCGACCGCCCATCTCTCCGAGCAGCTCACGCAACGAGGCCGCTTGCGCACGCGCGATTCGACCGCAAGCATCGCGATCGCGAACGGACACACTCAGCGCGGTCGCGATCGCGACCCCGGCGGAAACATCCTCGTAGCCGGCGCGCCGGCCCCATTCCTGAGGGCCGCCGTATAGCTGGGGGTCGAGGCGCACGTCATCTCGGACGAGCAGCATGCCGCCTCGGCCGGCTCCGAGCTTGTGCCCGCTGAACGAGACGAGGTCGGCGCCGTGCGGGACTGCGATCCATCGCGGTCCGGCGCACGCGTCGACATGCACGAGGGCTCCCAACTCGTGCGCTCGAGCGATAACCTCGGCTACCGGCTGGATCGTCCCGACCTCGTTATTGGCGAGCCCGATCGAGACGAGCGCGGCGCCGCGGGGAATGGAATCCGCGTCCGACCGCCCTGAACCATCGACCCCCGCGATCTCGACCGAGTGACCTTCGGACTCGAGGCGCCGGACCGCACCGAGCACGGCCTGGTGCTCGGCTGCCCAGGTCATGACGATGGCGCTCTTGGGAAGGCGGCGGGCCACTCCGAACAGCGCCAGGTTGATGGACTCGGTTCCCGATGACGTGAAGGTGATGTCAGTGCGGTCGGCCTCCAGAGCTGCTGCGGCGGTGTCGCGCGCACGATCCAGGGTGGCGCGTGCGGAGCGACCCTCGGCATGGAGGCTGGAAGGATTGGATTGGGGCAGGTCGCGCAAAGCAGCCGCGACCTCGCTCAGAACTGGCGCGGAGCCGGCGTCGTCGAGGTAAATGCGGCTCATGCCTTGGGCGCGCGCAACGCTGCGCTTACGAGTTAGCCGCGGCTGTGGTCGGGCTGTTGGATGAGCTCTGTCAGGGTGCCTTGGAAGCTCTTGAGCATCAGGTGGAGGTCGATCATCTCGTCGACGCTGATCGGCTCGCGAGCCACCACCGGCTCCGTCGCGCTGCCGGCCTCGATGCTCTCGATATCCTCGACCGCACCGCCTGCTATCGCGAGCACGACGATGAACGTCACCTGGCACTGGGCGCACGTCACCTGGAGATGAAAGCGCTCCTCCTCATGGCTGAGGACCTGGACCTCGCAGCCTTTGAGGCTGCGCCCGCACACCGGGCAGTTATAAAACCGCGCACGGTCGCGGATGAACTCGATGATGCTCATCGCAAAACCATCTTACGCCGCTAGCGCTGCCCTTCGATACACGTACACCCGCGAGGGCCGACCTCAGCCGCGTGGACGGTGCCGGCCGGAAGCACCATGCGATCGCCGGCTGTTAATTCCAGACGGCGGCCCGTGCCCTCGAGCACGAAGGTGATGGAGCCGTCGATGCAGTACAGCACCTTCTCATAGCCGTGGCTGTGAGGCGCATATGTATCGCCGGGGCCGTTTGACCACGAATAGCAGCCGCCTGCCTCCTTTCGCAGGTTGGTCATCAGATCATCGGAAGTGGCCACGGTCACGATTCTAAGATGGCAGTGGTGAAGCCTCGATTCCTAGCCGATTGCAACGTCGGTCGCCTTGCTCGGTGGCTGCGCGCAGTGGGATATGACGCGTCGTATCACGCGCGGATCGGCGACGCGGAGCTGGTTCGCGAGGCGGCCGCTGAAAGCCGGGTTCTACTTACGCGCGATCGGGATCTGACCAAGCGACGGGTGATCCAGACCGGTGTCGTGCGCGCCATTCTGATACGCGACGACGAGGTGACCAAGCAGCTCCGCCAGGTTTTCGCGGAGCTCGGCCTCGAGCTCAAAGAGGCGCTCACGCGCTGCATCGAGTGCAACTCGGAGCTGCAACCACGCGTGCCGTCGACCGTCGCCGAGCGCGTGCCTCCCTACGTGCGCCTCACGCAGTCGCGCTACTCCGAATGCCCTGACTGCGGCCGGATCTACTGGGCGGGGACCCACTGGCAGCGCATGCGCGAGGTCCTCGCGGGCCTGTGAGGGACATCCTTCGGAGGCTGCTCGCCGGGGAGCTCACCGAAGACGAGGCGGTGGCGCAGCTGCGGACGCTGCAGCTGGAGGAGCTCGGCGGCCGCGCCAGGCTCGACCTCGGCCGCTTCCTCCGCCGTGGGCTACCCGAGGTGGTTCTCGCCAGCGGCAAATCTCCCGCCGATGCGGCTCGGCTGGCGGTCGCGATGGCCGAGCGCCAGGGCCAGGGGCTCATCAGCCGGATGTCGGACGCGCATCGGGCGGCACTTGTGGAAGCATCCACCGCCCGGGGGATGCGGGTGATCGAGTACTCGGACTCGGCTCGCGTCATCCGCAGCGGCTTCAGCCCGGAGCCTGTGTCGGGCAGGGTCGGCCTGCTCACCGCGGGCACCTCCGACGTGCGCGTGGCGGACGAGGCCAGGATGGTCGTCGAGTCGTGCGGGCTCGAGGCGAGGCTGGAGGCCGACCTTGGAGTCGCTGGTCTGCATCGGTTTGTCGGTCCGCTGGCATCCACCCTGGAGTGGGGTGCCGACGTCATCATCGTCGCGGCCGGAATGGACGGAGTGCTGCCTGGTCTGGTCGCCGGCCTCATCGACGCGCCTGTGATCGGACTACCGGTTTCGACGGGCTATGGGCGAGGCGGCGCCGGCGAGGCGGCCCTCAACACGATGCTGCAATCCTGCTCGACGGGACTCGTCGTGGTCAATATCGACAACGGCGTCGGGGCCGGCGCAGCGGCGGTATTGATCGCTCAGCGGCGCTTGCGCGGGCGCAGCCAGGCCGCAACTGCAAACACGATCGCGCCCAGTATCAGCAAGCCGAAAAAGATCGGAAATGCGGCGCGCGATAAATCAGGGCCTGCGAACAGGCCGAACGAGAGAGCCGCTACCAGGACCACCAAAACCACACACGCGAGCAGCCACGGAAAGCCTCGGCGCCGGCGACCGTAAAACATCAGCCACAGCGCGCTCGGTCGTTTCTTCGGTTCGCTCACAGCAGGCCAGGCAGCTCGGCCAATGACGCGATGGTCGGGATGCCGTCGGGCGGAATCTCCGTCGCATGCGCAGTGCAGATGACGGCCCGCATGCCCACCGCGCGGGGGCCTTCATAGTCTTCGCGCACACGATCGCCGACGAACAGCGCTCGACCAGCGGGTACTCCGACCGCATCGAGCGTGGCGCGATAGATGTCGGGCGCCGGCTTGCGACGGCCGTACTGGCTGGAGAAGAGGACCGCATCCATGAGGCCTGCGATTCCATTCGACGTCACCTGGCGGTGCATCATCTCGGGCGGGAAAGGCGCGTTCGAGCACACGGCGCGCTTGATGCCTTGCACGCCGAGCCACTCGAGGACCCGCGGCGCATCCGCGTCCACCCGCACGGCCCGATCCCAGCACTGCTGCTCGGCGTCGAGAATCTCGTGCAGCAGCTCGGCCGGCAGGTCAAGGCCGGCCTGCCGCCAGGTGGCCCTGTAAACGTCCTCGTAGGCGACCTCATCCTCACCAGGGCTCTCGACGTGGTCCTCGAGCGGCATGAGGACATCGCGCAGTAGGGCCTTCGCCGCCGGCGCGGGAGCTCCTAATGCCTGCTCGATGCGCGGTCGAAAGCGTTCCAGCACGGCGAGCAGGTCTTCTGTCGGGTAGGCGAAGGTGACCAGGGTGCGGCCATAGTCGAACAGGACCGCGTCAACGCTGAGCATCCGCATATCCTGAGCGCGTGGCCAAGGCGAAACGATTGACGCACCTGGACGAGCGCGGCGCCGCGCGGATGGTCGACGTGGCGGAGAAAACCGCGACGGTGCGGGAGGCTCTGGCCGAGTGCCTGGTCCGCATGGCGCCGGCCACGTTACGTGCAGTCAAGGAGGGCACCGCCAAAGGCGATGCGATCCAGGTCGCGCGGGTGGCCGGAATCATGGCGGCCAAGCGCACCTCCGAGCTCATTCCGCTTTGCCATCCGCTGCCGCTGTCAAGCGTGACGCTCGATTTCGAATTCGTGCGGGGAGCCGTCCGCGTCCTGGCGAGGGCACGGGTGGTTGGTCAGACCGGCGTTGAGATGGAGGCGTTGACTGCGGCGGCGGTCGCGGGCCTGACCCTGATCGACATGACGAAAGGCATCGAGCGTGGAGTTTCGATCGAGGCGGTCAGGTTGCTCGAGAAGTCGGGCGGCCGCTCGGGGACGTGGAAGCGAGCCACGGGCAAAGCGGCGCGTTGAGCAAGGCCCACGTGATCACTGTCAGCGACGGGGTCTTTCACGGCCACCGCGAAGACAAAAGCGGGCCTGGGTTGATCAGGCTGTTGAAGGCGGGAGGGTTCGATACTGGCGACCCTGAGGTCGTTCCTGATGAGATGGA
>JAYUFT010000050.1:0-20922 GCA_043738605.1 Candidatus Dormiibacterota bacterium | reverse complement strand
AGGCCATCGATGTAGAGATTGGCGCGGAAGCGGCGATGGTCGACCGCCATGCCGGCGGCAAGAGCGAACGCGGCTATGGTCGCGAGGTTCACGACCAGCACGGGCGAGTCATCGAAATTGGCCCCGGCGAGATCCCTGAGCGTCAACGGCCTGCCGCTCGCGCGCGCGACATCCGAAACCAGGGCGTCGTCAAGGAGTCGTGTGTCGCCGTCAGGGAGGACGACGTCGACATCGTCACCCTCACCCTTCAAGCGGGCGCGGTACGACATGAGCCGCTTGTCCTCTTTGCCGATCAGGAGCTTCCCCGCGCGGTTCGGGGTGCCGTCGACAAGCGCCCAGCGACGATCGGCGTCAATGCCGGTTTCGGTCAGCGCCGCGGAATCCACCATCTCGCCGGCCATCGACTTGACGGGATAGCGCCAGATCTCAGAGATGGATCCAACCACGGGAGAAAGACTACCGATCCACTGCGTCTATCCGGCCATAAGATCACCTCGTGACGGCGAACGGCTCCCCTTTCTACGAGCCCTTGTCCGCACGCGACGCCTGGTTTCTTTACGCCGAGCGGCCGTCAACTCCGCTCGACCTGGGCACCGTGTACGTGTTCGAGGCCGGTTCGCGAGTACCGGGTGGGCGCGGGGCCCTCGGGATCGAACAGACGATCAGGGAACGCATTCACCTGGTCCCCCGCTACCGCCAGCGCATCCAGCGGACGCCGATGAACATCGCACACCCGGTGTGGGTCGACGATCCCCATTTCGACCTCGGCGCGCATGTGCGCAGAGAGGTGCTGCCGCCACCCGGAGATGGCGCCGCGCTGCGCAAACTGGTGATGCGAATCCTGTCGCGGCCGCTCGACATGCGCCGGCCTTTGTGGGAGGTGACGATCGTGACCGGTCTCCGCAACGATCGGGTCGTCATCGTGAACCGCGCCCACCACGCCATGGTCGACGGAGTCTCGTCAGTCGACATCCTGACCCTCCTTCTCGACATGACGGAAGAGATCTACACGCCCGAGCCACCCGAGTCGGAATGGGAACCACGCCCGGCACCCACCGCATGGCAGCTCATCAGACCGGTGTTATGGAACGTGGGCCCTCAGCGCAAAGGCGAGAGGTCCATGGTGCCGGCGGTCTGGAGCACAACGCGGATCCCATGGAAGAGCCTTTTTTCGCTGAGCGGCAAGATGATCAGCCCCCGACCCGATCTCTTCTTCAACCAAAGGATCGGAACCCAGCGCAGCGGACGCGGCCTGAAGATCCCCCTGTCAGCGTTCAAAGCGCTCAAGGAACAATTCGGTTGCACGGTGAACGACGCGGTGCTTGCCGTGGTGTCGGACGGATTGCACAGATGGTTCAAGGCGCGTGGCGAGCGTGTGCCCGAGAAAGTGCGCGTGTTCTGTCCCGTAAGCGTCAGGGGGGATGGGCCGGGACGGATTGGCAACCAGATAAGCGGAATGGTGCTCGAGTTGCCGACCGGCGACCTCACGATCGAGCAGCGATTGCGACAGATCAAGGTCACGACTGGGGATCTCAAGCGGACCCGGCAAGCGGTGGCCGCCGACAAGCTTGCCGGCCTTGCCGACTGGGCCCCGGCATCGCTCCTGGTGCTGGCCGGACGCCTGATGTCCAACCCGCAGGGCGGCGCCAACATCAATGTCACCAACGTACCCGGACCGCAGTTTCCCCTTTATTCGGGCGGAGCTCAGCTCCTCGAGGTGTGGCCGTTCGCTCCGCTCTACCCCTCGATGGGGCTGGGCATCGCCATCGTTTCATACAACGGCGAGGCTTACTTCGGCCTTACCGCTGATCCAGGCATCGTTCCGGACGTTGAGCAATTCACCGCGATGCTCCGGGAAGCTGGCGACGAATGCACAGCCCTGGCTGCAAGACCCTCCTAACCGGTGCTAGCGCGGCAGGGTTGGCCGGGGTCCCCCCCCGCCATTACTTTGTCTGAGCTGATCCCAAGCGTCGCGCTGAGAAAACTAGTTCGTAGTAAATCCCATCCCGGGAGGGTGTTCAGACGCGCGCGAAGCGCCCGTCGATAAGAGGGAACAGTCTGGTTCCCTCTTATCCTTCCAAAGTAAAACGGATAGTGTTCTGGCCGACCGCGATGAGGTCGCCCTGAGCGAGTTGCCTTTCGATGACCGGTTCGCCGTTGACAAGCGTGCCGTTAGTGCTGCCCAGGTCGCTGATCCAGAACGCGCCGCTGCGAACCTCGATCCGCCCGTGACGGCCTGACGTCGCGGCGTCGCCGACGACCACGTCGTTGTCAGGGGCTCGGCCGAACGTGACCGTCTGGTTGGGCAGCGCCACGATCCGGCCGGCGAATGGGCCTGACTCGAAAGTCAGCTTGGCCGGAAAGCCGCCGCCTGATGCAATCACCTCAGGCGGCACTGCCTGCAGCGAAACTGTTCGCTTCGATTCAGGCGCAGCGTCCGACGGCTGCCACGCCGGGATGATCGAAGTGGCTTCCTCGGCAAATTCCGATTGGGACGAAGGCGCGCCATTGCTCGGCGATTCCGCGCCAGTGCCGTGCGGCCACGCGACGATCGTCTGGGCCACCGGATCCTGGGTCTGAGCGGGCGCGGACGCTGAGACCTCGGCCGGCTGAGGCTCGGGCTGCGCTGCAACAGGAGGAGCGTGCTCCGGCGCAACGGGTGCCGGCTCGGCGGTCGCAACAGGCTCGGGCGCTGCCACAGGCTCTGGGGCCGGTAACACGGGCTCCGGCTCTGGAAACACCGGTGCGAGCTCTTCCATCGGCGCCACGACCCGCGGGGGGACTGTTGCCTTCCACTCATCGACTGGCGCGGCCGGTGCGGCGGCGGCCTGCTGCCACAGGTCGGCCACCGTGGACACACGCTCTGGCTCGACCGCGGATGCCGCCTCTGCCTCAATAGCCTCCAGGGAGACCGCTGGCTGAGGCACGGCAGCGGCTTGAGGTTCAACCGCGGGCTCGACCGCGACGACCGGCTCAGGAGCCGGCTCGACCTGTTCCGCTTCGGCTTCCACCTCGGCATCGGCAGCGGCCGCGACCGCCTCCTCCGACTCGACCACCTGGGATTCATCGGCCGCCGGCGTTGAAGGCACCGTTGTCAACAACTCCAGAGTGTCAAGGCTCCGCGTGGCCAGCACTTGCGTGTCGGCCTCGGTCGCGACCGGCTCGGGCGCGGCTTCGACCATCGGCGCAGACGCTTCGACCGGCTCGGCCACCGCCTGGACAGCCTCGACTGGAGCTTCAGGCGGCCGGTCGGCGGCCGCAGTGCCCAGGAATCGCTCAAACCAGCCAGCGATCCGCCGCAGGCGCTCCACCCGTCGATCCGGCCGACCGCTTCGAGAGAGGTCGTGCGACTCCTCGGGGAAGCGAGCGAGCTCGACGGTCTTGCCGAGCAGCCGCATCGCGCCAAACATCTCCTCCGACTGTGAGATGGCGCAGCGGAGGTCCATCTCTCCGCAGGTCAGAAGCAGTGGCGTCTCGATGTTCTGGACGTTGCGAATCGGCGATCGGCGCCACAGTTCGTCGAGGTCGGGCCACGGCGGCGGGCCCAGCTCGAGCGAGCCCCAGATCACGATGTCGTGCTGCGCGTACTCGCTGACCAGGTTGGATATCGAGCGCATCGCGACTGCTGCCGCGAAGCGGTCGGTCTGGCCGATCGCCCAGTTGGTCATGTAGCCGCCATAAGATCCGCCGCCAATGCCCATGCGGCTGGTGTCCACAGCGCCTGAACGTTCGATCAGCTGGTCGACCGCAGTCATGAGGTCGACGAAGTCCTTGCCGCCCCAGTCTCTAACGACCTCACCCCTGAAGCGTTCGCCGTAGCCGTCAGAGCCGCGGGGGTTGGCATAAAGCACCAGGTAACCCATGCCGGCCAGCACCTGGAGCTCGTGGAAGAAAGCCCATCCGTATTGCCCGTGCGGACCGCCGTGGATCTCCAGGACCAACGGGTGCAACCGGCCGGGATCGAAGTTCTCCGGCTTGAGGAGCCAGCCTTCGATCCCCCATCCGTCAGGCGCAGTGAACTGGTGGCGCTCCGGTTGCGCGACGTAGCGCTCTCGAAGCCAGGGATTCAGGTCGGTCAGTCGTGCCTCAGCGCCGTTGGCGACGATGTGGAGCTCCCCAGGGTTGCTCGGGTCGGAGGCGCAAAACGCAAAGATCCCCGCGGCGACATCGAAGTCGTAAATTCGTCGCGCACCGCCCGCCTCGGGCCAGACATTGCCGTCGAGGTCGCACGAGTACAGTGCGGTGACGCCGGGTCCGCTGGAGAGAAAGAAGAGGCGATTGCCGTCTTTGGACCAGCGAACGCTGACGCCGCCATGGCCCCCGCGCATGTCGGTGATGATGCTGTCCCCGACCGACTGGTCGAGCGAGAGCGTCAGGCAGCGTGGGACGCCGCCGGTCGACGACACCATCCACAGCCTCTCAATGAGGCCTGCTTCCAGTCCGTTTGGAGCCACAAACGCAATGGCATCTCCGCGTGGCGACCATGACGGCGAGCTGAGGTACATTCCGCCCGTGATCTTGGTTCGCTCGCCGGCCAGGTCGACGACGTAGAGATCGAGCTCGCGCTGCAGGTCCGAGTTCGGGTCGGCGTTGCCGGTCACTGCAAGCCTGGCGCTGTCCGGCGACCAATCAAAACCGGTGACGTCCCACACGCCGGTAGTGAGCTGCTTCGCTTCGCCGCCCTCGGCGGGCACCACAAACAGGTGGTGGTTGCGCCCGTCGACGAAACCCTGACCGTCATGTTTGTAGTCGAGCCGCCGGGCAATCCTGACCACTGGCGATCGCCTGGATTGTTCCTTGCTCTCCGGCGGCCTCGGGTCTTCGACGATCGAGTCAGGGTCGGACAAGACCACGCCGATGAACGCGACGTTCTTGCCGTCAGGCGACCATGAGGGGCTCGACGCCCCCTCCGCCTGCGAGGTCAGCTGCACCGCCTCGCCGCCAGCCGCGATGTCAAGCACGAAAACCTGGTCCGCGGCGCCACGACGGCTCACGAAGACGATCCTCCTGCCGTCGGGTGACCACTCAGGGGAGTGATCGCGGCGCGCCGCACCTGTCGCATCGACCGGCTCCTGGTCCAGCAGGCGCCTGATGACGATGCGGCTCCGGGTCTGACGCGACTCGGCATCGGGAGAGCTCAGCTGGTAGGCAACACGCTCGCCGTCAGAGCTCAGGCGGACGTGGTCGATCCAGCGGAAACGGTACAGATCATCAGCGCCAATAGGTGCGGGCACGGCGTCAACCGATTGTATTGCCCCTGACCGCCTACCGGCCTTCTACTCGAGTTCGTGATCGGCGTAGAAGTATCTCCGGGTGGTAAACCAGTCGAGATGAGCGGACCGGGCGGCCGCCTGGCAGCGCTTCGCGGCTTCGGCTGGGGAGTGCTCGCCGGTGTTGTGCTCGTGACCCTGATGTACCTGGCCAACCTTCTGCTCGGCCTTAAGCCTCTGCCGCAGCTGCTCAGCCAGCCTCTTCTGAAAGTGATGCCGGGATTCGTGTTCGGGTTTCTCATCGACACGCTCCAGCACGCGGGCAAGGTCGTCGAGGAGCTGGGGCTCATCGTTGCCATGGTGGTCGGCCTGGGCGTGCTCGGCGGGGCCTGGGGCTGGACCACCCGCATCTGGCATTCGCAACATTCGGCCCTTGCATTCGCCGCGATCGGCTGGGCAGTCGTCGCCGGGATCCTGCTGCCCATCGCGGGTATCGGTTTCCTCGGACTTTCGGACGGTCTGACCACCCCGTTGATCTGGGCGGCACTGTTCGTCATCTTTGGGGTGGTGCTTCAGCTGGGAGCCGCTCCAGCGGGTCCGGATGCCGCCGCCGACCTCGGGCGCCGGCGCTTGCTTGGCGTCCTGCCGGTGACGATAGGCGGGCTCAGCCTTGGCGTGCTGGCGGTCCGCCTCGTCCCAGGTTGGTACGACGCGATCTTCAATGCGCCAGGTTCGGGCGTGGCCGGCATCTCGCCCGAGATCACGCCGGTCACCGACTTCTACGTCGTCTCAAAGAACTTCGTGGACCCATCCATCCCGGCCACCGGCTGGAAACTGGCGGTCGGCGGCATGGTGAACAAGGCTTTCTCGCTGACTCTGCCTGAGCTCCGCGCTCTCCCCAGCGTTACCGAATACGTGACTCTCGAGTGCATCAGCAACCTCGTGGGCGGCCCCCAGATGAGCACCGGCAGCTTCACCGGTGTCAGCCTGCGCGACCTGCTCGTGATGGCGGACCCACAGGCAGGAGGAACGTGGGTCGCGTTCAAAGCGAGGGACGGTTACCAGGAAAGCCTGCAAATGAGCATCGTCCAGGGCGCGCAGGAGATTTTCGTTGTGTACGAGCTGGATGGCGCGCCTTTGCCCGAAGCCCACGGCTATCCCGCCCGGATGCTGATCCCGGGCCATTACGGGATGAAGGGACCGAAATGGCTCGATTCGATCACCGTCGTCGATCAGGAAAGCGGAGGCTACTGGGAGCAACAGGGTTGGGACCACAATGCCGTGGTCAAGACGACATCTCGTATTGACGTCCCTAGCGAGGGAGACATCGTCAAGCTGAGCCCGGTCTTACTCGCGGGCGTGGCCTTTGCCGGCACTCGCGGCATCGCGAAGGTGGAGTACAGCACCGACGCGGGCCGGACATGGACCGAGGCGCCATTCAAGCCGCCTCTGTCGCCTCTCACCTGGGTGATCTGGCAAGCGACATGGACGCCTGCCACGGAGGGTGCATACGAGTTGCGAGTCAGGGCCACCGACAAAGGAGGCGTGCTTCAGAGCGCCTCGATCGCAGCCAGCTATCCAACCGGCTCCAGCGGGTACCACACGGTGCGCATCGCAGTCGCCAAGGCCTGATGCCGAGGCCTCATCCCCGCGGCCTTAATTCATAGTCCGGGGGAGCTTAAGGCCGGATTTACTCCGGCCGTCACCAAATCGCGCCTCTTCCAAACGCCTCCCATCGTCGCTAGGAGCGGTGGGGATTCCTCTGGGGCCCCCGCGACGCAGTCGCGGGAGAGCCTCTTCCCCCGCGCCGTTACTTCATAGTCCAGAGGGCTTTCAGCGAGTCCCAGCCCATCCGAAACATCCCCTCTTTGCGCACCATCTTCAGGATGTTCGATTGCTTCTGCCACTTCGAAACGCCGTCCACCCTGAAGAACTCATCCAGCGCCTGATCCGCGACCTGCGGGTACTTGGTGAGCATCTGCGGGTTGTGCTCGAGCAAGGGAACGGCTCCGTCGTACTTGCGCATGTCGGCCATGATCCACGAGTGGTCGAGCTTGCCCTTGTACTCCGCGAGACGCCGCTCCGAGAAATCGCCCGCCTCTTTTGCGTGGACCGCTGTTTCGCCCGCGAGCTTACCTGAGATCATCGCCAGGTTCGATCCCTCGCGATGGACAGGATTGGACAGCATGGCCGCATCGCCGCAGATCAGGTAACCAGGCCCATACACCTTCGGGATTCCACGATGTCCACCTTCAGGGATCAGGTGGGCCAGGTATTCGACAGTCTCCGCACCGCGAAGCAGCGGCTTCACCGCGGGGTGCTGCTTGAAGTGCTCCAGCAAATCGTTGGGACTTCGAAGCGTCGCGTTGAACTCGCTGAGCAGCGCGCCTCCGCCCACGGACAGAGTGTCCTTGTTGGTGTAGATGAACATAAACCCGGACATACCCATGGTCGAGTCGCCAAAGCATTCGATCGTGCAACCCTCGCCCGCCTCGCAGTTGAATCGCTCCTCGATAAGGCCCGAGTCGAGCTGCATGATCTCCTTGACGGCCATCGCGACCTCGTTGGGTCGCAGCTTGCGACGCAAAGGCTTGCCATTGATGAGCGTCTTCTCCAGCAGACCGGTGCCGAGGCCGATGCCCTCACAGATGATCGTGACGTCAGCGAAAACGTCATCGCCCCGGCCGGTGCCGACCCCGACGACCCGGCCATTCTTGACGATCAATCTCTCGACGACGGTTTCCGGGACGACCACGACGCCCGCCTTCTCAGCCTGCTCGGCGAACCACGCGTCAAACTTCGCGCGCAACACGCTGTACGAGTGCGGGTGCTCGCGGTTGCGAAGGTTCTTGTAGTCGATGCCGATGGTGGCTTCCGCCGTCATGATCCAGCGGCGTTCCTCGATGATCGGCCGCTCGAGCGGCGCCTCCTTCCAGGCGTCTCCTACGATCTCTTCGAGGTAGTGGTTGTAGAGGATGCCGCCCATGACGTTCTTGGAACCCGGCTTCGCCCCGCGCTCGAGCAGGGCAACCTGCAGCCCCGCCTTGGCCATGGTGATCGCCGCTGCCGTACCGGCAGGTCCAGCGCCGACAACCACCGCATCGAACTTTTCGTCATCGGCCATTGATGCAACATCCTAAGTGGTGAAGCTCGTTGGACTCACAGGTGGCGTCGGTTCGGGGAAATCGACAGTGGCGGCAATCCTGCGCGAGCTCGGGGCCGAGGTCGTCGACGCGGACGAGGCCAGCCACGCGGTCTATGAGCCTGGAACGCCTGGTTTCGAGGCGGTGGTTCGCGACTTCGGCCCGGACTACGTTCGCGACGGGCGTATCGACAGGAAGGCCCTCGGCGAGCTGGTGTTCAAAGACCCTGACGCGCGCCGCCGCCTGAACGCGATCGTCCACCCGCTCGTGCGCGAGTGGATGGTCGCGCGGACCGCCGAGGCGCTCGCACGTGGCGCCGGCGTGGTCGTGCAGGATGTCCCGCTCCTGTTCGAGAACAAACTCGAAGGACTGTTCCCAACCACTGTTCTCGTCTGGGTCCCCCGCGAGGTCCAGGTCGAGCGCCTGGTAAGCGGGCGCGGCTTCACGCGCGAGCGGGCCGGCGAGGTGATCGCCGTGCAGATGCCGATCGACAAGAAGCGCGGCCGCGCGACCCACGTGATCGACAACACGGGCACGAGGGAGTCGACTCGCGCGCAGGTCGAATGGTTATGGAGAACGCTGACCGAGACCTGAGCTCAGATGGCTCCTTCTTTTCGGAGGGTTGCCAGTCGGGCCGCGTCCACACCGACCTCGGCAAGGATCTCGGCCGTGTGCTCGCCCACGCGGGGCGCGGCCCGGCGACGCCAGTCGGGACGTAGGGGAATCGCAGGTCGCACCTCGACGCCCTCCGGAGTGGAGGCGATGAGCCCGCGGGCGACGACTTGCGGATGCGCAGCCACCTCGGCGAGCTGGAGAACCGGCTCGCAGCAGACTTCGAGCCCGGCCAGCTTCTGCTCCCATTCCTTGCGAGTGCGCGAGAGGAAAACCGACTCCATCGCTTCATGCGCGCTCTGGCCGTCGCCGCCTTCAGCGAACTGAGCGGCGAGCAGGTCAGGCCGCTGGATGGTGTCGCATAGGGTCGCCCAGAATTTCGGCTCGAGCGCGCCGACGCTGTAGAAGCCGCCGTCCTTGCATGCATAAACGCGGTAGCACGGATAGCGGCCGCCAAGACGCTGGTCGCCACGACCTACCTGCTCGCCACCACCCTGCGCCGCCAGCGCGAGGGCGAGCCAGCTCACGGCTCCGTCCATCATCGACGCATCGATCCAGCGCCCTGGCTCGCCTCGCCCGACCGCCACGAGCGCGCCGAGGATGGCGACCGCGGGCTGCAGCCCGCCGCCTCCGATATCGGCCACCTGGACCGAGAGCGGTACGGGTGGACCGTCGATGGCACCGTTCAATCCGAGCGCGCCCGTTGTGGCCATGTAGTTGAGGTCATGGCCGGCGCGCGACGCAAAGGGGCCGTCTTGCCCGTAACCCGTGATCGAGCACATGACCAGCTTCGGGTTGCGAGCATGGAGTGCGTCCCAGCCCAGCCCGAGACGTGCCATGACGCCAGGACGGTTGCCCTCGACGAGCACATCCGCGTTCTCGACCAGCCGGAGGAGGAGGTCGTGACCCGCGGGGGACTTGAGGTTCAGCGTGATGCTCCGCTTGTTGCGGTTGATCGCGTTGAACAGAGCGCTCTGGCCGCCGGCAAGTGGCGGGGTCCAGCGCAGGAAGTCGCCGCCACCGGGCTCCTCGACCTTGACGACGTCTGCGCCCATGTCCGCGAGGAGCATGGTGCAGAAAGGGCCAGGCAACAGCCGGGTCAGGTCGAGAATGCGGATGCCGGTCAGGGGCATGTCGTGATTAGCCTATGCCCGCGCTGACAAAGGACGCGTTGCACATCCCCACCCCCTCCCCCTCCCCCTCTAGCGGGGAGGGGAGTCTGTCTGCTTCCGCAAAGACACCTTCGGGGCCTTCGTGCGTTAATAGGGCATGAAGGGTTCACCTTCGAGCATGCGATCCAGCAATCCCCATCTCAGTGAGATGACCATTAAGGTCCCTGCGCCGTTTGCCGGGATCTCGGACCTTGGGTTCACCGCCCAGTACCGGGCCCAGAACTTCAACGAGCCGCTGCGGGACATCCCCCTCCTATTCGAAGGGCCACGCCCGCCTATGCGCCGCCTGGCGGAGCTACTCCAGCTGCTTCGGAACGCGGAAGCCGGCGGCTACGCATGGAGCGACCCGGTGATGCTCAGCGACGAGGTCGTGGTGCTCGCATTCCGAGACCGCAGCCTTTCCGGACAGGCGCTCTCCGACGGAGCGCGGGTGTCAGCGAATTACGTGCTCAACCTCGTCCGCCCTGTGGTGTTCGCATTCCTCAAGGACTGCGCCGGTATCGCACACCTGCGACTCTCCGACGTCATCGAGATGCGGGTGAGCGCCGAAGGCGCGCCCAACTGGGATGTGTCGATACCGGTGGCAGACATCGTCGAACCCAACGGCGACAAGCTGCTGTGGCAGTTGGCTGGCTAAAAATGAGAAAGAACCAGCCAACCCTGCCACGCTAGCGACCAACTTAACTAGGGTGTCTTTTTCGGGCTCGGCGACGGAGTCTTCTTAGGGCTGGCGCTTGCCGAGGGCGAAGGGGTCGGGCTTGTATGCACGCCGCTGGCTCGTGGGCTGGTCGTGATGGGTACGTTGGGTACGGCCAGTGCCTTCGGGCTCGCGTTGGCGAAATAGAGCGCGACCGGCACGATAATCATGCCGACAATGACGGTCAAGACGAAGGTCACCGCCCCCCACTCGCGCCTCAAGAAAGCCCAGCTCACGAGCCGTGAATTCTAACGAGAGTCGAGGGCGACCATCAGCCGAGCCTTCGAACGCGCCTTCAGTAATCGTCCTCGTTCGCGCCGGCAGCGCCTTCCTCTTCCTTCTTCTTACGCTGGTTTAGAAGGCGAATGAAGTCCTGTGCCCGTGCGAGCGCCTTCCAACGCTCCGGGAAGAAGTCCTGGACCAGGATCTGCTTGTCAGGCATCTGGTAGACGGTGACGCACCACTTTTGGAGGGTGCGCGAAACCTCAACCTCGAAGTCCTTCTCCGCGGTCTCGTACTTGACAACTTTGTCGTCGTCGAATCTTCTTCGTCCTGATACAGCCATAGGTAAATCACTCGGGTGGGCATTCGGCTCATAGAGCGGATTTCGATTATAGCCCCGTGTTGGGCGATTCCCGGGCCGCCTCGGCCGCCAGCCACTCCTGGAGAAGCTCCCTCAGCAGGGGTCCCAGCTCCTCCCGAAGACCCTCCCGCCGCATCGCCAGGGTCAGGTTCGCTCGGAGGTAGCCCGGGACGGTTCCGGTGTCGTAGTAGTCCCCGTCGAACTCGATCGCGACGACCGGGTGCGCCCCCAGCGTGCGCTTGATCGCGTCGGTGAGCTGGATCTCGGTGCCGGCGCCCGGCTCCGACCGGTCGAGCTCGGCCATCACGGCGGGAGTCAGGACGTAGCGGCCGAGTATGGCCAGGTCCGATGGCTCGGTTCCCGGCTTTGGCTTCTCGACCATGTCGGTCACTTTGTGGAGGGGACCGCCTCCACCGTCGGTGACGACGACGCCGTATCGGCCCACCTGGCTTCGCGGGAATCTGCGGACTGCCAGGACTGTGGCGCCGGTCTGCTGGTGCGCATCGATCAACTGTTTCAGACAGGGCTTGCTGCCTTCAAGGATCACGTCGTCTGCGAGCAGGACGGCGCACGCCTCCCCCTCGACCAGCCGCCTCGCCGTCCATACGGCATGTCCGAGGCCCAACGGTTCTTTCTGCTGGATGTATGTGATGTCGACCAGGTCGCTCAGGCGGTCGACCTCGGCGAGGATGCGCAGCAGGTCGTCCTTGCCCCGCTTACGCAGGTAATGCTCCAGCTCGAGCGAGCGGTCGAAGTGGTCCACGATCGCGCGCTTGCCGCCGCCGGTGACCATGATCACCTGCTCGATTCCGCTGGCGATCGCCTCCTCGACTCCGTACTGGATGGTCGGCTTGTCGACCAGCGGAAGCATCTCCTTGGGCTGCGCCTTGGTGACCGGTAGGAATCGTGTCCCGAGACCGGCAGCCGGAAAGATCGCTTTGCGCACGGTGCCTGCAGCCATTAGCGACAATCTAAGTGTTGGCGACGCCTGACGGGATTCGGCCAGGCCTCGAAGGGCGCGTGGAGCGCGTCGTCGAGGGTGATCTCATCACCAAACACGTCGGCGGCCAGGGCACGTTCGCCACGCCGGCCATGATCGGCCTCATGGAATGGGCCAGCCACAAAGCGCTCGATGGCCTGCTCCAGAAAAACGAAACAACCGTGGGCTACGAGGTGCACGTACGCCATCTCGCACCAACGCGGCCTGGCGCGACGGTGGTGGCCACCAGCAAGCTGACAGAGGTCAAAGGCAACAAGCTGTACTTTGACGTCGAGTGCCATGAGGGCGACAAGCTGCTGGGGTCAGGCACGCACAAGCGAGCGATAGTTCCCGCGAACTTCTAAGTTCCCTTCTTCGCCTTCTTCTTCGTCCGCTTGTCGGCGAGGTGGAGGGCGAGCTTCTTCAAGCCCGGGTTGACAGCGATCACCTTGGGTGGCTGTGACTTCTTGTCTCGCGCCTTGGTTCGCGCGCTCTCACGCGGAGCGATTCGTTCGAGCTCATCGGCCATGGTTCAGATGATTGTGGGCCGCTACCTGCAGACGCCGGCTCCGCCCGGATTGGTCACCTGGCCCTCGCACGGGTTGGGCGAGGGGCCGGCCTTGTCCTGGCACCGGTACAGAGCCTCGAGCGCATCGTGCAGGTCCTGCTGCTTCTGGTCGAATAACTTCTGGTCGAACAAGACTTGCTTGCCCGCGTACTGCAGCGCGGCCCAAGCCGCGTCGTACGACTTCGCCAGGTCGGCCAGGCGGGCCTCCTGGTCAAGCATGTACGCGAGCTCCGTCAGGCCGTTCTCCTCGGCATAGGTGCGGAGGTCAGCCTGATCTCCACCTTCTGAATCCAGGTCGCCGATGGCATTCCCCATCTTGCGTGCCTCCTTCATGAGGTCGTAGATCTCCTTGGCCGTGTTGGCCTTCTCCGCGACCTCGAGCCCGCCCATGACGCTGTGGGGCAGCAGCGCCCACCCTTCGGGTCCGGCAAGTGCCAGCGCAATTGCGATCGCCGCCTCCTTCGCGCCGGCCTTGCCGAGCGTCCACAGGCCGTGGCTGGTCAGCTCTTGCTTGACACGCTCGTCCTCCCCCACCAGCGTGGCCTGGACCCTGTCGATGTCCTTCATCACGTTCTCGAGGTCGCGCTCCGCCTGGGTCAGCTTCGCGCGGTCGACGTCGAGCTCGTTCTTGAGCTCAGCCAGGTCCATCAGCAGCTGATTGACGCGTGCGCGCTCTGCTGCGCACGGGTCAGCCGCGACCACGGAAAGCGGCTGGAGCACAACGAGAGCGCTCGTGACGATGACCAGCAGAACGCTCAGCCGCCGGATGAGGGGCCTCAACTAGCTCACCTCGCCGGGCGTCGCGCCCACCTTTCCGGTCGCGGTGTTGAACGCGAAGCTCCACTGCCGGCTGAGCAGATCCACCACGGGCACGGTGTCGCATGTCTTCTCGTGGCACCTGGTCTGCTTGCCGTTCTCGACCCATTCGCCCTGCAGCCAGATCACCTGGCCGGGGGTTTGGGAGGCGCCGACCAGCGAGACCGCGGCGACCTCGTTCCAGCCGGGGGCGCTGGTGTTCACGGTCAACCGAATGCGGTTGGTCGACAGGTTCGTCTTCGCCAGGCTTGGGCTGAAGATCTTGGGCGCGGTCTGGGTGGTATCGGTCCCCTCCCATAGCTTCACCCACGAGCTCTTAGCCGGATCCATCGCCTCCACCCTGGTAACGAAGCCAGGGCCGCTGCTCTCCCAGATGTTGATGGCGGTGGGCACCACCGGGCTCGCATATCCGAGCTCCAGCCACTCTGTCGTGCCGTCTTTCGACGACGGCGCCCAAGCTTTGCTGGTGGCGGGAGCCCCGATCGCCGACTTCGCGGGCAGCGAGCCCAGCTCGCTGCTCGCAGTGGCATCGATGGCCCATTGCTTTGGGGACCCAGCCGTCCGCGGTTGGGTCATCAAGACGGTCGCGGTTGCCTTGTAGGTGCCATCGACGGTGACCGACGTCGCGCCGCTCACGCTCCCGGCCTGGGTGGTCGCGTGGAAGTTTCCCTTGCCGTTCCACTCGCCTTTCTCATCGGAGGTGAGGGTGCCTGCGGGAAGCGGCGGGCTGAAATCGACATGGCGAACCAGGTGCTTGTCCGAGAAGAGATCGACGGATGAGATGCCGACCGAGCAGCCTGTCTGCACGAACTGCAGGTGCGTGCTGAGGACGCCTGACTCCACGAAGGTCCTGGGGATGGGCTTGGATCCCGCACACACTGGATTGCTCGTCGATGCGGTGGGTCCGCAGCTCGCGATCGCCGCCATGGCAAAGGTGAAAGCGATGATCGTCATGCGCGTCATAGAACGGTCCAGATGCCTCACGTGTCCTTGGTCGCTGCAGACGTTCCGCGCAATGGATGGAATTATATGCAGCGAGGCGCCGACTTCCGATCGCTACCGATGAATACACCGAGCGACTCGGCTTCACCGTCGGACCTTCCAAGAGGCGCGCAAATTAGAATTGATCGCGCGTTGGGAGAAGTGGGCTCCGAGATCGCAAGCGTCACGCCCAGCTCGGTCGAACGAGCCGCTCGGGACCTCGCGCCCTACCTCTCACCCACGCCGCTCCAGTACTCACGCGCTTTCACCGACAAGGCGCGCTGCCACGTCCATATAAAAGTGGAATCGATCCAGCCCATACGGGCCTTCAAGGTGCGCGGCGCGCTCACCAAGGTGATGAGGCTCCATCCCGAGAAAGGCAGCGCGGGGGTGGTCACAGCCTCGGCCGGCAACCACGGGCAGGGCGTCGCCTACGCCGCCGCGGTGTTCAAGATCCCGGCCACCGTCTACGTTCCCGAGACCGCCAACCTGCTGAAGGTCGAGGCGATCAGGCGGCTGGGCGCGACCGTGGTGCTCGCCGGGCGCAACTACAACGACGCCTACCTCGAGGCGATGCGCCACCAGGAGGAGGGCGGAGCGACATTCGTCCACGCTTTCGACGATCCCGATGTGATTGCCGGGCAGGGGTCGATCGCCGTCGAGCTCATCCATGATCTCGAAGACTTCGACACGGTGCTCGTGCCGATCGGCGGCGGCGGCTTGATCGGTGGCATCTCCCTGTATCTCAAGTCGCTGCGCCCGAAGGTGCGGGTCGTCGGCGTGGAGCCGGTCGGGGCGGACGGGATGTCCAGGTCCCTGAAGGCCGGCCGGGTCGTGACTCTCGATCGGGTGAATACGATCGCCGACGGCCTGGCCGCGTCCGCGCCCGGGAAGCTAAACCTCGAGCTGGCCCAGCGCTATGTGGATGAGGTGATCCTCGTCGAAGAGGCCGAGATGCTTCGCGCGATCCGCTTGATGTTCGAATGGGAGCACCTGCTCGCAGAGCCGGCGGGAGCCGCGGCCATCGCCGCCCTCCTCTATCACTACAGCCCGTCCCCCGGCGAGCGGGTGGTCGTGATCCTCTCGGGAGCGAACGTCACCGACGAGGTGATGATCCGCGCCTTGAAATCTCGCTGACCACACCTCGTCACGTGTACTCTGGGGACCACATTCCGGCAACCAACGAAGCGGTGGGGGTAGTCGAATGAAGGCTTATGTTCTGATCAACGCATCGCCCGGACGCGCGCTCGAGGTCGCGAAGAAGATGGAAGGGGTCGGCGGCATCACTGCTGCGGACGCGATCACCGGCGAGTACGACGTGATCGCCGTCTGCGAAGCCCCGGACGTGAACTCGATCGGATCGCTGATCGTCGACAAGATCCAAAAAATCGACGGAGTGTTCAAGACCGTCACCTGCTTGGCAGTGAAGTAACCCCTAGCAGTTACTCATCGTCGCGCTTAGAGTCGCGAAAAGGCGCAGCGTCTACTGGAGTCTCCGCGACGGAGCCGCGGGAGGGACTCTTCCCCCGCGCCTTGCTATTAAGTGCGTTGGAGAGGTGGTCGGCCACCCCGGCCAGATAAGACGCCATCCTGGGCATCTCCTGCTCGAAGCTGCCGACCGATGGCGACCAGGTCAGCTCCCGGCGTGAGTGGGAGTCGTCGTAGTAATGAGGCTTGGCCAGCACGTCGACTGCGTAGATACCGGGCCACACCACCGCCCCTCGAGCGGTCACGGCTTCGGTGGCAAGGGCCTTCAGGTACGCCAGGTCGTAAGGCATGGAGGAGATCTCGGGCTCGATCCCCACTGACTTCGCCGCCAGTTCGGCCAGGTCGCGCCATGTGGCATCGAATCCAGCGACCAGGTAGCTGTGCCCGGGGCGGCCACGGTCGGCGGCGGCGAGGCAGGCGCGACCCACGTCGCCGGCCGACACAAACGTCTGCCGGGTGCGTCCTCCGCCCGGCAACCACAGCCGACCCTTGATGAGCGCGGCCAGCAATCGCGGCAGAATCCATTCCTCCCCCGCGCCGAACACTCGCGCCGGTCGCAGGGTCACGATCTCGAGATCCTGCGCCGCCTTGAGGAGCCACTGCTCTTCGAACAGCTTCAGACGTTCGTACGCATGGACCGGGTGCACCTTGGTCTTTTCGGTGATGCGGACGGAATGGTCCGGACCAAAGACATCGGCGGTCGACACGTGAACGATGCGCCGCACCCGGGCATGACGCGCTGCTTCGAGCAGGCGCTTGTACAGAGGAGGGACGGCCTGGCGGTAACGGAGCTTGTGAGCCGGCGGCCAGGTGTCGGCGCATATGTGAACGACGTCGATGCCGCTGATCGCGTCGTTCAGCGTCTCGTCATCCGCGTCGGCATTCAGAGATATGACCGGCGCTTCGGCCGCCAGCGCGTGCGTGACGTGATCGCCCAGAAACTCGCCCGCGCCAATGACCAGATGCAAAGCTTCCGGATACTAGCGTTTGCGCCTTCAGCCTTCAGCCGCGAGGTCGCCTCAAGCCATTGCTGATGGCGCGCTGGACGCTCTCGACCACCTGCCCAACCCGCTGGCTCAACGACCACCAGGCGGGAGGGTCGGGCTGGACGGGCGGGCCGATGGAAACATCCACCCGGCTGAACGGCCGCAGCACGTCAGTGCCGCGCACAGCCACGGGACATATCGGCACCCCGGCCTGCAGAGCGAAATGGCCGATGCCGACCTTGAGCGGACGCAGCGCGCGGCCGCGCGAGTAGCGGCCCTCAGGAAACATCAGGACGACGCCGCCTCGGGCGAGGACCTGATAGACGGTCCGCAGCCCAGCCTCGTCAAGCTGCCCCTGGCTGGGTGAGATCGGGAACACTCCGATCAACGGCAGGATTCGCTGTTTCCACCCGCGGTTGAATACCGTCTCGCGCTTGGCCATCGTGTAGATCACGGGGGACTCTGGGAAGAACGGGATGATGAACGCCGAGTCGAACCAGGCCTGATGGTTGGCGGCGATTATGTATGGCGGCGTCGGGAGGTTCTCGAGCCCGCTGACGGTGACTCGAAAGATTTTCGGCACGAGCCAGCGCACAAACCGGCGAACCATCCGATACAGGCGCGGCGGGTGCTGCGGGTCCGGATGGACGAGAGGGTCGAGGGGGGCGTCGACCAGCGCCCGGTATTCCGGCCCGGTGTACGACTTGTGCTGAGCCGGAGGCCGGCTCGGGGGCTCGGCGAGAGATTCGGTGTCCAGGTGGGTCAGATGCTAGGCGCCGCCGAGCAGCGCAGCGAAGCGTATTTGACATACGCGTAGTGAGCAGCGGAGGCGGCAACAACACAGATGGCCCGCATGGGCGCCGAAGATCCGTCGAGCATCCCGCGCCGGCCTCCGTCCTCAGGAGGCGAGGAAATTTTCCAGGACGCGGTTGAACTCCTCAGGGCGTTCTGCCTGAGGAGTGTGGCCGGCGCCCTCCAGAACCGCCAACCGCGAGTGCGGGATCAACCTGTGCGCATTGGCGGCATGAGCCAAAGGGAAAAGCGGGTCGTTGTCACCCCAGATCAGCTGTACCGGCACCTTGATCTCTTCAAGCCTTCTCGACAGGTCGTACTCGGCGCCCAACAAAGCCTTGGGCGTCATCAGCGACCGAATGGTGGCCAGGTACGCATCGGGGTAGCCCTCGGCAGCGTAGAGCTCGCGCAGGTTGGCGAAGTAGTGGTCGTCCATCGTCCTGTTCAAGTCACCCTTGGCGCCGACGTATCTGGCCGCGACTCGGCGGATCACCCGCCGCGGCGCCAATCGCACGGCGTCGCCGGCGACCTTCATGAACGCCTCGCCCAGCCGGGGAAGAGTCAACAAGCCATACGAGAGCTGCACGTTCGGGCGGCCGAGCCCCAACGCATTCACCAGGACCAGCTTACGAACGCGCTTTGGGTGCTGCAGCGCAAGCTCCAGGGCGACTCGGCCACCCAGCGACGCCCCGACGACTGCGGCCGATCGCAGGCCCCGATCGTCCATGTAGCGCTCGATGAACCTGGTGAAATACTCGACGCCGTATCGAGCGCGGGGCTTCTCGGTCCGGCCGAACCCGGGCAGGTCGGGCGCGTAGACACGATGGCGAGCCGCAGCGTGCTCGAGGTTGAAACGCCACTCCATGTAGCCGGACGAGCCAAGGCCGTGAATGAAGAGCACAGGGGTGCCGCGGCCGCCGTGCATGTGATGCACCATCAGCGAGCCCAGCTGGATGACCTCGGCCTGCAGCCTCTTGGGCGGGCGGTTGAGCACCGAGGCGATCACTCTTTCGGAATCATACGTGCGGGCCGCCGGAGCCCCGGCACCCTCTGGCCGGATGTGAACCGCGCGACCTTGGCCCCGTTGATGATGGTGACGGCACCCGGCCCCGCGGCCAGCCAGCAGGAGCCGTCCCACACCGCAGCGCTCCGTTCATCGACGCCGAGAAGAGTCAGCTCCGGTGCAGCTGCCTGCGCCGACTCGACCCATTTGTGGCCGAACGTGTCGTAATGAGGCAGCACCGCCGTCTTCGCCACAAGGCCGAGTGCGCCGGCCGGCCGGCGGTTGACGTGATTCGGCCATTTCGCGCGTACGAGCGTGTGGCTGGCCAGCGCCATTGCCCCCGCCGATGAGCCCGCGAGCGCGGCGCCGTCGCGCCATGCCTCGAACATCGCAGCCCACACTGGCGAGCCCCGCAAGACCTCGGCGACCCACCCGGGGTCGCCGCCGACCAGGTAGAACAGCCCGCCGGCTCGGGCGCGCTCGGCCAGGGTGGCTGACTTTGCGTCGGCACGCTTCAGCACCGGCAGCTCCTCGAGCTCGATGCGGAACTGGCGAAACCACGCCTTGGCGTGCGCGACCGACTGCTCAGGCTTCTGGCGCGCGGCCGCGGTCGGCACGACAAAGGCCACGCCGCGACCGGCAGCGCTCGCGAGCATTCGGTCCTGCTCCTCGTTGCCGGGGTTGAACTCATCGCCCCCGACAAGGGCGAGCATTCCCATTGTCCGTAGCATATGGCGGTGTCTGAGAAGTCTTTGGTCCGGGTGCGCATCGCGCCCAGCCCCACCGGGTTCGCCCACCTGGGCACTGCGAGCAGCGCTCTCTACAACCTGATTTTCGCCCGTGCGCAGGGCGGGACCTTCGTCCTGCGGATCGACGACACCGACGTCGAACGAAACCGTCCCGAGTACGAGCAGGTCATCTACGAAGGGCTGCACTGGCTCGGGCTCGACTGGGATGAGGGCGCCGACAAGGGCGGTCCGGTCGGCCCATACCGCCAGTCGGAGCGGCTTGACATCTACAAGGAGCACGCAGCCAGGCTGATCGCCGAAGGCAAGGCGTACAGGTGCTACTGCACGGCCGAGGAGCTGGACGCAGAACGCAAGCAGGCGCAGGCGGACAAGCGCCCCTACAAGTACTCGCGGCGGTGCTTGATCAATCCGCCGCAGGACCGTAGCGAGTTCACGGTTCGCTTCAAAGTACCTGGCGCCGAGGTGAAGTTCACCGACATGATCCGCGGCGAGATGAGCTTTGACTCCGGGCTAATCGGCGACTTCATCATCGTGAAATCCGATACCTACCCGACCTACAACTACGCAAGCCCTGTCGACGATGCCACCATGAAGATCACGCACGTGATCCGCGGTGAAGAGCATCTTTCGAACACGCCGTATCAGCTGATGGTGATCGACGCCCTTGGCTATGCGCGACCACAGGCATACGCGCACATGCCGCTGATCCTTGCCAACGACGGCAGCAAGATGTCCAAGCGCAAGCACCCGGAGCTCAACCTGCTGCTGTATCGCGAGCAGGGCTATCTGCCGGAGGCGTTGCTCAACTACCTGGCGCTCCTGGGCTGGAACCCGGGCACATCGCAGGAGATCTTTTCGTTTGACGACCTCGTGCGAGTCTTTTCTTTCGAGCGCGTGCAGCACGGCGGCGCCCGATTCGATTGGGACAAGCTCAACTGGATCAACGGCGAATATATCCGCGCCTTCAGCGACGATGAGCTCGCCCGGCGTCTCCCGCCATTCCTACCGCAGCTCGACGACGAGACGATCAGGCGAGCCGCCCCGGCATTGAAAACGCGTATCACCAAGCTCGCGGGCGCGGCCGATCTGCTCGACTACCTCTGGACCGATCCGCCGCCGCCGGCGCTAGACCCCGACGCGGCC
>JAYUFT010000049.1:0-2405 GCA_043738605.1 Candidatus Dormiibacterota bacterium | reverse complement strand
GGCGAGGCTGCGGCCACTCCGGTCGGGCCGGCCCCAAGCAAAGCCACCGCCAGGCAAAGGGCGACGAGCAGGCCCTTCACGACTCCAGGTGCCTTCGCACGCTGACCAGGGAGGAGCCCGAGCCGAGGCCGACGCCGGTCGCGAGCACGATCACCGCGGCCATCGCAGCAACGCTGATGGTGACCCCGGGGGCAAAGCGAGCGAACGTGGCTGCGCCGGCCGAGATGCCGGCCATCGTCAGGCCAAACGTCGCGAGACCCGCGGCCGCGCCGGCCAGGGCTCCGGTGATTGCGCCTTCGACGACGAACGGACCGCGTACCATCCAGCGCGGCGCTCCCACGAGTTGCATGATCGTGACCTCGTCGCGGCGCGAATGGATGGCCGCCCTGACGCTGTTGATGGTCACCGTCACGGCCACGAACGCGAGCACCGCCAGGAAGGCGAGGCCGCCCACAGCGATGCCGAAGATCACCGCCTGGATACGCTGGTAGGCGCCCTTGTCGTAGGACGTCGGGTAGACGGGATCGACGGCGGTGTCCGTTCGGACGTAGGCGGCAATCGCTGCCACGTCGTTGATGCTCTTGACCTGCACGTCGAGGCTCGCCGGGAAGGGATTGCTCTGGCTCGCGCCCGCGAGCTGCGGCAGGCCCGGGATGGTCTGGGCTCGCTCGAGCGCCTGCGCAGTCGTCACGTATTCCACCCCGGCGACACGCGGGTCGGCGGCCAGCCGGTCCCAAAGAGAGTTGAGGTCGGGGCTGGGGGCGCCATCGCGAATGTAGACGTGAAGCAGAGATGCCTGGCCGGATTCCACCGATTCCAGGTTGTTGAGCGCAAAGCCGGTCAACCCGGCAACTCCCGCCATCAGCAGGAGGAGCGTCATCGAGCCGAGGGCCGGGGCGATGCTGCCGATGTTCCGGAACCAGTTGCGCGCGGCTCCAAAGAAGAGGTAGCGGAGCGTGTTTCCGGCAACGACCCGAGCCATCTCGCCTCTGCCCCGCGGCGAGTTACCCCTCACGACGATGCCGAGGCGAGCCATTCCATCCTGCCAATCCCGCCTGCGGGCTGGTCGCGCACGAGGCGGCCCTCGACCAGCGTCAGGATGCGGCGCTGAAGGCGCCTCACGATCTCGACGTTGTGGGTGGCCACGAGCACCGTGGTGCCGAAGGTGGCGATGTTTTCGAGCAGCGCCATGATCTGCCAGGCGGTTTCCATGTCAAGGTTGCCGGTCGGCTCGTCGGCGATGAGGACCCGCGGCTGGCTGATCATAGCCCGGGCCACAGCGACGCGCTGCTGCTGCCCGCCGGACAGCTGGTTCGGAAAGCTGGAACCGCGGTCCCCAAGACCAACCGCCTCGAGAGCGTCGAGCGCGCGATCCATGGCCTCGGCGTCCGAGATCCGCAGGTCGCCGACCTGGAGCCCGAAGGCGACGTTCTCCTTCGCGGTCAGCCTGGGCAGCAGCTTGTAGTCCTGGAACACGACGCCGACGCGCCGCCGCAGCTCCGCGACCCGCGATGCCTTCAAGGCGTGAGCGGGGATGCCATCCACCCACACCTCGCCCTTGGTGGGGCGAAGCTCTCGGTTGATCAGCTTCAGGAAGGTGGTCTTGCCGGCGCCACTGGGGCCGACCAGAAACGTCAGCTCACCCGGCTCCAGCGCCAGGCTGACGTCATCGAGCGCCAGGCGCGCGGCGTACGCTCGGGTGACACCCTTGAACTCCACGATTGGGCGCAATACGGCAGGGAACACAAGATGCTTAACGGCGAAAGGGCTGGATACCTGTAATAACCGACGTAACAAAATTGGAGCCGGCGGCCCGACGAAATTAGCGCGACGCAACAGACGTCACGGCGCCGGGAGTCGGGCGGCTGGTGACCTCCGCGATGGCGTCTCGCAGCCCATCGATAGTTATCGGTTTGGCGACAACGGCATCCACCCCAACCGGATATTCACCACGCGCGATCATGAAATCTCCGAAGCCAGTGAGCATAAGGATCGGGACATGGGGAGCAATGCGCTTGGACTTGAGGGCCAGCTGGTCACCGCTCATGTCAGGCATCGCCCGATCGGTGATTATCAAGTCGTAGTGCCCGTCATTGATTTTGTGAAGCCCGATCGTCGGCCCATCAGCCACGTCCACGCGATGCCCGTCGGCACGGAGGTACTCGGCGATCACGTTGCGCACCATCTCCTCATCGTCGATCACCAGGATGTCTATGGGCGGGATCAGGCTTCGATCCTTTGGCACTGAAGGAGTCCGACCGATTGCCACGGTTGGCAGCGACACGATGATGCGCGTGCCGCGCCCAGGTTCGCTCTCGATCTGAATCTCGCCATGGTGGCGCTTGACGATGCCGTAGGAGGTTGCCAAACCGAGGCCAGTGCCGCCTGCTCCTTTGGTGGTGAAG
>JAYUFT010000048.1:0-20974 GCA_043738605.1 Candidatus Dormiibacterota bacterium | reverse complement strand
ATCAAGGCCGCCGGGACCGCCCCGAGCTCTTCATCGCGGAGGCGCTGGAGGCCCTGGCTCAGGTCCTCAAAAGGGGTTTGAGCGGGGCTGGATTGGTGTCCGAACTCCACCATAGAACGCATGTTCGTATTTTACCAAATCCGTATTCAGAATCAACAGAAACACACCCTTAACAGGGCCTAGTTTCGAAAGAAAGTTTGTAGTTTCGTAACACCCTCGGCTGACGCGCCGTGGCGTCTGCCAAACGCCCGCCGCCACCGTTTTCCCAGCCCGTCACTAACACCACTGTCACTGCGCGCATACATGTGGACCGCCCTGACGTCACTCGCCAGACTGTCCGTAGGTGGCTAGGCGGTTTGGATGCCTGCCGCTTTCTCCAGGCCCAGCTCTTCCACCGCTGCCTCGCGCATCTTGAACTTCATCACTTTGCCGGTGACTGTCATGGGAAACGAGTCGACGAGCTTCCAGTGGCGCGGGGTCTTGAACGAGGCGATCTTTCCCTTGCACCAGGCGGCGAGCTCCTCGCCCGTCACGGTCGCGCCCTCGCGCGCCTTGACCCAGGCCACCACCTCTTCGCCGTACTTCTCGGACGGCACGCCGATCACCTGCACGTCCGCGACATCGGGGTGGGTGTACAGAAACTCTTCAACCTCTCGCGGATAGATGTTCTCCCCGCCGCGAATGATCATGTCTTTGATCCGCCCAACGATGTTGACGTACCCACCCTCGTCCATCGTGGCCAGGTCCCCTGTGTGCATCCACCGCGCGGCGTCCACGGCCAGACCGGTCGCCTCCTCGTTGTTCCAGTACCCGCGCATCACGATGTAACCGCGGCTGCACAGCTCGCCGGTCTCGCCGCGCGCGACCACGTTGCCGGTCGCCGGGTCGATGATCTTGATCTCGACGTGCGGGTGCACCTTGCCCACTGTTGAGACACGCCGCTCGAGCGGATCATCGGTCGCGCACTGCGTCGAGACCGGCGAGGTCTCGGTCATCCCGTAAGCGATGGTCATCTCGGGGATGTGCATCACGGTCTGCACCTTCTTCATGACCTCGACAGGACAGGGCGAGCCGGCCATGATCCCGGTCCGCAGCGAGCTGAAATCAAAATCCTTGAAGCGCGGATGGTCGAGCTCGCCGATGAACATCGTTGGCACGCCATACAGAGAAGTGCACCGCTCCTTCTCGACCGTCTCCATCACCGCAACGGGGTCGAAAGCCTCGCCGGGGATCACCATGGTCGCCCCATGAGTGGTGCAGGCGAGGTTGCCCAGCACCATGCCGAAGCAGTGGTAGAAAGGCACGGGGATACAAACGCGATCCTTCTCCGAATATCTCAAGGTCTCGCCGATGAAGTAGCCGTTGTTCAGGATGTTGTGGTGGGTCAGGGTCGCGCCCTTCGGAAAGCCGGTGGTCCCTGAGGTGTACTGGATGTTGATCGGGTCGTCGAACTGCAGCGAGCCTTCGATCTGGTGCAGCTCGTCGATGCTGGTTTTCTCGGCGTCGCGCTTGAGTGCAGCCCAGCCATCTTCCAGGACCAGCGCCTCTCTGAGCTCCGGGCAGCGACCCTTGACCTCGGCGAGCATCGCCACGTAATCCGCCTGGCGAAAGCCGGCGGCCAGTATTAGAAAGCTGATGCCCGACTGGTTGAGCGCGTACTCGAGCTCGGAGGTTCTATACGCCGGGTTGATGTTGACGAGGATTGCTCCGATCGCCGCCGTGGCGTACTGGACCACGACCCACTCATAGCGATTGGGTGACCAGATCCCAACGCGATCGCCCTTGCGCACCCCACGCGCAACCAGGCCGCGCGCGATCGCCTCGCATTGATCGATCAGCTCCGCATAGGTCGCGCGATAACCCTGGTGCGCCACCACCAGCGCCTCACGTTGGCCGAAGCGTTCCGCAGTCCTGTGCAGGTTTTGGAAGATGGTCTCGCCCAAAAGAGGGACAGCGTTGGCGCCGTGAACGTAGCTGAGCTTGTCCAAGACTTGCGAGTCACCTCCGCGAGGATTACTCGCATCATTGTGCGCTTCCCGAACAGGACCAGAACTCTCGATTGATGACTCGGTCCGTGCTGGAAAAACGGACCACTTGACACTGACGCTATAAGGGGCCAAATTGGGTCGTAGCGACGCCGGATCCGCCGCAGTTCACGCAGGGTTGGCCTCCAAAAGTAGGCAACGGCCGCAAGGCGCAGTAACCAAAATGCGTGTCACCCGACGGAGCCCGGCCGAGGCGGTGTCCGCTGCAGGCGCCGCCTCGTTTATTTGTCTGATGCCCGCTCCACCAACCGATAATCGCGTCGGTGATCGGCGAGGTGGCGTCAACTCAGCGCAGTCGTAGGTCTCCCCTCGACCATCGTGGCTTTCGCACGCTGCTCCTGGTCATCGCGACCCCCCCGATTGCCGCGGTCTACATCTGGCGGACCCTGGTCCTGCCCGCGCTTTCGGGCGCGCTGCCGGCGGACTTCAGCGCCAACTACCTGGCGGCCGCAGCGCGCATCGCGTCGGGGCACGATCCTTACGACCTGTGCGTGATCCAGGGTTGCGCTTCCACGCCCGGGGCTTTCACTCCGCTGCCATTGGCAGGGGCCCAGTACGTGACGCCCCTGCCTGTCGCCTGGATGCTTCAGGCGCTCGTGGGCGCCGACCCTCACCTGCAGCTGGCGATCGTCATCGGCGTCCTGCAGGTCGCCGTGATTGTTTTCGTGTGGGCCACGTTGCGCGCCACTGGGGTCAATGACTGGCAGCTGGCGCTGCTTCTGATCCTCGTCGTGATCGGGTTCGAGCCCGTCGTCGGCAACTTCGACGAAGGGCAGGTGAATCTCGTCCTGGTGGCTCTGAGCGGCGTGTGGCTCATGGCGTGGGTGGCCGGCGATCGGTGGTGGGGTGGAGCGGCGCTTGGAATCGCAGTCGCGATCAAGCTGCTGCAAGCCCCTCTCGGACTGCTCTTGCTGTGGGGCAGGCGCTGGAGCATGGTCATCGCGGCGGCTCTCGCGGGCGCTGTCCTGTGGCTGGTCGCGGTCCCTCAATACCTGCCCGAATACCTTTTCAAGGTGGCGCCGGTGCTCGCCGGCGGAACCGGCCTGTTCGAGAACCACTCTCCAGGCGGCACCGTGGCGCGGCTCATCGATCCCGGAACCTTCCTCGGCGCGGTCAGGGACACGAGCCCGCTCGCGCGCGTGATCACCACGGCCATCGCGCTGGTGGCGCTGGCCATCACCTTCTGGGTGCTGCGCAGGCCTCGCGGCGACCGGTCAGGGCGTGCTCTCGAAGCGGCGGCCATGGTGGCGGTCGGACCGCTGGTGGCGAGCTACTCGTGGGGAACTCACCTGGTGTTGCTGCTGCTCCCGATGCTCGTGCTGATCGCCTGGGCGGTGCGGCGTCGTGACTGGGTCGTGCTTGGGCTGGTGGCCCTGGGGTGGGCTTTGATCGGTCCCGGCCACAACTGGTTCCAGCTGGTGCTGGTGTCGGGTCACGCCGATATCGTGGAGCTGCGGCTCATGGCAGAGTTCGGCGTGGTGGGCATCATTGCGATCTGGGTCGCCGCGCTGGTTGCAGTGCGGCGGTCGCGTCTAGCGGACGCTCTTGATCCGGCTGACGAAAATGGTCCCTAACAAGAAGAAAACGATCGCGCTCGCGAAGACGGCGCGGTATCCCGAGTTCGGCGAAACGCGGTTGAAGTAGTCGAGCAAGAAGCCGCCGATGGCGGGCGCGATTGTCTGGGGAAGCGTCTGGGCGACATGGAAGAGGCCCATGTCCTTCGCTGACTTCGATCGGTCGGGAAGCGTGTCGCACGCCAGCGCCCAGTCGACCGCGTAGTACAGGCCGTAGCCAAGGCCGTAAATCGCACCGAGCGCGAGCACGAGGGGGATCTGGGTCGGATAAAAAGCGATGAAGATCAGGGCGACCAGGCTCTGCGCGGCCCCGCTTAGATAGACAAAGATCTTGCGACCAAGGCGGTCCGAGAGCATGCCGCCGGTCATGCCGAACGGGATCGCCGACACGAACACGATCCCCAGCCAGTTGGACGTGAACTGGTCGGCGTTGCCCACCTTCACGATGTCGTGGAAGAAGGGCGACAGGAAGTAGGCGACGATCGTGATGGCCGCGGTGACCATGAGGCGGGTGAAGATCACCCAGCCGAAGTCGCCGCTCCATATCGGCGCGATGAACTTGCGCGCCGATTCGAGGATTGGGCTTCGCGGACCATGCTCGATGCGGGTCATTCCCTCGCCCTTGGATGCAATCAGCGCAGGAACCATCGTCAGAACCGTCACGGCGCCGATAACCGCGTACGCCCACAGAAGCTGGTGGGCGCCTGCTAAAACCGAAGTGGTCAGCACGCCCGCGAGCCCGCCGGCCATGTTCATGACTGCAAGAAAGCCGCTCGCCCGGCCGAACTCGTGGTCCGGGACGACGTCAGGGATCACGCCCGCGTAAGCAGCACCGGCGGCATTGGCGAAGAGTTGTATCCACAGATACCCGATGAAGAGCTGAGCGTAGCTGCGGGCGGTCATCATGATCCCGAGCCCGACCACGTTGAGGATCGTGCAGACGAGAATGACGGGACGCCGGCGTCCCCACGGCGTGTAGAAATAGTCGGAGAGCTGCCCCACGAGTGGCGGCACGCCGACTGCGAAGATGGCGCCCGCACCGACCATCAGCCCAAGGGAAGTGCCGAACGAATCGTGGGGGACGAGGTCGCGAAGCTGGCTCTGAATGAGAACGAAGCCGATCGGCAACCAGTGGAAGTTGAAACCAAACCACAAGCTCGCGAGCGCGGCATGCTTGGCCCAACCTAGATTTGGCGCGGCCGGCGGTTCGGCCGCCGTTTTCATGCCGCTAGGCTAAGTTAAGTAGCTCCCCTTTGGCAGCCAAAACGAGTTAGGCTGTTGCGGCCCCCATGCATCCGATACTTTCGCGTGCCAAAGAGCTGCTGGTCGACGTGCCGAGGCATGGCAAGCTTGCCTATTGCCTGCTGCGTGACGAGCGGGTGCCGGCCGCCCCCAAGGCGGTTCTGCTTGGCGTCCTGCTGCTGATTGTCAGCCCCATCGATCTGCCGGCCTGGGTGCCGCTCATGGGCGAGCTCGACATGCTGGCCCTCGGGGTGCTGGCGGTGAGCACTTTCGTCGAGGCGTGCCCCGAGGACGTCAGGCGCGAGCATGAGGAAGCGCTGAAGCTGGGGGAGAGCACGTTCGACCGCGACTTCCGCGAGACATTCAGCGCGGCTCGAGAGGGCAGTGGGCGGCTGTTCAACAGGATTCGAGGGCGCATCTGGCGGCGGGACCCTTATCAATCGGTATCGGAGGGCTAGGCGAAATTGCGGGTGATGCTGACCAAGGATGTTCCTAACATCGGGAACGCGGGAGACGTGAAGGAAGTCACCGACGGGTACGGGCGCAACTTCCTTTTTCCGCGCAAGCTGGCGGTGCCGGCGAGCCGGGGTTATGAGGCTGAGGCCAAGCGGCTGAAGGATGCCGCGGTCAAGCGCGAGACCAAGGACCGGGTCGAGGCGCAGGCGCTGGCCGATGAGATCAACAACAAGACGGTGGTGGTGCGGTTGAAGATGGGGGCGGAGGACAAGGCTTTCGGCTCCATCACCAACCAGGACATCGCCGCGGCGCTGAAGGCGCAGCACAGGGTGGAGATTGATCGCCACAAGATCGACTTGAAGGAGCCGATCAAGGCCCTCGGTGAGCACCAGGTCCCGTTGAAGCTGCACCGCGACGTGGACGCCCACGTCAATGTGATCGTCACCCAGGACAGATAGGGGACCCGACAGGATGCAGACGATCCCTCTCTCACCGGGGAGGGTGCCACCTCACGACCAGGACGCTGAGCTGTCGGTGCTCGGATCCATCCTTCTCGACCCCTTGTCGGTCGCCAAGGTCCTGCAGTTCCTGCACCCCGAGGACTTCTATCGCGAGAACAACGGGCAGGTCTATCGGGCTGCCCTTGACCTGTTTGCCGCGGGGGAGCCGATCGACAACGTCACGCTCGCGGCGCAGCTGCAGACGATGGGCATGCTCGATCGGATTGGAGGGCGCACGCAGCTCGCATCGATGCAGAGCGCGGTGCCGACCGCGGCCAACATCGAGTACTACGGCCGCATCGTCAAGGAGAAGGCGTACAAGCGGCGGTTGATCTCGGCGGGTTCGAACATCGCGGGGTTCGGCTACGACGATTCGGTGGAGGCGGAGGAGGCGATCAACCAGGCGCAGTCGCTGGTGTTCGGCGTCGCCGACGACCGCGACCAGCGCGAGCTGGCTCGGCTGTACGACCTGTTGGGTCCGGCGATGGAGCGGATCTCGCTGCAGATGGAGAGCGGGCAGGGGGTCATCGGCGTCCCGTCAGGATTCCACGACCTGGACCGCATGACGGGAGGGTTCAAGGACTCAGACCTGATCATCGTGGCGGGGAGACCTTCGATGGGAAAAACGAGCCTGGCCCTCAACATCGCCCTTCACGCCGCCCTCGAGTCCAAGAAGGCGATTGCCATCTTCAGCCTCGAGATGTCCAAGGAGCAGCTCACCGAGCGACTGCTGACAGAGCAGGCCCAGATCGACGCTCAGCGCCTTCACCGCGGACAGTTGAGCGAAGCCGAGTACGACCGGGTTTCGAACGCTCTAGGGCCCCTGGGCGAGGCCGCGATCTACATCGACGACACCCCGGCGATGGACGAGCTGACCCTTCAGCTCAAAGCGCGGCAGGCCAAGATGCGCCACAACATCGACCTGATCGTGGTCGACTACCTGCAGCTCATGCACGGCCGCTCGCGCGGCGATGACAACCGGGTACAGGAGGTCTCGTCCATCTCACGCGCCTTGAAGGGCCTGGCTCGCGAGCTCCGAATTCCTGTGATCGCCATCTCACAGCTGAGCCGGGCTCCCGAGCAACGTCCTGACAAGCGCCCGATCCTCAGCGACCTGAGAGAGTCGGGTGCGATTGAACAAGATAGTGACGTTGTCATGTTTCTTTATAGGCCTGAGTACTACAAATCTGAGGAGCGGCCTGGCATCGCCGAGGTCATCATCGCCAAGCACCGCAACGGCCCCACCGGCACCATCGAGCTCAAGTTCCGCCGCGACCACACCCGCTTCTACAACCTGGAGACCCGCCGGCCCGAGCCCGGTACTGAATAACCGGGATGGTCATCATCCTGGTCGGCGGCCAATGGGGCGACGAGGGCAAGGGCAAGGTCATCGACTTCCTCGCCGCCAAAGCCCAGATGGTCATCCGCTCGCAAGGCGGCAACAACGCGGGCCACACCGTCATCACCCAGGACGGCGAGTTCAAGTTCCAGCTGATCCCCTCCGGCATCCTCTACCCCGGCTGCACCTGCATCATCGGCAACGGCGTCGTCGTCGACCCGATCGTCCTGCTGCGCGAGCTCTCCCAGCTGCGAGAGCGCGGCATCGAGCCGAAAAACCTGATCGTCAGCGAGCGCGCTCACATGGTTATGCGCTACCACCCGCTCTTCGACCAGCTCGAGGAGGAGGCGCGCGGCGACGACCGCCTGGGGACCACGTGGCGGGGCATCGGCCCCGCGTACTCCGACAAGATCCGGCGCATCGGCTTCCGCATCGGCGACCTCCAAAAGAAGGGCTTCATGCGGAAAAAGCTCGACTTCGTCGTCGGCCAGGTGAAGAACCCGATCCTGGCCAAGCTCTACGCCGCAGAGCCCTACGACTGGAAAAGCATGCTCGAGGAATACATGGGGTATGCAAAGCAGCTGGACCCCTACATCAAGGACACCTTTCCGATCATCCAGGACGCCCTCGACAGCGGAGTCAACATCCTCCTGGAAGGCGCCCAAGCGACCATGCTCGACCTCGACTTCGGCACCTACCCCTACGTCACGAGCTCCAACCCCACCGCCGGTGGCGCCCTGACCGGCAGCGGCATCGCCCCCACCAAGGTCGACCTCACGATTGGCGTCTTCAAGGCCTACACCTCGCGTGTCGGCTACGGCCCCTTTCCGTCGGAGCTGCTCAATGAGATCGGGGACCAGATCCGCGAACGCGGTCACGAGTTCGGCACTGTCACCGGGCGCCCACGCCGGATCGGGTGGTTCGATTCCGCAGTGGCCCGCTATGCGGTGCGCATCAACGGTGTCGGCCGCGCCGCCCTCATGCGCCTCGACATCCTGGACGAGCAACCGCTCCTCAAGATCTGCACCGCCTACGACTTCCGGGGAGAGCGACACAACCACCCGATCGCGAACATCTCGCACTACAAGCACTGCACTCCCGTCTACGAAGAGATGCCGGGGTGGGAGACCTCGATCGGCTCAGCCCGCGATTGGGAGGACCTGCCCCAGCGGTGCCGCGACTACATCGAGCGAATCGGCGAGCTGATCGGCGCCCCGATCGACCTGATCGGCACGGGCCCACGCCGCGACCAGTTCGTCACCCGCGGCAAGGAGCTCTTCGCCTGAGGCCTTTTGGCATTTGATGTAACCAAACCGGCTCGCGAGGTGTCTTGACCTATGTGGCCCAAGCCTTGACCGCCGCAAGGGAGCGCCCGCTCTACGAATTGGCGCGGACGGGAGATGAGGCCGCGTTCGAAGCCCTGATCGGTCCGCTGGTGGAACCTGCCCTCCGGCTCGCACATTCGATGCTAGGCGATCGCTGGGAAGCCGAGGACGCTACGCAGGAGGCGGTGACGAAGGCCTGGCGCAAGCTCGGCCAGCTTCGGCCCGGTGTGCCGTTAAGGCCCTGGTTTCTTGCCATCGTCATCAACCAATGCAGGAACGTTCGGCGCACGAAGTGGTTTCACACGGCCCGAATCGCCGAGGTCTTTCAAGCTGCTCGCCCATCACCGAGCGCAATCGAACGGGTCGACATAGCACGCGCGCTGGCGCGGCTGTCTCAGAACGACCGGCAAGCCCTCTTCCTGCACTTTTACCTCGACCTCCCGATCGAGGAGGTCGCCATCGCCCTCGGTATCTCGGAGCCCGCAGCAAAGGGCCGCATTTACCGCGCTTGCCAGCGGTTGCGCCCCGATCTAATCGAGGAGGACACGTAGATGGACGAGCTGCGCCGCAATGTGAACGAGGCGTTCGAAAACGACCAGGTTGACTTTGGAGAGCTGAACGGTGTTCGCCAGCGGATGTTCCAATCTGCACTCGCAGCCCGCGGCGCAGATGATGGCCGCCGCATTCAGCTGGCAGCCGGCCTCGCCGCGGTCCTGATCGTGGCCGTCGTCATAGCGACCTTCGCTTACTCTCGCGCCGGCATTCAACAGTCGCACCAGGGTCCGCCGCGCCCGGTCCAATCACCTACGCCGTTGGGGACGGCCCTTAACGTACCGAACAGCACCCCGGTGATTCTCTATGGGGATCCGGGTACGCCTGACCAGGTCGATGGGATGACGTGGGACGCCAAACTCTCGGGGACCGTCCCGGTTTCGCCAGGCACGGACTCGGGGAATCCTGCGGCCAATCTGTTTGCCACGGCGACCGAGATTCGGGACCGCTCAGGAAACCTGATCGCCACCGGCAACTATGGCGCCAAGTTCTTCGGCGGCACCTGGGCGGACGACGAGAGGCAGTTCTGCCAGCTGGTTCCGTTCGACTATCTGGGGGCCGACGTTCCGGCGACGCTACAGATCGTCACGCCCGGGCAGACTCCAAGAAGCATCGTCCACGTGGGACACGTGTATGAGCAGGTTGTGACCAGGGTGGACGCCTGCAGCGTCCTGGGGGATCGGGCAGTCGTCGTACAGGGGTCCGGTGGTGGTGGCACGGCCCAGTACTGGGTCGTGCATCTCTCGACCGGAAAGATCCTGTGGACCCGCAAGTTCGACGCTTCGCATTCCCCCGCGAGCGTCGTTGCATCCCGCGACGGCATGTACATCGCCGAGAACGCGACCACGGGCACCCTGCCGATCACAGGCAAGGGCTCGACGGTCTACGGTCCCGATGGAAAGCTGGTTGCTCACCTCGCGGATTGGGTCGAATCGTTTTCGTGGGACGGTTCACTCGTAGTAACGGATCAAGGCTGGGTGCCTGGAAATGTTCGAGTGGTCAACTGGCGCAGTAGAACCACGGTGTGGTCGGCGCCGGTCGGGTATGCGCTGCAGCGGACCACCGCCCAGCCCGAAGGGACAAGCCTCGCAATCTGGATCATCACCGTTGCACAACTTTCGACTGATGGACCCTTTCACGCCGACCTTTACGTGATCGCGGCGGATGGCCAGGTGGTCACTCTCGTGAGGGGTACGCCCTAGTCCCGTCGCTCCTCGATGCTAAGTGCGCGAACATCAGGTCCGCGCCGAGCTTCGCGTCCGCGGCGACGAGATTGCTTCGACCCTCGGCGCGACCTGGGTCGAAATCAAGTTCGCCTAGGTTTTGACAATCTGAAGGTTGGCCTCGCGCTGGCGGAGCCTTCGGTTCCTCTTCATCCGTTCGGACCCGAACGACGCCGCCCACAGCACGATCACCAACACGGCCATCACCGCTTGCACGCCGGCTGCCGTGAGGAACGCGGCCTCGATCCCATAGCCACGAACTCGCAACGCCACGCTCAGCAGGCCGGCGCTGAAGCCCAGCACGGGGCGAATCGTCCACGACGGAGGCAGGTAACGCCTGTCGGCGAGCAGCATCGCCACAAACCACGTCGGCCCGCTGTCCAGGTGCACGACGTAATCCCAGTGGTAGGCCACGATCGCGAAGGCCGCCCCCGCCAGAAATCCGATAGCGACCCCGAAGCTCAAGCGCCGGGCGTAAGCGAGCCACGCGATTCCGATGCCGACTGCGAGCAGCGACGTCGCGAAGACCGGACCCGCGACGTTGCCGACGTACAGCGTGATCGGGTCGTACGAGCTCGGAAGTGCTGGCTGCGCAAACCACAGCGCGATCGGGTCGGGGAAAAATGACCGTTGGCTCGCCGGGTTCACGTAGACCAAAGGCGCGCCTCCGGAGACAACCGCCAGGCCGGCGAACGCCAAAAGCCCCGTCTGTACACGAATCGCGGGAATGTAGCGAGCTCGGAGCAGCTCCAGGATCACGGCGGTGGCCGCGACCGCGATGGTGATTCCGAGCGACGATCCCGGTCCGACCAGCGCAACACCGACGAGCGCGGCAATCAATGGGCTTGGTTGTGGCTGCGGGACATCATGGCGCCAGACGAACCGTGCAAACAGCGTCCCGGCGATTCCCATCGCAAGAGCAACCAGGAGCATCTCGAGAGCGGGGAGCTTGAAGATGATGATGCCGGCAGCGACCATCGGGGCGAGCGCGATGCCCATGATCAAGTCGTCGGGGAGCGAGGCCGGGCTGAATGCCGCCCGGTCGAGCCAGGCCGCGACGGTGTGCAGCCAGGCCTTGGGACGAGCCAGCACTCTGGGATTGTAGGCAATCATCCCCGGGCCGCGGTATTGGCCGCGAGGTCCACCGCCACATCTTGAGGGGGGACGTTCCCCCCTCAGGGCGCCGGGCCTGGCGGAGCCAGCTCCCGGCGCACCCCCCCTGGCCCACCGGCTTGGGTGATAATCGGCACGCTCGTGTCGCTTCCTCGCCAACGTCTTCTCGCGACGCTTGTAGCGCTCCTGTCCTGCGCTTGGGCCGGCTTCGCCATGCTCACACAAGCCGGCGCCGAAGGCGTGACTGACCTCGCTCGCACGCTCCCGCCATCGACCTGGGTCGCTCTGACACCACTACCGAATCAAGGCCAGAGCGCGATCTTTGCATTGGGCGTCAATCCAGCCAATAACCAGGTGGTGATAGCGGGCAGGTCCGACGGCGCGTTGATGCGGAGCACAGACGGCGGATCCACCTGGAAAATGGCACGCACCGGCAGCGTTCCGATCCTTGCCATCGCATTCAGCCCGGGCAAAACGGGCTTGGTGCTGGCCGGCCTGAGAGGAGCCGGTGCATTGGCAAGCAAGGACGGGGGAATCACATGGGGACCGGTAAGCGGCCTGGAAGGCCGTTCCGTCCGCGTGTTCGGGTTCGCTTTGACGCTCGTGGTGGCAGGTACCGACCACGGTGTCTACGCCAGCGCCGATGGTTTGGCCTGGAGATCTTCAGGTCTGCAGAACACCAGCATCGGGGCGCTGGCGGTCGCTGCGATCCATGATCCTGTGCGCCTGGTCGCAGGCAGCGACGCGGCTTCCACGACTGGCGGCGCCCCGCTTTTTCAGAGCATCGACAGCGGCACCACCTGGGTTCAGCTCAGGGCCGCGATCAGTGGCAAGGTCATCTCATCATTGGCCTCGGGCCCTTTGCCGCCGTCAAGCACGATCAGGCCACTGGCTGTTGGTACCAACACGGGTCTGTTCACCTCCGCCGACAATGGCGCCTCCTTCACACCCAGAAGCGGCGGCGGGCTGCTGCCGTCGACGGACTACACGCAGATTGCGTTTGTCACCACCCATTTCGATCGCTTCTACGCGGCGAGCGATGGCGGAGGCTCGACATCGGGAGGGCTGTGGCGAACCCGGGACGCCGCGCGTCACTTCACCTGGCTTGAACCGCCGATGCCCTCGGTGACTGCGCTTGCGGTCTCCAACGATGAGACACCGATCCTGTACGTGGCGACATTCCGACCCGCTGGCCAGGTCGCCGTGCTCTGGGCCTATCGCGACACGGGCAGCGTTCCCCAGGGCGTGCCCACGACGCCCACCCCGGCTGCCAGCGGCAGCCGCACCAGCCCGCCGCCGCCCGCCGGAACTTCGGGAATCAGCCAGCTCCTTCGCTCCGCGCGGACGCCGTATGTCGTGATCGGACTGGTTGCGCTGATCGTGATATTGATGGCGGTGGTCTCCCACTTCCGCGGCCGGCGTGGCTGACGAACTAGACTCCCTCGAGTTGACTGATCCTCACGAGCGTCTGCGCGAACTAGGACTCAAGCTGCCAGTGCCGCCAGCTCCAGTTGCGTCATACGTGCCCACTGTGCTGGTCCCAATTGGAGGCGGCCGTTCACTGCTCTACATTGCGGGCCAGGTGTCAATGCTGGACGGCAAGCGTTTGACTGGACGCTGCCCTGACGAAGTGAGCGTCGAGGAGGCCCAGGTCGCAGCTCGTGCATGCGGGATCAATCTGCTCTCGCAGATGGATGCTGCTGCCGGGCTTGCCAACGTTGAGCAGGTCGCCCAGTTGATCGCCTTTGTTCTCTCGACTCCGGAATTCGGAGACCAGCCGAAGGTGATCAACGCCGCCTCGGACCTGTTGATCGAGGTCCTGGGTGAGAAGGGCAAGCATTCGCGAGCGGCGGTTGGAACCAGTGCACTCCCCTTCTCGGTCACGGTCGAGATCGCAGCAGTGGTCGTTGTCCGCGCCCGCTGATCCCAAGCCGGCTGGGGCGCGCCGGCCCAGACTGCTCCTCGTCGGCAGCGTCGTCTACCTGGCGCTGATCTTTGGGGTCATGCTGTGGCGCGGCGTATCGATCGAGCCGGAGTGGGTGTTGCTCGTCCTGCTCGTCATCGCCGTAGCGCTTGGACGCGGCCGGAATTTCGTTGCCGACTGGACCCCGTTCCTTCTGCTCTTCTTCGCGTACGAGGCGATGAGAGGCTTTGCGGCGAAGACCGACTTTCAACCGCATGACCTTTCGGGCTTGGAGCGTTGGGTCTTTGGGGGCACGATTCCGACGCTCCTTCTGCAGCACGACTTCTATCACCCTGGGGTGGTCGGGGTCCAGGACATCGTCGCGATGCTGTTCTACTTCATGCACTTCGTGCTGCCGATCGTGGTCGGGTTTGTGTTCTGGGTCACCAGCCGTGAGTACTACTGGCGATTCGTCGCGGCACTGCTTCTCATGTGCCTCCTGGCTTTCATCACCTATCTCTTCTGGCCCAGCGCGCCGCCCTGGTACCAACTGCACGACGTCGTCAAGATCAACGATCAGACAGTCCGGTCTCTGTGGGGCTACACGTTGGTCACGCCGATCTACCACAGCTTCAACCCGAACCCTTTCGCAGCCTTCCCTTCCTTGCACGCCGCCTTTCCGATGCTTGCGGCCGTTTACGCATGGCAGCGGTATCGATTGCTGTCCGTGGCGTTGGTCCTATGGGCTGCGGCGGTGGTCCTGTCGATCGTCTATCTCGGCGAGCACTACGTGGTCGACGCGCTTGCTTCGATCCCCTATGTCGCCGCCGCCGCGATCATCGTCGAGACCGTCAGCCACTGGCGCAAACGCGCTGCGAGCGCTACGCCCGCCACACCTTCCGCATGATCGCCCGGGCGAGCTTGTCCGGGTCGTGGTGGGAGGGGATCCGTACGTTGACGACGTCAGCTCCGATAAAGCGCACCTCTGGATGCCTTGTCGAATCCTCGGGTCGGAAGATCACCTTTGACTGGCCGCCCGTTGGCGTGTAGGAGTTGTTCGAGTTGACCAGCACGAAATCGAAGATGTTCGAGCCAACGTGCTCGTGGAGCACGCGCAGGTAATCGTTGACGTCGTAACCTTCGGTCTCTCCCTCCTGCGATGCGAGGTTGCAGATGTAGACCTTAAGCGCCGGTGAAGCTTTGATCGCCTCGACCATGCCCTCGACGAGCAGGTTGGGGAGGATTGACGTGTAAAGCGAGCCTGGACCAATCACCACCAGCTCGGCATTCATGATCGCCTGCAAGGCTTCGGGGTTCAGCAGCGCGCCGTCGGGCTTGAGGAAAACCTGGCTGATGGGCGCATTCTGCTTCGGGATCTTCGACTCGCCCTCCACCGTGTGGCCGTTGATGGAAGCGACCAGCGTGACGTCCTGGAGAGTCGACGGGATGATCGTGCCCTTGACCGCGAGCACCTTGCCCGATTCGCGCAGCGCGCGCTCGAAGTTTCCCGTGACATCGGCCATCGCCATGATGAAGAGATTGCCGAAGGAGTGGCCGTCGAGGGACCCCTCCTTGAAGCGATGGTCAAAGAGTTGTTTCATGAGCGGCTCGGCGTCGGCCAGCGCGATGAGGCATTGCCTGAAGTCGCCAGGCGGAAGGATTCGGTATTCGTCGCGCAATCTCCCCGAGCTGCCGCCGTCGTCGGCGACCGTGACGATCACTGAGAGATTCGAGGTGTAAGCCTTGAGGCCTCTCAGCAATGAGCTGAGACCGGTGCCGCCCCCGATCGCCACGATGCGGGGGCCGCGGCTCTTCAACCGGAACGCGTGGATGACCTCGACCATGCTGCTCGAGCTGTTGCCGGGCAGGAAAGGCCCGAGCACCGATTGCGTGAGCTTCAAGTAGCTGAAGATCAGCAGGCCGATCCCCAGGGTCGCGAAAATCAGCGCGCGAATCGGGTACGGAAGGAACTGAAGGGTTATCCAGTAGAACTGGCCGGGCAGCTCGAGGGTGCTGTACAGAGCCTTCAAGCCGTAGGCGAACCCGAGCACCAGCACCAGCTCCGCAAACATGAGGAGCAGAAGCCAACGTTTGATCTCGAGACCTGGCGTTAACCACCGAAGCAGTCGTGTCGTGGATTGGAGCCTTGTGGCCATCTACCCCGCTTGCAGGAACGGTTTCAAAACGTGCACGGTTACTGTGAACTACGCTTCAATTGAAGTATGGGGACTTTGCGGGGTATACGTCGGCTCGTCCGTCTCGCTGCGATCGCGCTGGTGGTCGGCGCAGTCGCGACTGAGCTGGCCAAGCCGGAAGAGGAGCGCAACTGGCACGGTCGAGTTCTTGGCGCCGTTCCGTATGACTTTCGAGTTCCGTCGTGGGACAAGATTCGCGATGCGTACTGGAACCCCTCGTCAGATTCACTTTTCAGCGACAGGGTTTTCGGAGTCGGTTGGGCGATCAACCTCTACCGCGCCAAGGCGCTGCTCGAGGCCGGTTTCGAGCGGCTGATGGGGCCGCCGCCTCCGCTGTCCATCCGCATGACCTCACGCTCGCATACCGAGCGTTCCCGGACGGGGGCCCAAGACCGGGACTAGGCACCTGTGGATTGGCGTAGGGCTGCGGCCCGTGCCGCGAGAGGATCGGTGGTCAGCGGCACGACCTGGACCGTCCTCGCGCTTGCAGCCCGAGGGAATGCTTGATTGCAAATGGGCCGTAAGCAGGCGACAGTTTGGCGGCAGGCGACCCGAGCATGCCTGGGGACAGAGTGTGGATAACCGGGCTCGACGGGGGCCAAATTGAGCGTCGCATGGGGTGGGCCGGGAGCTGGCTTCGCCAGGCCCGGCACCCTGAGGGGAGGACCCCCCCTCAAACTAGAATAGGCGGCCCGGCCTGTTGGGGAGTGGCGCAACGGTAGCGCAGCCGGCTCTGGACCGGAAGGTTGAAGGTTCGAATCCTTCCTCCCCAGCCACTCGACGTCCCTCGGCTACCTCTAGTCCCACGGGATGGGGTCGCGGCGGGCGTAGAAGTGCCGCGGGTCCGGCGAGGCCACCGTGAAGTCGACGAGCGTGCGCATGTAATTCGCTCGTTCGAAGGCGCCAGGCTCGGGCGCGGCCGCCTGGCTCATGCTGCCCTTCATCTCGTTCACCGACGCGTACTCGTGCTCGTCGAGCCAGCTACGGAGCCCGCCGATGACCTGTCGCATGTGGTTGGGGCCACGCCGCAGCAACGCTGACGCCATCATCGTCACGTCTGCGCCGGCCAGGAGCAGCTTGACCACGTCGTGAGCGGAATGGATCCCGCTGCTGGCAGCGAGCGAGACCGACAGCTGCCCGCTCAGGATGGCGATCCAGCGCAGCGGCATCAAGGATTCTTCCGAGGAGCTCAGGTGCAGCGTCGGGACGACTTTCATCCGGTGCAGCGAGATGTCTGGGTAGAGGAAACGGTTGAAGAGGACGAGTCCCTGAGCACCGGCAGCGGTGAGCCTCATCGCCATGTTGGTGAGCGAGGAGAAGTAGGGGCCGATCTTGACAGCGAGCGGAATCGAGATCGAGCCCGCGATGTCAGTCACCAGGTCGATGTACCGAGCCTCGACCTCGGCGGCGGCGACTCTCGCGTCCGTGGAGACGAAGTAGATATTCAGCTCCAGCGCGTCGGCGCCTGCCTCCTCGATCAGCCGCGCGTACCTCGTCCAGCCGCCGGGCGAGATGCCGTTCAGGCTCGCGATGACGGGTATCTCCAGAACCTCCTTCGCCTGTTCGACCAACCGCACGTATGACTCGGGTCCGGTGTTGTAGCTATCAAGGGCTGGAAAGAAGTCACGGGCTTCGCTGAAGCTGTCTGTGAACGACTCCAGGATCGAATCGACCTGCAGCTCGTGGTGCTTGATCTGCTCTTCGAACAGCGACTGCAGGACGACCGCGGACGCACCAGCGTCCTGCAGGGAGAGCAGCCCGTCGATCGTTCCAGTGAGCGGAGATGCCGCCGCAACAAGGGGGTTGGCGAGCTCGATCCCCATGTAGGTGGTCCGCAGGTCTGCACTCATGGCAGCTCCTCCTCCGGCTCCTTGGCAGGAGCCTCAGCGCGTCCGTCGGTGTCGATGGTGTCGTCTGGTGCATGACGCTCGACTCCAGCCATCTGTTCGTAAAGCCGCCGGCGCTCGTCGACATCAGCCTGCGCGATCGTCATCAGTCGCTCGGCCAGCTCGGGCTTGGAGCGTGCGAGCAGCGTGTAGCGGCCTTCCTTCGCAGCGAACTCGCGCAGCGGAATCGTTGGTGCCTTTGAGTCGAGGACCAACGGAAGCTTGCCCTCCGCCTCGATTCGCGGGTCGAAGCGGTAGAGAGGCCAGTAGCCGCTGTCGACCGCGTCCTTCATGTGGGACATGCCGGTGGCCATGTCGATGCCGTGGGCGATGCAGGTCGCGTACGCGATGATCAGCGACGGTCCCGTGTGACTCTCCGCCTCGGCGAAGGCCTTCACCGTCTGGGCGTTGTCGGCGCCAAGCGCGATCTGCGCCACGTAAACGTTGCCGTAGGCGCTTGCGATGAGGCCGAGGTCCTTCTTGCCCGTGCGCTTGCCGGCGGCGGCGAACTTGGCGATCGCGCCGCGCGGTGTCGCCTTCGATGCTTGCCCTCCGGTGTTCGAGTAGACCTCGGTGTCAAGAACAAGGATCTTGACGTCGCGGCCGGAGGCGAGGACGTGGTCGAGCCCGCCGAACCCGATGTCGTAAGCCCAGCCGTCGCCGCCGACAATCCACACGCTCTTCCGCACCAGATGGTCGGCCAGCTCGGCGAGCCGTGCCGCCGCAGGCGACTTCAGCTCCTTCAGCCTGGTGCGCAGCCTCTCCACGCGCTGGCGCTGCGCTGCAATGCCCGCCTCGGAGGATTGGTCCGCGGCGCCGATCGCCGCCGCCAGGTCGGCGCCGACTACGGGTGCAAGCTCGATCAGCAGCCTCTTCGCGGTAGTAGCGAAGTTGTCCAGCGCCAGGCGCATCCCGAGCCCAAATTCGGCGTTGTCCTCGAACAGCGAGTTGGCCCAGGCGGGGCCGCGGCCATCGGCATTTGCAGCCCATGGCGTGGTCGGCAGGTTGCCACCGAAGATGGAAGAGCACCCCGTGGCGTTGGCGACCAGGATGCGGTCCCCGTACATCTGCGTCAGCAGCTTCAGGTAGGGCGTTTCGCCACAGCCCTTGCAGGCGCCGGAGAACTCGAACAGGGGCTGCAGCATCTGCGAGCCCTTGATCGATGCCACCTTCACCTGCGTGCGATCGAACTCGGGTAGCGACTTGAAGAACTCCCAGTTGGCCCGCTCCATCTCGATGCGGCCGTCCTTGGGCGCCATGTCGATCGACTTGTGCTTGGCGACCTGCTTGCTGTGGGCGGGGCAGTAGTCGGCGCACGTACCGCAGCCATTGCAGTCGTCAGGCGCAATCTGGATGGCCATCACCATCCCCGGCTGTTCCTTCGATTTCCATTCCTTGGACTGGAAGCCTGTGGGGGCGTTCGCCAGCAGCTCGGGCGAGAAGACCTTCATCCGGATCGCGGCATGTGGGCACACCAGAGTGCACTTGGCGCAGTCGATGCAGATCGTGGAATCCCAATGCGGAAGCTCCTCGGCGATGTCGCGCCGCTCCCATTGGGACGTCGCCAGGGGGAACGCGCCGTCCACGGGCAGCGCCGAGACCGGAAGGAAATCCCCGCGCCCCGCGAGCATTTCGGCCGTGACGTACTGAACGAAGGGCGGCGCCTCCGGCGGCACCACGGGTCGGACGTGCAGCGTGCCGTTCGTGCGCGCCGGCACGGTCACCTCGTGGAGCTCGGCCAGAGCAAGGTCGACCGCTGCGTAGTTCCGATCCAGCACCGCTGCGCCGCGCTTCGCATATGTGCGCTTGATCGCGGCCTTGATGGCAGCGATCGCCTGGTCTTGCGGGAGGACGCCGGCGAGCGCGAAGTAGCAGGCCTGGAGGACTGTGTTGACTCGGCCCGGCAGGCCGGCGTCGCGAGCGACCCGGCTGGCGTCGACCACGTAGAAGCGCAAGCGCTTGTCGATGATCTGGGTCTGCACCTCGACCGGGATCCGGCTCCAGACCTCCTCCGGCCCGAAGGGGCTGTTGAGCAGGAACGTCCCGCCGTCGGCCGCACAGCCCAGCACATCCACCCTCTCGAGGAAGCCGAATTGGTGGCAGGCGATGCAGCCGGCTCGCTGGACCAGATAGGTGGATCGAATCGGTCGGGGACCGAAGCGAAGGTGCGACGTGGTGACCGAACCCGACTTCTTCGAGTCGAGAACGAAGTATCCCTGCGCGAAGAGGTCGGTCTGCTCGCCGATGATCTTGACCGTGTTGCGGGTAGCGCCCACGGTGCCGTCCGAGCCCAGTCCGTAGAACATCGCGGTGGCGACGTCCGCAGGCTCGGTGGCGAAGCCGGGATTGACTTCGAGGCTCAGGTGGGTGACGTCGTCCACGATCCCCACAGTGAACTCGCGTCGCGGCGTCGCGGCGGCGAGCTCGTCGAACACCGCGGCCGCCATGGCGGGCGTGAACTCCTTGGATGCGAGGCCATACCTTCCGCCGATGACGAGGGGCGGCTCGGGCCGGGAGGCGAGGGCGACGACGACGTCCTGGAACAGAGGCTCGCCCGTGGCTCCGGGTTCCTTCGTGCGATCGAGCACCGCGATCCGGCGCACGGTCGACGGCAGCGCTGCGACAAAGGCGGTGGCGTCGAACGGCCGGAACAGGTGGACGTTCAAAAGTCCGACCCGCTCGCCGCGGGCGAGAAGCGCTTCCACTGCTTCCTGCGCCGCGCCGACGCCTGAGCCCATGAGGATCACGACACGGTCGGCCTCGGGGTGACCGATGTAGTCGAAGATGCGGTAGCGCCTGCCGGTCAGCTGTGCGAACCGCTCCATGGCGGCGCTGACGATTCCGGGCACAGCCGCGTAGTAGGTGTTTGCCGCTTCGCGAGCCTGGAAGAAGACGTCCGGGTTCTGGGCCGAGCCACGGAGAACCGGGTGGTCGGGCGACAGCGCTCGCATGCGGTGCGCCGTGACCAGCTCATCGGGCACCATCGCACGGAGGTCCTCGTCAGCGAGCGGGACGATCTTGTTCACCTCGTGCGAGGTTCGAAAGCCGTCGAAGAAGTGCAGGAATGGAATTCGAGACTCGAGCGTGGCCCGATGCGCAATCAGCGCGAGGTCATGCGCCTCCTGCACTGACGACGAAGCCAGCATCGCGAAACCGGAAGCGCGCACCGCCATCACGTCGCTGTGGTCGCCGAAGATCGAGAGGGCATGGGTTGCCACTGTCCGCGCCGCGACATGGAACACGGCCGGAGTCAGCTCCCCGGCGATCTTGAACATGTTGGGGAGCATCAGCAGCAGACCCTGCGAGGCGGTGAAGGTGGTGCAGAGTGCTCCGGCCATCAGCGCCCCGTGTAGGGCGCCCGCCGCTCCAGCCTCGCTCTGCATCTCCATGACTTCGGGAACCGTGCCCCAGAGATTGGGTTGGCCGGCGGCCGACCAGGCGTCCGCGAGCTCGCCCATAGTTGTCGACGGCGTGATCGGATAGATCGCGATGACTTCGCTCAGCCGGTGGGCGACGCGTGCGGCCGCCTCGTTGCCGTCAACCGTAATGAATGACTCCACTGGATGGGCTCACCTCCAACCCTGGCCGCGTTACGTACGCCGTCCAATGGCCGAACGGCCT